>NZ_AP022672.1:2497500-2797500 GCF_013374095.1 Sphingomonas sp. HMP6 | reverse complement strand
CCGATCTGGGGAGCTGGCACCTCGGCATTCTGCGCACGACGCTCGCCAACGCGACGCTGTTCGGCAATTCGGCGACGTTGATGTTCCCGATCTACGGTTTTCTGATCGCGCGCGCCTGGCCGACGCGGCTGCAGGGCGTGGCGCTGGCGCTGGCCACGGTCGGCGCGGCGCTCTTGATGGGGCGATCCTATCAGCTCGATCCGCGCAATCTGACGGGCGATCTGCTGTGTCTGCTCGCCGGCATCCTTTACACCGGCTATTTCATCGTGATGGCGCGCGCTCGCGCGACGATGGCGCCGCTGCCCGCACTCGCGCTGTCGACGATGGCGAGCGTATTGCCGCTGCTGGCCTTCGTGCTGCTGCTCGGCGAAAAGCTGGTGCCGACCGACTGGACGCCATTGCTGGGGCTCGCCCTGGTCAGCCAGATCATCGGGCAGGGGCTGATGATCTACGCGCTGGGCCGCTTGCCGCCGCTGACCGTTGGCCTCGGCTTGCTGACCCAGCCGGTGGTGGCGGGGACGATCGGCTGGGTCGTTTACAACGAGCGGCTTGGCCTGCCGGATCTTATCGGCGCACTCTGTGTCGCGGTCGCGCTGGTACTGGTCAGCCGCCGTCCGCGCGCCTAAGTTTGCGGACATGACCGACTCCACCGCCACCGCCACGCCCTCCGCTTCGCTCGCCGAAGGCACGCTCGACGAAATCCGCTTGGGCCTTGCGCCCGCCATCGCCGCCAATGCCGGGTTCGACGGCTGGGGCGACGAGGCGCGCGATCTGGCGGCGGATAGCGCGGGCGTCGATCGCGACGTCGCGCGGCTCGCCTTTCCCGGCGGCGCGGTCGACATGATCGACGCCTGGTTTGCCGCGATCGACGCCGCGATGCTTGCGCACCTGCCGCCCGAACGGCTTGAGCCCATGAAGATCCGTGCGAAGATCACCGCCTTGGTCGAGGCCCGCCTCGCCGAGACCGCGCCGAATCGCGAGGCACTCCGCCGCGCGCTCGCGATCCTGGCACTCCCCCAAAATGCGCTGCGCGGCGTGAAGCTCGGCTGGCGCGCGGCGGACGTAATGTGGCGCGCAGCCGGCGACACCGCGACCGATTACAATCATTATACCAAGCGCACGATCTTGGGCGGCGTCTATGCCGCGACGATCACCGTCTTCCTCGATGACGAGAGTGCGAGCCATGCCGACACCAGCGCCTTCCTCGGCCGCCGGATCGAGGGGATCATGCGGTTTGAAAAAGCCAAGTCCCGCCTGGTTGGCCAAAGCGAATTGCGCCCGAGCTTTTCCCGCTTCGTCGGGCGGCTGCGCTATCCGGCGGTGTGAGAATGGTTCGCATTTAACGCTGGCGTGACCCCGCCGTTATTGATAATCAGTCGCAGCATGAACATGTCGAGTCCCGTGAAGCCTTCGCTCAGCCTCGAATCGCTGCCGCAGCGGCAGTGCGCGACCGTCGCGGCGATCGATTGGTCGCATCTGTCGACGCCCGAAGCACGGCGCTTGCGCGAACTCGGTTTCGATGAAGGTGTCGGCGTCGAAGTGTTGCACCGTGCCAGCCTGGGCAAGGGGCCGATCGCCTGCCGCATCGGGCGGATGACCGTCGCGCTTCGCCGCGCGGTCGCGGGCGCGATTTTCGTCTCACTCGTCGCACAGTAAATGGCCGATACGCCGCTGGTGGCGCTGGTCGGCAATCCCAATGCCGGCAAGAGCGCGCTGTTCAATGCACTGACCGGCGCGCGGCAGAAGGTCGGCAATTATCCCGGCGTCACGGTCGAACGGCATTCGGGCAAGCTCGTGCTGCCCGATGGCCGGATCGTCGAATTGGTCGATCTGCCCGGCGCCTATAGTCTCGAGCCCTCCAGCCCCGACGAGCGCGTGACGCGCGACGTGGTGACCGGCGCGCAAATCGGCGAGCGACTGCCTGATGCGCTGATCGTGGTGGTCGATGCCTCGAACCTCGACAATCATTTGCGCTTCGCCCTGCAATTGATCGCGCTCGGCCTGCCGGTCGTGGTCGCGCTCAACATGATTGACTTGGCGGCGCGCGACGGGCTGACGCTCGATCCAGACATCCTTTCGCGCGAACTCGGCGTGCCGGTGATCCCGACCGTCGCGGTGCGGCGGCGCGGGCTCGATGAGGTCAAGGTCACGCTCGCCACGTTGATCCTCGAAACCGCCGCGATCCGCCTGCGTCCGAGCGACCCGGCGATCGGCGAGGACATCGTCACGCTGCAACGCCGTGCGCGGAAGATCGCGCAAGGGGCCACCATATCGGAAGCACCCGTCAGGCGCTGGGCCCATGCGCTCGATTCGGTCGCGCTCCACCCGATCTGGGGCGTGCTGCTGCTGATGGTCATCCTGTTTACGATGTTCCAGGCGGTGTTCAGCTGGGCGACCGTTCCCGCCGACGCGATCAGCGCCGGGATCGCGTGGCTGCAGGAAGCGATCCGCGGGTCGATGACGGCAACGCCGCTGCGCTCGCTGCTGACCGACGGGCTGCTTGCCGGGGTCGGGGCGGTGATCGTGTTCCTGCCGCAGATCCTGATCCTGTTCGCCTTCATCCTCGTGCTTGAGGCATCGGGTTATATGGTCCGCGCCGCCTTCCTGATGGACCGCGTGATGGCGAGCGTCGGCCTGTCGGGCCGCGCGTTCATCCCCTTGCTGTCGAGCTTTGCCTGCGCCGTCCCCGGCATCATGGCGACGCGCACGATCGAGGATGAGAAGGACCGGCTGACGACGATCCTGATCGCGCCGCTGATGACCTGTTCGGCGCGATTGCCGGTCTATACGCTGGTGATCGGCGCGCTGATCCCCGACACCCGCGTCCTGCCGTTCGTCGGCCTGCAGGGACTGGTGATGTTCGCGTTGTATCTGATGGGCCTGGTCGGCGCGTTCGTCGTGGCGCTGGTGCTGCGGCGGACGGTGACCGCGGGTGTGTCGTCGGGCTTCATGATGGAAATGCCCAAATATCAGATGCCGCGGCTGCGCGATATCGCGATCGGACTGTGGAGCCGCGCAGAGATCTTCCTGAAACGCGCTGGCACCACGATCGCACTGACGATCGTTCTGCTATGGGCGCTGGCCAGCTATCCGGTTGCGCCCGCCGGGCAGAAGCAGAGCGAATATTCGATCGCCGGGCGGATCGCTTCGGGAATCGAGGTGGTGGTTAAGCCGATCGGCTTCAACCACGATATCGCGCTCGCTTTGTTGCCCGCCATGGCCGCGCGCGAAGCGGCGGTCGGCGCGATCGCGACGGTCTATTCGATCGACAATCCCGATGATCCGCGCGGCGACGGACAATTACGCCGCAATCTGCAGGCACGCTGGAGCTTGCCGACCGCGCTCGCCTTCCTGATGTGGTTCGTATTCGCGCCGCAATGCATCTCGACGATCGCGGTGACGCGGCGCGAGACCAATGGATGGAAATGGCCCGCCTTCATGGTTGGCTATTTGTTCGCGCTCGCTTACATCGCAGCAGGCGCGACCTATTGGGCCGCGATCGGACTCGGACTTTAGGGAATCGCGATATGGCGGGCAGCGTCAACAAGGTTATCATCGTCGGCAATCTCGGCCGCGATCCGGAGAGCAAGAGCTTCCAGAATGGCGGCAAGGTCGTCAATCTGCGCATCGCCACGTCCGAATCGTGGAAGGACAAGAACACCGGCGAGCGCAAGGAACAGACCGAATGGCATTCGGTCGCGATCTTCAACGAAGCGTTGGGCGGCGTGGCCGAGCGCTATCTGCGCAAGGGCTCGAAAGTCTACATCGAGGGCCAGCTCAAGACTCGCAAATGGCAGGACGCGCAGGGTAACGATAAATATTCGACCGAAATCGTGCTGCAGGGCTTCAACGGCGTGCTGACGATGCTCGACGGCGCACCCGGCGGTGGTAGCGGCGGCGGCGGCGGCGGATCAAGCGGGCGCGACGATTTCGGCGGCAATGACGATTTCGGCGGTGGATCGAGCGGCGGCTATGGCGGTGGCAATCGCGGTGGCGCGGCGCGCGGCGGCGGGGCTCCATCGGGCGGCGCGGCGCGCGGTGGCTTTGCCGACGATCTCGACGACGACGTTCCGTTCTGAACCCAAACGAGCCATCGGCGTTCCTGCTGTCATGATCGATCTTTTTAAACGGCTCCAGCCGGACCTATCCAGTTGGACCAGCAACGAGAGCATTCGTGCGGCCGCAATTGCCGAGCATGATCTGGATACGCTTCGGGACGACGCCGCGCTCAGCCGCCTGACCGACTTCGCAGCGGCGCTGTGCGCCGCTCCGACCGCGCTAATCAGTATCGTCGAGGAAACGAGCCAGACTTTCCTGGCACGCACCGGGTACGACACGACGGAGAGTCCGCGCGAAACGTCATTCTGCGCGCACGCGATGCTCAGCGATGAGATCATGGTCGTGCCGGATGCGAGCCAGGATCCGCGGTTTGCCGACAATCCGCTCGTCACAGGCGAGGCAGGGTTGCGCTTCTACGCCGGCGCACCTCTGATCCGGGCGGACGGGATCGCGCTCGGGGCGCTGTGCGTGATCGACACGGTCCCGCGCGACGGGCTCACCCCGTTACAAGCGCAAGGGTTGCGCGTGCTGGCGGCGGACGTGATGATGCGGTTGAGCGACAGTCAATCCACGGCTGCCTCGCGCGCCGCAATCAGCGACAGCGAAGGGCGGTTCCGCACGCTTGCCGATACGATGCCGCAAATGGTCTGGTCGACTCAGCCCGACGGCAACCATGATTATTACAATGCCCGATGGTACGAATTTACCGGCGTGCCGGCGGGCTCGACCGATGGAGAAGGCTGGAACGACATGTTCCACCCCGACGATCAGGACCGGGCGCGGCGGTTGTGGGAGCATTCGCTAGCGACCGGCGACCCGTACCAGATCGAATATCGCTTGCGCCGCCATGACGGCCAATATCGCTGGACGCTGGGCCGCGCGCTGCCGATCCGCGACGAGGCAGGGGCGATCGTGCGCTGGTTCGGGACGTGCACCGACATTCACGAGCAGAAAGAGGCGAGCGAGGAGCGCGAGATCATTGCGCAGGAGCTCAGCCACCGGATCAAGAACATCTTCGCGGTGATTTCTGGTCTGATCGCATTTTCGGCCCGCGGTACTCCCGAATTTGCCACCATCGCGGCGGATTTGCGCGCGCGCGTGACCGCGCTTGGCCGGGCGCATGATTTCGTGCGGCCGCATAGTGCCCAATCGCGCCCGACCGCGGCACCGACCAGCCTGCACGGGCTGCTGGGCGAGCTGTTCCTGCCGTATCAGCCGCAGGAAGGCGCGCGCATTGTGGTGGAAGGCGAGGATGTCGAAATCGATGATCGTTCGGCGACGCCGATCGCCTTGCTCTTCCACGAACTTGCCACCAACGCGACGAAATATGGCGCGCTGGCCAACGAACGCGGCACAATCACCGTCGACATCCATTCCGAGCAGGATCGCCTTCTGCTCAACTGGTGCGAGCGCGGCGGCGCGGCCGTAAGCGCGCCCGCGAAAACGGGCTTTGGGTCGCAATTGATCGAATTGAGCGCCGTACGGCAATTGGGCGGTATGGTGAAACGCGATTGGGATCCAGCCGGACTACGCGTCGAAATCGCGATTCCAAAATCGTCGCTGAGCCGAACCTAAGCTGCCCGATCGTAAAACTCAGACGAGCGGAACGAAGTCCTGGTGCGGCGGCGGATTGACCGCGGGGCCCTCGGTCGCGACAGCGGCTGCCGCGAGAATCGCATCGGCGCTGAACGGCTTGCGCACATACCCGAGCGCACCGCTCGGCTCGGCGATCTGACCGGGATTGGCCGTCACGAAGACGACCTTGAGCCCATAATCCTGCGCCAAGGTGCGCGCGAGTTCGGGGCCGGTGGGCCCGTCGCGCAAATTGATGTCGACCAATGCGAAGCTGCAATCGGCCGCCGCCTCCAGTGCGCCGGTCCGGTCTGCCGCGATCGCCTTTACCGCATAGCCCGCATCGATGAGGATACGTTCGAGGTCGAGCGCGACGAAAATCTCGTCTTCTACGATAAGCGCGGTGGCGGGCATGACAATAACGGTGGTCCTGATGGATTGATGGAGCGCTAACCCCGCATCGGACCTTTTGGTTCCTTGATCTCGCTCAATATGCGTAACTGGAAAACAGCGTGCTCGGCCAGGATGTTGGCTGCAGCTGTGGTGGTGCGCTTGTCGCCGGACAGGAACCAGGCGCCCTCCACCTCGATCCCACGTTCGCCGACGAAGCTGCGGAAATCGTCGATCGTGACGTGGTGGATGTTGGGCGTGTCGTACCAGCGTTCCGGCAGCAACCGCGTCACCGGCATCCGCCCGCCCCACAAGAGCGACATGCGGACGCGCCAATGCGCGAAATTGGGGAAGGACACGAACGCCCGCCGACCGATCCGCAGCAAATGATCGAGCACCACATCGGGACGGTGCGCAGTCTGCAGCGTCTGGCTGAGGATCGCATAGTCGAAGCTCGCATCGGGATATTCGGCCAGATCTACATCGGCGTCGCCCTGGATTACCGAAAGCCCGCGCGAGACGGCGGCGGCGACATTGCCCGCGTCCAGCTCCAGACCTCGTGCATCGACGCCCTTCGAATCGCGGAGCGCCGCCATCAGCGCACCATCGCCGCACCCGACATCGAGAATACGGCTGCCCGGCGCGACGTGTTCGGCGATGATCGCGAGATCGGGACGGAGCGTCATGCCCCCGCCCTCAAAAACCCATCGACCACGCGGTTCATCTCGGGCGCGTCCAGCAAAAACGCGTCGTGGCCATAGGGGCTCGACAGTTCGACGAAACTGACCGGCGCGCCCGCCGCGTTGAGCGCATGGACGATCGCGCGTGATTGGGCGGTCGGATAAAGCCAGTCGGTATCGAAGCTGACAAGGCAGAACCGGGCTTTGGTCGCGCGAAAAGCATTGGCGAGCGGCCCGCCATGCTCACCGCCCAGATCGAAATAATCCATCGCGCGGGTGATGTAGAGGTACGAGTTCGCGTCGAAGCGATCGACAAAGCTGATCCCCTGGTGCCGCAAATAGCTTTCGATCTGGAAATCGGCGTCGAACCCGAAGCTGATCGCGCCATCGGGTCGGTCAGGCCGCGCTTGCAGGCGGCGGCCGAATTTCTCGGTCAGCCCGGCCTCGGACAGATAGGTGATGTGCGCGGCCATCCGCGCCACCGCGAGGCCAGCGGCGGGTGGGTCGCCCAGATCGTAATAGGCACCGCCGCGCCATTTCGGGTCAGCCATCACCGCTTGCCGCCCGACTTCGTGAAAGGCGATGTTCTGCGCGGTGTGCCGCGCGGTAGAGGCGATCACCACCGCCGCGCGCACCCGCTCCGGAAAAGTCGCAGGCCAGCTCAGCGCCTGCATGCCCCCCATCGATCCGCCAACCACCGCCTGCAACACCGCGATGCCGAGATGATCGAGCAACATCGCCTGCGCGCGCACCATGTCGCGGATCGTGATGACCGGAAAGCCCATGCCCCACGGTGCGCCGGTCGCCGGGTTGACCGTTGCCGGACCCGATGATCCCATGCAACTGCCCAGCACATTGGCGCAGACGATGAAATGCCGCGCCGGATCAACCGGCCTGCCCGGCCCCACCATGCGCGTCCACCAACCGGGCTTACCGGTCACCGGGTGCGGGCTGGCGACATGCTGGTCACCGGTCAGCGCGTGGCAGATCAGGACCGCATTCGACGCGTTGGCGTTGAGCGTGCCATAGGTTTCGTAAGCGATCTCGACCGGTGACAGCAACGCCCCGCCATCGAGCCGCAGCGGCCCGGGCAAGATCACATGGCGGGCAAGCCCGAAACGCACGTCGTCGGTCATTGCGCGGGGGTTAGGATCAAGCGGCGCTCAACTCAAGCGCCGCGCGTTGGCCCGGCTCCCGATGATCACCCCGGCCGCGAGCCGCCCGGTCTGCGCACCGCCGTTCATATAGCCGGGGTAAGCGTCCGACAGATGCTCGCCTGCAAAGATCACCGGCCCCGCGCCGACCGGCGCCTTGGCGATACCATCGACCTCGGCCCAGATCAGCCGCCCGAAGCGCGTCAACTGGCCGGGGCGGAAATTGACATAGGCCCCCATCGCCATTGGATCGCGGTGCCAGTTGGTCCGCCGCGCGAACGCGCTTGTGGCGGCCGTCATGCCCGGGATGCCCTTTTCGACCTGTGCGGCGAATTTGCGCGCCAGCACACCGGGTTCCGAACCATCGGCCGCCGCCACTTCGGCCCCGCCAAGAAACCAGGTCCATACATCGCCGCTCGCCGCACCGCCGCGGACACTGCCATCCCAACCGCTTGCGAGGCCAGCGCCCGGCTTGGTCTGCCAGACTTCGCCGCCGCGCCCGATCGCCTTGTCCCACGGGCGCGCAGTCATACCCGCTTGCACCTTCATGTTCGTGCCAAGACCAACTTCGGCGATGAAGCGTCGCCACAATGGCGGCAACGGCACGCGGAAATCGATTTTCCGGGTGATTGAGGCGGGCGTGGTGACGATCACGTTCGCCGCGTCCACCGTCTTGCCATCGGCAAAGACGAGCCGGACGCCGGCCCCGAACGGATCAACGCGCACGACGCGGCGGTTGGTCTCGATCCGATCGCGCAGCCGTGCCGCCATGGCGTCAACCAACGCGCTGCTGCCGCCCGAAATCAAATAGCGCTCATCGCTGCGGCTGAGCACGTCGATCCGCCGCCCGTTGATCGCGGGCAAATTAAACACCAGTTCGATCGCGGACGCTTGCCCCGGCTCGACACCATATTCGGTGCGCGCGGTCGCCTCCATCAAATGGCGCACCCACGGCTCGGGCATCAACGCCGCATGCTTGTCGAGATACGTAGTGAAGCTCATCCGGTCGAGTTCGATCGCGACGCGGGCGTAATCCTGGTCGAGCCGCACCGAATCTGCGTCGATCTGCCCGGCGATCCCGCGCAGCGCGCTGGCAAGCTTGCCCTCGGGCACTTCCTTGCCATCGGCCAGGATCATCGTGCGGTGCGCCGCGGCCTTGCGGTCGATCAGCGGGGTGCCGAATTCGCGCGCCAGCATCTTCATGTCGGCATGGTCGGTGTTGACGAGTTGCGCGCCCGCCTCGAGCGTCGGCCGCCCCTTCTCGCGCGCGGTGTACACGCGCCCGCCCAGCCGTGCGCGCGCTTCGTACAGCCGCGCATCGATGCCTGCCTGGGTGAGATGCCACAGCGCGGTCAGGCCCGCGATCCCGCCGCCGATGATCGCGATCGGCCCATTCGCCGTTCCAGCGGCAAAGGCCGGACGGGGAAGCGCTGTCGCGACCCCGGTCGCCCCCAGCGCCAGCAAGACCGCGCGCCGCGTCTGCCCCGTTTCGCCCACCACTGGCGCCGCGTGACCGCTTGCCGTCACATTGGCGCGCCGTGCCTGTTCCAGCGCACGCCAGACCGTATCGCTACCCCGCATTCCCGTCTCCCGCTGCCGCCTCCTAGCAGGCGCGCCGCGGAACGCCAGCTTGCCATAAGGAGGAGCTTCCGCCACACGGCCCGCCATGTTGCCTTTCGCCCGCGTCACCATCATCGGCATCGGCCTGATCGGATCGTCGATCGCGCGCGCCGTGCGCGCCAACATGCCGACCGTGCGGCTGACCGGCTATGATGCCGACCCGGACGTCCGCGCGACCGCCGATGCGCTGCAGCTTTTCGATGATGTCGCCGACAGTAGCGGCGCTGCAGTGATCGACGCCGATCTGGTGATTCTGTGCGTTCCGGTCGGCGCGATGGGCGCGGCTGCCGCCGGTTTCGCAGCCGACCTGCCGACCGACGCCGTGGTCAGCGACGTCGGCAGTTGCAAGGCCGAGGTGGTCCGCGCGCTCTCGGAAGCGTTGCCCGGCGCAACGATCGTGCCCGCACATCCCGTTGCTGGCACCGAGCGATCGGGGCCCGAGGCGGGTTTCGCCACGCTGTTCAACAAACGCTGGTGCATCCTAACGCCGCCCGAGGAGGCCGACCCGCTCGCCGTCGAGCGCGTCGCCGAATTCTGGCGCAGGCTGGGCGCGGATGTCGAGATGATGGCACCCGACCATCATGACCGCGTGCTCGCCATCACCAGCCATTTGCCGCATCTTATCGCCTACACGATCGTCGGCACCGCGTCGGACATGGAAGAAGTGACGCGGTCCGAAGTCATCAAATATTCGGCGGGCGGGTTTCGCGATTTCACCCGCATCGCCGCGTCTGACCCGACGATGTGGCGCGACGTCTTCCTCACCAATCGCGAAGCCGTGCTCGAGATGTTGCAGCGCTTTTCGGAAGATTTGTCAGCACTGCAACGCGCGATCCGCTGGGGCAAGGGGGACGAACTGTTCGACCTGTTCAGCAAGACCCGCGCGATCCGCCGCGGCATCATCGAACAGGGGCAGGACGATCCGGCCCCCGATTTCGGCCGCACGCACGATTAAGGCTGCGGCACGTCCAGCGCGTTGATCGCGGCGTGGACGCGCCGCTCGGCCTCTTCGCGCGGCAGACCGGGCGGAATCGGCTCACCGAAGCGGAAGGTCACCGTACCGGGGACCTTGGGCCCGTGCTTTGGCCATACCATCCCGCTGTCGATCGCTATCGGCACCACCGGGATCTTCAGCATCTGATAGAGCCCGGCAAACCCCGCGCGCAGCTCTGGTTGCTCACCGGGCGACACCCGCGTTCCCTCGGGGAAGATCAGGATCGAGCGTTTTGCCGCCAGTGCGGCACGGGCGTCGCGCAGCATGCGCCGCAACGCGCCGGCCGACGCTTCGCGATCGACGACGATGACGCCATAGCGTTTTGCGGACCAGCCCCACACCGGAATGTCGGTCAGTTCCTGTTTCATCACGATCGCAGGGTTGTGCAGCATCCGCCCCAGCTCGAGGGTTTCGTACATCGACTGATGCTTTGCGGCGTAGAGCACGGGTGCACCGCCAGCCCGCATGTCACCGAAGCGGCTGCCTTCGATCCGCTTGTTGATGTGGAGAATATGGCGCGTCGTCCAGCCGTGCCAGCGCGTCCAGAAATGGGTGTGTGCGACGAGCACGCGCCACCCGATCAGCGCCGATATCGGCGTGGTCAGCACGATCGGTACTGATCCGGCATAAAAAATCAACTTGAACAGCAGGTTGCGCAACGCAGTCATGTCGCACGCCCAATCAGCAAGGCCGCCTTGCGCACAATCAATTTGTTATACTCACCTAGCAATACGGCCCAGCGCGGGCTGCTCGGTACACCGTCGCCGATCACCGTCGCGTCGCCGTCGAGCGCACTCACCAATTCGAGCTTCGCGCGCGCAAGGTGCCAGTCCGAGGTCACCAGCCGCACCGTTTTATAATTGTGCGTGCGCAGCCAATCGGCGGTCTCGTGGGCGTTGGAACGGGTATCGACCGCCTCATGGCCGAGGTCGATGCAGCAGCGGAACAGGTCGGGACTGACCTTATATTCGTGCGCTAGTTCGTTCGGCCGCACCTCGGGCGCTACGCCGCTGATCAACATGCGTTGCGCGGCATGCGCTTCTAGCAAGCGCAACCCCCGGTCGATCCGCCCCGCGCTACCGGTCAACACCACGATCGCGTCGGTCTTCGGTCCGTCGAGGGGTGCCGGCATCGTCAGCAGATAAATCCCGAATCCGGCCAGATAGAACAGCGCGATTGCCGCGAAGAGTCGGATGATCACAGATAGCGGCCGAGCGTGGTGAGGACGGCCTGCCGCGCCGCGAGCGTGGCCAGCACGGCAAAGGCGACCGGCAAAGCCGCGAGCACGATCCAGTCGCGCACGCTCAAGCTGAGCCCGGCGAGCAAATCCGACCCCAGGGCCGCCAGTTGCAAGCCGATCAACGCGATCACGCCGACCGCGATTACCGTTCCGATCATCCCGCCAAGCAACGTGTCGATCGCGATGCGGCGCTGGAACAGCCGCGCGACCTGCACATCGGTTGAGCCGAGCATGTGCAGCACTTCGATCGTGTCGCGGTGCGTTTCAAGGCCGGCGCGCGCGGCCAGGATGACCACCGCCGCGGTCGCCGCCGCCATCAGCAAGACGAGCGCGGCAGCAAGCCAACTGACCATTCCCATGAAATCGCGCACCGGCGACATCCAGCTTTCGTGTCGGTCGATCCGCGCGGCAGGTGCAGCGGCGCGCACCGCAGCGGTCACCCGTGCCACCGCCGCGTCGCTCGCCACGCCCAGATCGGCGTCGATCATCGCCGGGATCGGCAAATCGGGATCGGCGCCGTCGGGACCAAGCCACGGGCGCAAGAGCGTCACGAGCTTGGCGTGATCGACCGCGACCGCGCGTGTTACGTCCGGCGTCGCCCGCAGCGCCGCAAGCGCCCGCGCTGCCTGGTCGGTACGTTTCGCCTCAACCGGCTCGACGATCTGCACCGTCAAGCGCCCGGCCAATTGCCGGTCGAGCAACGTCGCCGCACCCAGCGTGCCGAGCCCGAGAGACGCGGCGAGGACCGTCAGGAACAGCATGATCGCCATAATCCATGTCATCGCGCGCGTACCGCGGCTCTCATCGAGCAGGCGCCGGTCGGCGGCCGAGGCGATCATCGCGACGCTCATTCGGAGCTTCCCGACGTCGCATTGGGCGGGGGAAAGCGCAAAGATCCGGTCGGATCGAGCAGCCGCCCCTTGTCGAGCCGCATCATGTGCGCGTTCTGGATCCGCCCGAGCAGATGGAAATCATGCGTCGCCACCACCACCGTCGTGCCGAGCCGGTTGAGGGAATCGAACAGGTGCAGCAGTCGTTCGGCCATGTCCGGATCGACGTTGCCGGTTGGTTCGTCCGCGACGAGAATTTCGGGGCGGCCGATCACCGCGCGTGCGATCGCCACGCGCTGCTGCTCACCCCCGGACAGAGTCGGCGGCTTGGCGTCAACGCGGTCGGACAGCCCGACCCAAGCGAGCATTTCGCGTACCGGCGCATCGACATCGCTTTCGGGCACGCCCGACACGCGCAAGGGTAGCGCGATATTATCATAGGCCGACAAATGCGAGACCAGCCGGAAATCCTGAAACACCACGCCGATCCGCCGCCGAAAGCCCGGCAAACGCGCGCGCGGCAGCGTGACCGCGTCTTCGCCGAACAACCGTATGCTGCCGCGCGTCGGGCGCTGCGACAGATACAGCAGCTTTAGCAACGACGTCTTCCCCGCGCCGCTTGCCCCGGTGAGAAAATAAAAGGCGCCGGTCGACAGCGTGAAGCTGACGTCGGACAGCGTCTCCTGACCGCTGCCGTAGCGCAGCCCTACATTCTCGAACTGGACGATATTCGCCATGGCGGCGCGCATTGCTCGCTTTAGTGTCTGATGCCCCGTACCTGCATCGCACGATCGTAACGCCCGGGACAAGCGCGCAGGTGCGTGAAACACTTGCTTACTCAGCACGACAGCGCGTAGATTCACCATGTTGCCAGCGCTCGCGAACGGAGCCAAGACGCACAGATGATCCTCGAATGCACCGAGTGCCACACGCGCTATCTCGTCCCCGACTCTTCGATCGGGGCGGACGGGCGCACGGTGCGCTGCGCCAGCTGCAAGCATAGCTGGTTTCAGGAGGGCGTGCCGGTGCTCGATCTGGTCGCCCGCGCCGAAACGGTCGCACCCGCACTCCCACCCGAGCCCGCGCCAACCGCGCCACCGGCCGAGCCGGTATATTCCGCCGCACGCGTGGTCGAAATCGCGCCGCCCGGCTCCTATCCGGATTACGATGCCTTCGCACACGAGCCGCCCTTCCGCCCGCGTCGCAACCCGGCGCGGCGCTGGACGATGGCGGCGGGTGCGGCCGGCGCGGCGATGCTCGCGGGTGTTGGCGTGCTGGCCTATTCTGATGCACCCATCTTCGCGCACGATCTGTTCAGCCCGGTCGCGCCGACCCCGCTGAAGCTGGTGACCAAGCCGGTCGATCGGCACACCTTCAACGGCAACGAGATTTTCGCGGTCAGCGGTACCGTGCTCAACCCGACCGACACGCGCCAGCCGATCCCCGACATTCGCGCCGATCTGCGCGACGCGCAGAAAAGGATCGTGTTCAGCTGGATGATCCGGCCCGAGGCGACGATGCTTGCGCCCAAGGCGCAGATCCAGTTCAACAGCGCGAAGATCGACGTGCCGGTCAATGCGCAGGAACTGGTGCTCAGCTTTTCGGGCGAAGCCGCAAGCTGATCTGGCCAAAGCGCGCGCCGTGCAACACGGCTGCGGCGACCATGCCGAGGCCCGAGGCATAGACCAGCCCGATCGAACCTGTGCCGTTTTGCACGAAGAGCCAGCCCGCACCGCCTGTAACCACGAAGAACGCGGCGATGCTGTTCACTCCGGCAACGATTTGATCACCGAGCGAGCGTAGCGCGTAGACGAACACAACTTGCACCCCGTCGAACAGGATGAACGGCGCCCACAGCGGCAGCATCGCGAGCGCGACGGCATGAACCCCAGCCGCCGCCGGGAAGGCCGCGACGATCGGCCCGCGCGCCACGACGATCACCACCGCCAGCAGCGCGGTGAACAGCGCCGCCAGCCCAGCCGCGATCAGCGTGCGCGGTATCGCTTGGTCGAGCGTCCCCTCGCCCACCGCATTGCCGACGCGAACCCCAGCCGCCGATCCCAACCCCAAGGCGACCCCGAACGTGACGTTGTGGACCGAAAAGACGATCTGAAAGGCATGCGCCGTGATCGGCCCGAAGCCCGTCGACAGCGCGATCAGGATCGAGAAGCCGGCAAGTTCCAGACCCGAAGCGAGCGCCGGAATCGCACCGAACGTCGCCAGCCGCACCGCGCCGGGCAGGGCCGCCGCCCAGGCGGCACCGGACATGTCGCGGACACCGCGTTCGCTGGCGCGCGTCGTCGTCCAGGCCGCACCCAGCATCAGCACCGACCCGATCGCCGAGGCGGTCGCCGTCGCCACCGCCGCGCCGACCGCGCCCAGCGCGGGAAAGCCGAGATGCCCGCCCGACCAGGCCCAGGCGAGCAGCGCATTGAGCGGCAGGATCGCAAGATTGACCACCATAACGCGCCGCGGCCGCGCGATCCCTTCCAGAAAGAAGCTCGCCGCGATCATCGTCAGTTGGAACGGATAGGACAGCGCCATGACGCGCACGACGCGCGCCGCCGGTTCGACCAGCGCAGACGCAACGCCGATCCCGCGGAGCAGCGATTCGGCAAAGATCCCGAACCCCAGCGCCCCCGCCAGCCCGAGCACGACCGCCAGCACCAACCCCGCGCGCAGCGTCGCGCCGGTCTCGGGCAAGTCTCCCGCCCCATCGGCGCGCGCCGTGAAGACCAGCGTTCCCGACAGCCAGGCGAGCCCCGCGACGATCGTGACGAAAGTCAGCGCACGACTCGCGCCGAGCGCCGCGACCTGGTCGGTGCCGGTCAGCCCGACGACGACGATGTCGGTGACGCTCAGGATCGTCCAGTTGAGGCTGGTCAGCATCACCGGCCACGCCAGCGCGAGCAAGCGGCGGGTCTCAGCGGACCAGAGAGCGCGGTGGGTTGCGGACATGGTGCGCGTGCTACCCGGATCGCGCCATCGCCGATAGGGCACGATTGGCGTTGCGCCCCGCCCAAGGCTTTGCTAGGGGCGCTCGCCTACCAGATGCCGGGCGTGCCCGGCGATGTTACGTGCGGCCGTGGCGGAACTGGTAGACGCGCAACGTTGAGGTCGTTGTGGGCGAAAGCCCGTGGAAGTTCGAGTCTTCTCGGCCGCACCACTTTTTTCTGAGAGCCGCTGGGGGCGGGCGTAGGCGGAAGCCTCGTCATGCAGACCGCTGCGTTGACAAGTTGGAAAATGTTGCTCAAATGTTCTCGCCGCCTAAACAGCGGAGAACAACATGCCACATCTATCCGATGACGCACGCCGGCAGGCGTTTGCGATTTGGTTGCGGACCGGCAGGATTCTGATTGCCGACGTAGCCAGCGCGGACGATGTCGAATTCAAGTTTAATCCCTACCATGATCCACGAAATGGGCGCTTTACCTTTGCGCCAGGTGGCGTTGCGGGTCCCGCAAGTGGTCACTTCCATCGGTCGGCACCGGCAAGAGTGAGACACGCGGACCGCGCGGGAAGCGCGGACGACAAAGAGGTAATTCCGGGCATCGACACGTTTGCTCCGGCGGCACGACAGACACGCCCGCCAACGCGCCCGGGTCCGGCGATGGGACGCGGCAGCAACAGTCGGGCCTTCGAAGACCCTATGACGCTCGAACAATCCTTCCCGGGGCTGCGAACATCTCCAGGTGGCACCATCCTTGCTGTGGCCGATAATCTGTTTGATTTCACCGGACCCGCTGACAGATCAATGATGGAGTTTCTGCAGGACCAGTCGAAGCGCGTCACCACACAGATAAAAGCACTCGAGCCGAAATGGCATTATGACGAGATTGGTCCGACCGATGCATTCGGAACGCCGATCATCACGCAACAAGGTTTAGCCGCGAGGGTAAACGACCTCCGTTTTCAACGTGCCGCCATTGTTGCCCGCTTACAGGGGGAGTACCGCCCGCTTCAAGTCGAAACCCTCCGCTTCGTGCAGCGACGCACTGACTATGCCTACGAGGAGGGACTGACCCTGCTCAAGTCCGGACGTCTCTCGCCGCGGCTGTCCGAGCAAGAGGCGCTTGGTAATTACATAGACCGACGAGTTCGCCAGGAACTACGCGAGCGTTACGCTCGATTCGACATCGATTCTGCTGGCAAGGGACCCGTTCGGGTAAACCGGCGTGAAGATGATAGTTCGGGGACCGACACCACCTATCGCCGCCCCGATGCGCGGGTAAAGGACGTCGCGTTCGATGTGACGCTCACGCGCAAAACATTGGGAACGGCGCAGATCCGTGGTTTCTTCAAAGCCGACTTCAGGCCACGCCGCGTCGTCATTATTCGGCCGAGTCAACTCGGCTCAAACTACACATATGTCATTTCCCGTCCGGAGCCAAAACAATGAGCGGATCCAACTCCTATTTCAACGCGAAGCCCTACATCCCGGCATCGCTTAGCGAGATTTACGACACGTTGGGGTCAATGATACTCGGGGCACCAACTTTCGTTGATCGATGGGGCGACTTTCCCAACCGCAACATCGACAGTGAATTCAATAAGCTCACGCAGGGCTTCGCGCTCGTCCGCAAAAAGCTTGGCGAGGAGCGTTACGCCAAGCTCATCGATCTAGCGGCGCGCGCCAAAGCGCTGTTTGCCGCCGATCAGGACGACACGAATGGCAAAACCGACGAGGGACGCGCGCTGCTCTTCGAGATTGAGGATGAGATACAGGCGGCGCGGCGCGGTCGGGTGAAGGCCAAACTGCCGGACGAAGACGGCGAGATCACTGGCGACTGAGGCTAGCGCCCACGTCTTCGCAGTAGCCCCAACCGTCCGCCAGTGGCATGTCGGGCCAAACACCAAACACCACAGGAGAGCCAATCATGACCGACCCGATCCCGCACACCGGCCTGCAATTGCTCTCGCTCGTCACCGCCGAGGGCAAGCTTGAGGTGTCGCTGATCGATCAGCCGATCGCCGATCCGCGCGACGATCAGGTCGTGGTCAAGGTGCTGGCGACCCCGATCAACCCGTCCGATCTCGGCCTTTTGTTCGGCGCAGGCGACTTGTCCACCGCGCATGTCTCCACGCGCGACGGCCATCCCTTGGTCACCGCCGACGTGCCGACACCCGGAATGCGCGCGATGGCGGGGCGGATCGGTGAAGCGATGCCGGTCGGCAATGAAGGGTCGGGCGTGGTGATTACGGCGGGTGCGTCCCCGGCGGCGCAGGCGTTGCTCGGCAAGACCGTCGCGATGCTGGGCGGGGCGATGTATGCGCAATATCGCACGCTGCGTGTCGCCGAGTGCCTGGTCCTGCCCGACGGCACCGCGCCCGCCGATGGTGCATCGTGCTTCGTCAACCCGCTCACCGCTTTGTCGATGACCGAAGTGATGCGCCGCGAGGGCCATAGCGCGCTGGTCCACACTGCGGCTGCCTCCAACCTCGGGCAAATGCTGGTCAAGATTTGCGCAAAGGACGGTATCCCACTCGTCAATGTCGTGCGCAGCCCGGCGCAGGCCGAGCTGCTGCGCGGCATCGGCGCGGCGCATGTCGCCGATTCGAGCGCGCCCGATTTCCTCGACACGCTGACCGCGATGATGGTCGAAACCGGCGCGACGATCGCCTTCGATGCGATCGGCGGGGGCAAGCTTGCCGGGCAGTTGCTGAGCTGCATGGAGGCCGCCGCGGTCAAGCGGATGACGACCTACAGCCGCTACGGCTCCGACACGTTCAAGCAAGTCTATATCTATGGCGGGCTCGATCTCGCGCCGACCACGCTCAACCGCAATTTCGGCTTCAGCTGGGCGCTCGGCGGGTTTTTGCTCACGCCCTTCCTGGTCAAGATCGGGCCGGAGGCGGTGCAGGCGCTGAAGGACCGCGTCGTCGCAGAACTGACGACGACCTTCGCCAGCCATTACACGCACGAAATCTCGCTGACCGAGGCGTTGCAGCCGGAGATTTTCGCGGCCTATGCCAAGCGTGCGACGGGGTCCAAATATCTGATCTGCCCGCATAAAGGCTGACGCGGGCGGCGAAATGTTTGATGCCGATACCTAATCCTGTTCGTTTCGAGCGAAGTCGAGAAACCCATCGTGCACGCGGCATGTGTGTCTCGACTGCGCTCGACACGAACGGATGGGGTAGATCCGTCTAGGAAACGCTCTTTCCGGTCAGCCGAAATCGGCGGCCGTCGCCATCGCCCCCATCCGCGCGCAGATGCCGTGGAATTCGCCGACCATGTCGTGGATGATGTCGCGCGCGCTGCGCACTTCGTCGATCAGCCCGGCGCTCTCGCCCGCCAGACCAACCGAAGCCTCCATGTCGCCGGCAAAGTACAGCTCCTGAATCCGCGCGAAGGTGTCGGCGGGCATCAGCCCCGCTTCATGGATCGCGGTGGTCCGCGCCGTCTTCAGTGCGCGGATGCACGGCGTCGATTTGGTGTTGAGCATGAAGGTGCCGGTTTCCTTGGCGTCGAGGATCGCCTGTTTGAAGCCAGGATGCACCGGGCTTTCCGCCGACGCGACGAAGCGCGTGCCCATCTGCACCGCTTCCGCCCCCAAAGCGAACGCCGCCGCCATGCCCTTGCCGTCGCAAATCCCGCCCGCCGCGACCATCGGCACATCGGTGACGCGGCGGATCGCCTGGAGCAGGACGAGCGTCGAGACTTCCTCGGGATTCTTGAAACCCCCGCCCTCGCCGCCCTCGACGATCAATCCGTCGACCCCCGCGGCCACGCTCTTCAGCGCGGCATCGACCGTTGGGACGGCGTGATAGACGACAATCCCGGCGGCCTTGAGCGGGCCGACGAACTTGGCCGGACTGCCCGCCGAGGTAGTGACGAACTTGACCCCCGACGTGCAGATGAAATCGAGCATCGCTTCGTCCTTCAAGAAGCGGATCGGAAGGTTCACCCCGAACGGCGCATCGGTCAGCGCCGCCATTTTCAGGATCTCGGCCTGGCAGATCGCAGTTTCGCCCGACGATGTCTCGATGATGCCCAAGCCCCCCGCCTCGCACACCGCCGAGGCGAGCGCCGAACGCGCGATCCAGCCCATCGGCGCCTGGACGATCGGATAGCGCGCGCCGGTGTGGGCAAGGAAACGATTCATGATGGGCACCCTCTCAATCTGTTTGGTTGTTTGTAGCGTGGAATGGCGGCGGTGCTATAGCGGCGCGGCAGGCCGGTATGATCCGCTGCGCGTGAAGGCCGACGCTTTTGAAACCTCCGATCCCCCGCAGTGGCCCCGGTACTGGAAGCGCCGTCCCGACCGGTCGCCTCGCCCGGCTGTCGCGCTTCGGCGGGCTCGCAGCGGGCGTGGCCGGCGGCATGATCGGCGAAGGCGCGCGACAGCTCGCCAGCGGCAAGCGCCCGGTGCTGGGCGATTTGCTGCTGACCCCCGGCAATATCGGGCGCGTCACCGATCGGCTGGCGAATCTGCGCGGGGCGGCGATGAAATTGGGGCAATTGGTGTCGCTCGATTCGGGCGAGCTGCTACCGCCCGAGCTCAGCGAAATCCTCGCCCGCTTGCGCGCCGATGCGGAACCGATGCCCGATCGACAGCTCAGCGCGGTCCTGACCGGACAATGGGGTGCGGATTGGAAGAGCAAGCTCTCCGCCTTCGATGCCAGTCCGATCGCCGCCGCCTCGATCGGCCAGGTCCACCGCGGCCGCACCCGCGACGGGCGGCCGCTGGCGATCAAGGTGCAATATCCCGGCGTCGCGAAGAGCATCGACAGCGATGTCGACAATGTCGCGACCTTGCTGCGCCTGTCGGGGCTGGTGCCGAAGGAACTCGACCTCGCCCCGTTGCTCGAAGTCGCCAAGGTGCAATTGCGCGAGGAGGCCGATTATGTGCGCGAAGGTGCGTGTCTCGCCCGCTTCGGCGATCTGCTCGCGGGCGACCCGCATTTTCAAGTTCCCGCCTTCCTGCCTGAGCTTTCAACGCCAACGATCCTGACCATGTCCTATGCCGAGGGCGTGCCGATCGAATCGCTGACCGACCGCCCCCAGGCAGAACGCGACGCGGTCGCCGCGCGGATGCTCGATCTGGTGCTGCGCGAGCTGTTTGATTTCGGGCTGATGCAGACCGATCCAAACCTTGCCAATTACCGCTACGACGCGGCGACGGGAAAGATCGTGCTGCTCGATTTCGGCGCGACTCGGGAGATTTCTCCGGAGATTGCCGACCTCTACCGCCAGATGCTGCGGGCAGTGCGGGATGGCGACCGGGCGGCGGCGCTGAAGGCGCTCGAGGCGTTCGGCCTGTTCGATGCCGGCACCACGGCGGCGCATCGCGACGAAGTGCTCGCGCTGTTCGATCTCAGCGCCGGCATGTTGCTGCAGGAAGGCGCGTTCGATTTCGGCGATGCGAGCTGGATCAAATCGATGCGCGGACGTGGCCTTGCGCTGGCCTCGGACCGGACGATGTGGCGCGTGCCGCCGGCGGAGACGTTGTTCGTGCAGCGCAAGCTTGGCGGGAGTTATTGGCTGGCAGCGCGGCTGAAGGCGCAGGTCGATCTGCGCGCTCTGCTGGATAAATATCTGTAGCGCTTACCAGAAACGGCTACCCGGGATTCCTTTGAACGGCCCGGCGACCGCGCTGGTGATCCAGCCCCCGTAAAAGCCCCCCGGCTGCGGCACGACGGTTTCGCCATCGACACTGCACCGGTCGAAGGCGTGTGCGTAAAAAGCTATATGATCCAGCAACATAGCGAAGGCGCGCGAGGGATTGGGATAGCTCCAGCCGACCGCGGGCAGCACTTCGTCCTCCAGCACAACGTCCCAATAGACCGCTTGCCCCTTCCACTCGCAGAACGAACTCCCTCCGCCGCGGCGCAGGATTCCGGGGCGGATATCGGCGAGCGGGATGTAATAACTGGGGGGATGGCTGGTTTCGAGCGTGCGGATCGCACGGCGGGTATCGGCGAGAATAAGCCCGCGATGCTCGATCACGACATGCGCAGCGGTCGGTTCGCAAATCGCCGGACGCGGGAAGGACCAGACGCTTTCCTGGCCCGGCTGGATCGGATCGGGGGTCGGCCAGTTCATACGCGCTCCCACTTTCTCGCCAGATGCTGCAATCGGGGTCGAACGCGCAGGAACAGCAGATACAGCCGCTCCAGCGCCGCCAGCACGATCGGCACGCGCGCGGCAAGGCCAAGCGGCCGCAGCAGCGGAATCGCCCGCCACATCGCCGCAAAGGCCGCCGCGCCCGATAGCAGCACGCCATTTTCGCGGGCGTGGAAGCGGGCGAGCAATTCGCGGCGGTCGATCGGGCATGTCGCATCCTCGGCGGCGACATCGATGAAATCGATCGCCCCCGCCCGATCGAGCCGCCGCATCACGGCGATCTCGCGGCGGCACAGCGGGCAACCGCCGTCATGCCATACCGTCAGCCGGGGATTCGTCAGCGAGTCCATGGGCGATGCTATCGCACAGTCGCGGGGCTAGCCCAAGGCGGCGAGGACGCTGCGATGGTCCGCGAAATTGAGCGCGGCACGGCGCAGGAAATCGTCGATCGCCGCCATGTCGGCTGCCCCGGGCCCCGCCGGGTGCGGCGCGCACTGGGGAAATTGACCATATCCCGCTAGCAGACAGTGCCACGAGGTCGCGGCATAATAGCCCGCAATCCCCTGCTGCGCGACCTCCGCCGCCAGATCGCCACACGTGAACCAGCAGGTGATGATGGCCTTCAGCGAATCGGACAGGCGATCATTCGCGGCATTGTCGCGCCAATAGGCCGTGTCGGCGCGCCGGTTCATCCGGTAATGGCAGACGATATAATCGCGGATCCCGTCGTACCGCGCCGCGATCCGGTCGTTGAAGGCGCCGCGATGGGCAGGCGTGAACCCGCCCGCTTCATACGCCTGGATGAAGGCCTCGACCGTCGCCTGGACGATATGCAGCGCGGTCGCCTCGAGCGGTTCGATGAACCCCTGCGACAGGCCAACGGCAAGGCTGTTGCCGAACCATGTTTCAGCCACGCGCCCGACCTTCATCGACAGATGCCGCGCGGTCCCTTCGTCGCCGACGCCGAGATGCGCACGGAGTTCGGCCTCGGCCTCATCCTTCGAGCAATAGCCCGACGCATAGACATAGCCATTGCCGGTGCGGCTGGTGAGCGGAATGTCCCACGCCCAGCCCGCCTTGAGCGCAGTCGCGCGGGTGGCGGAGGCGGTGCCGGTCGGATCGGCGGGAGTCGGCATCACGACGGCGCTGTCGTTGAAAAGGTTTTCGCCGAATGACACGAACGGAACGCCGAGCGCGGCCTGGTGGATCACTGATCGAAAGCCGCTCGAATCGACGAACAGATCGCCCGCGATCCGCTCGCCGCCTTCAGCAATGAGGGCCGTGACCGCGCCATCCGTCACCGCGACCTCGACGATGCGGCGTTCGAGATGCACCACGCCGCGCTTGGCGGCATGGGTCCGCAGGAACGCGCCGACCAGATGCGCGTCGAAATGATAGCCGTACGCTGGCCCGAGCGGAAACGCCTCGGCGGCGATCGGAGCCAGCCGATCCGCCGCCAGCCGCGCAGGCAGGAAAAAGCGATCGGGATGCGCCCACACATCCTGTCCATGCCGCCGCCGCCTGGTCGCATCGAAAAAGGCGGGCGCGGTGTGGAGATCGAGCGGGCTGGGGAAGGGGTGAAAATAGCGGTCGTATCCCGTGCGATCCGACCAGCCGCAAAACTCGATGCCATTCTTGTACGTGGCATTGCAGGCCGGCATCCAGTCAGCCTCGGCAATGCCGAGCCGGTCGAAGAATGCCTTCAACTGCGGGGTCGATCCCTCGCCGACGCCGATGATGCCGATTTCGGGGCTTTCGATCACGATGATCTGCGCGCTCGGCCAAGCGTGCGCGAACAGATTCGCCGCCATCCACCCAGCCGTACCGCCGCCGAGAATGACGATATGCAGGCCAGCGGGCGGGAGTGTCACCGGAGCAGCCAGCCGAAAATCTCGTCGAGCCGCGCCGCCCAGGCATTTTCCTCATGCTCGGCGCCCGGATAGGCACGGCTTTCGAAATCGCGGCCCTTCTTCCACCCGAGGCCAGCAACATCCTGATCGATCACTGCCTGGTAAGGCGGGTAAGCGGCGTCGAGCGTCTTGTCGCCATGATCCATCCACAGCCTACGCCCGGCCGGTTTGCCCAGCTTCTGCGTCAGATAGGCCTTCCACAGCGCCGGTCGCTCGTCCCCGGGAACGAGTTGCAGCGCGAAGGTAAGCGGCCAATGCGTCGAGACACACCCGGCACGCCCGAACACTCTGGGCTGTTCGATGAAGGCGTAACACGACATCAATCCGCCCATGCTCGACCCGACCACCGCAGTATGCGCAGCATCGCGTCGCGTACGATAGGTCCGGTCGATCAGCGGTTTCAATTCGTCGGCGAGGAAGCGCAGATAGGCGTCGCCGGTCAGCGGTCCCTTGGCGCTCTGATCGATCTCGGCTTGGAGCTTGGGCGACGCGGCGGCATAGAGCCTTTGCGGGAAATATTGGCGATAGCGTGCTGCGCCCGGCTGATCGACGCCGACGATGATGACCGGCGCGATCTTGCCCGCCGCGACCAGCCGTAGCACCGCTTTGTCCGCCGCCCACACCTTGTCGAAGTTCGAGTGCTTGCGATCGAACAGATTCTGCCCGTCATGCATGTAGATGACGCCATAGCGCCGCCTACCCGCATCATAGCCCGGCGGCAGCCAGATTGTCACGCGCGGGGGGGTGATGTTGACCGAAGGCGCGGCCTCGATCGTGACGAAGCGGCCGGCATCTTGCGCCGCAGCGGGCAGCGGGATCAGCAACGCGAGCAAAAGCAGCAGTAAAAGTAACGCCTCCCCGGCGAAGGCCGGAGCCCAGTTACCCGGCATCGATACTTCGGACGCTGCGCATTGTAACCAGGACCTGCGCAACTGGGCCCCGGCCTTTGCCGGGGTGGGAAGTTGGGGGAACATTATTTCTTCGCCGCCACGAAGCGCACCGCCATGCCGCCCCCCGGCGCGAGCGGCAGGCTGAGCGTGTCACCGCGCTTCACCGGGCGCGTTTCGATCACCATCGCGTGGCGCTTGTCGGTGCGATAGTCGGCATCGGGCGCGTCGCGATAGATTTGCGCGGTGTAACGCCGCCCGGCATCGAGAAAATCGAGCGAGACCGAAAGCGTCCGCGCATTTTCATCGGTCACGCTACCGAGATACCAATCGTTCGACTTGCGATCTTGCCGCGCGATCGTCGCATAATCGCCGACTTCGCCGTTTAGCACGCGCGTGTCGGACCAGTCAGTCGGCACATCGCGGATGAACTGAAAGGCGGGCATGTGCTTGGCATATTGCTCGGGCGTATCCGCCGCCATCGCGACCGGCGAATAGAGCAATACATAGAGCGCCAATTGCTTGGCCTCGGTCGAGAGCAGATCGCTGTCATCCGATCCCTTGAGGCTCAGCACGCCGGGGGTGAAATCCATCGGCCCCTCCAGCATCCGCGTGAACACCAGATTGGCCTCATGCTCGGGCGGGTTCTTCCCCGGCCAGCTATTATATTCCATCCCGCGCGATCCCTCGCGCGACACCCAATTGGGGTAGGTGCGGCGCAGGCCCGTATCCTTGACCGGCTCATGCGCGTCGATTGCGACGTGGTATTTGGCCGCCGTCGTCACGACGCGCAGGTAATGGTTCACCATCCACTGCCCCTCATGCCATTCGCGGTGCTGGCTGCCGTCGGGATCGACGCGTTCGATTTCGGCCGCATCGGTGACATAGCCCGTCTTGACCACCGGGATGCCGTGGTCGCGGGCATAGCCGAACGCACGGTCGAGCTGACTGTCGTAATGGCTGGCCGATCCGCCGGTTTCGTTATGGCCGATCAAATACACGCCCTTGGCCTTGGCATAGCGCATCAGCTCGGCGGCATTGAAATCGGGCGTCGGCGTGTCGAACTGCATCGCATTGCCATTGCCGAACCAGTCGCCGTCCCACCCGACATTCCAGCCCTCGACCAAGACGCCCGGAATCCGGTTGGCGCTCGCGAAATCGATATAGGTTTTGACGTTGGCGGTCGTCGCGCCGTGCTTGGGTCCGGTTGCCCAGCTCCATTTGCCGGTGATCATGTTCCACCACACGCCGACGAACTTGCCGGGTTTGACCCAGCTGACGTCACCGAGCTTGTTGGGTTCGTTGAGGTTGAGTTCGAGGTGGCTCATATACAGGCCGGGGGCATCGTCGGTGATGATCAGCGTGCGCCACGGTGTGGTGAAGGGACCAGTCCGCGTGACTTTCGGCGCGCCCGAACCCGGCGTCAGCACGGCTTTGAGCGTGTTGCTGTCGCCGACCTTGGCCACCGACATGCCCGAATAATCGATCAGCGCGGCCTCGTGCAGCGCGACATGCGTGCCGCTCGCCAGTTTCAAGGTGATCGGCGTGGCGGCGGTGCCGACCGCACGCAGCGGGGTGCGGTTGTAGAGATATTCCTCGCGGTTCCACTCGAACGCGGGCTTCCACCAGGCGGTCGCGTCCGAGGCGAAGGCGAATTGCGTCAGTTCCTCGGCGATGTTGACCGGCTTGCCGCCCGCCTGTTCGGGGAATTCGTAGCGGAAGCCGACGCCGTCATTCTGGATGCGGAACACCACATCGAGCGTGCGACCGGGCGCGCTGGTTTCCTGCAGATGCACGCGCAGTTCATTGTGGTTGTCGCGGATCGTGGTCCACTCACCCCAGGGCTGGGTCCAGTTGGTGTCGGACGCGGCGCGCGTGACCTTCGCGATCTGCAGATGCCGGTCGAGCTTGGGCGCATCGGTGAACAGGAAACCCAATCGCGACGGTGCGACGATCGTCTCGCCCTTGCGCGTGATCGCATAGCTCGCATGGCCCTCCCCATCGGTCGCCAGCGTGACGACGATGCTGCCGTCGGGTGAAGCGGCGGTGACGCTCGGGATCGCGGCGGCGGCTTGCGGCTTGATCGTCTCGTTGGTCACGACGGGCGCGGGGACGGTAGGCTTGTCCTGCGCGACGGCGGCGCTGGCGCTGAGGGCTGCGGCGAGCGCGAGCAAATGGGTCGGCTTCATTACATCACCCTTTCGGCGATCAGCGCGGCATGGCCGCCGAACTGCCAGTCTTCGATCGCGTTCACGCGTGCGATGATGCGCCACGCGCCCGGATCGGTCGGACGCCAGGTCACCGGGTCGTCCCCTAGATTGAACACGCACACCAGCTTCTGCCCCGGCGCGCGCCGCTCGAACACGAGCAGGGTATCCGCCGCCTCCAGCACATGGATGTCGCCGCTCTGCAACGCCGGATGCGCGCGGCGCAGCGCCAGCAGATCGCGTGTCAGCGCCAGCATCGACTCCGCCGCAGCATCCTGCAGATCGACCGCCAGCCCTGCGTGATCCGCGCCGATCGGCAGCCACGGCTCTGCGCTCGAAAAGCCCAATTGCGGTGCCTCCGCCACCCATGGCATCGGCGTACGCGCGCCGTCGCGGCTCAGCGTCAGCGGCCAATTGGCGATCGCTTCGGGGTCCTGCAGCCGCTCGAACGGGATGTCGACTTGCGTCAGCCCGAGCTCTTCGCCCTGATACAGGAAGATATTGCCGCGCAGCGCGACCAGCAGCAGCATCTTCAGCCGCGCAAACGCCGTCCGGTCTGCGCTGCTCGCCCAGCGCGAGACCGCGCGCGGCGCATCGTGATTCTCGAACGCCCAGCTTGGCCAGCCCATGCCGGGCGTATCGGGCCATTGCTCGACTGCATCGCGTACCAGCGCAGGGGTCAGCGCAGGCGCGTAGAGGAAGTTGAAGCCGTACGCGCTGTTCAGCCGCCGCGCGCCGTGGGTGAAGCGCTTCATCTCCACTTCGGCCTCGGCCCCGCCCACTTCGGCCACGGTGAAGCAGCCGTCATAGCGGTCGGTCAGCGCGCGCAGCCGTTCGAGAAAGAGCGGGATGTCGGGGTGCGACTGGTTGTGGACGTGGCGCTGGAAATCGAAGGAGCGCGTGCGCACGCCGTTGGTGGCGGGGGCGGGCGGATTATCGCGCAGTTCGGGGTCGCACATCGCGAAATTGATCGCATCGATGCGGAACCCGTCGACGCCGCGGTCGAGCCAGAAGCGCGCGACATCGAGCACCGCATCCTGCACTGCGGGCGCATGCAGATTGAGTTGCGGCTGCGCGCTCAGGAAATTGTGCATGTAATATTGCCCGCGCCGCGCATCCCACGTCCACGCCGGGCCACCGAACACCGATTGCCAATTGTTGGGCGGCGATCCGTCGGGCTTGGCATCGGCCCAGACGTACCAGTCGTGCTTCGGGTTGCTGCGGTCGGCGCGGCTCTCGGCGAACCAGGCGTGCGCGTCCGAGGTGTGCGAATAGACCTGGTCGATGATGATCTTCAGCCCGAGCGCGTGCGCGCGCGCGACCAAGGCATCGAAATCAGCGAGCGTGCCGAAGATCGGGTCGACCGCGCGATAATCCGACACGTCATAGCCGAAATCCTTCATCGGCGAGGCGAAGAAGGGCGACAGCCACACGCCATCGACGCCGAGCGCCGCGACATACTCCAGATGCGCGGTGATCCCGGCGAGATCGCCAATGCCGTCGCCGTTCGAATCGGCGAAGCTCCGCGGATAGATTTGATAGATCGCCGCGCCGCGCCACCACGGGCGGGCGGACTGCGCTTCGGGCGGGGCTTCGGGGGTTGGCAGCGGCTGAGCGGTCATTGCGCGGTACAGATCACATAATCGAGGGGAGGGACGGTCACGGAAAGACTGCCGGGGGCGGTCGCCTTGGGCGCGCACACGCCGTGGCGGGCGGTGAAATCGGTCGAGCGGGTTTCGACCAGCACTTTCGCGCTGACCGGGGCGGTCGAGGTGTTGAAGGCGAGCAGCACTTCGCGGCCGGTATCGGGATCGAAGCGCGACACGGCGAACAGGCCGGGCTTGTCGCCATAGGCGCGGAGCATCTGCTTGCCGCGGCGCAGGGCGGGCAGTTCGGCGCGCAACTTCGCGAGCGTGGCGATCGCGCGGTACAGCGGATGCGCGGTGTCATAGCTGTCGGTGGCGGTCGTCTTCGCGGTGCCGAGCAGGCGATTGTCGTTATAGCTCGCCACATGACTCGCGAACATGTCCTCGCGCGAATCCTGGTCGCCGCCCTTGCCGACGAAGCCCTGTTCGTCGCCCGAATAGATCGTCGGCACGCCGCGCAGCGTGAGCAGCATCGCATGGCCGAGGATGACACGGCTGAGCAGTTCGGCGTCGCTTGCCTTGGGGAAACCACGCTTTACGAACATCGCGAAACGGCCGGCATCGTGATTGCCGAGGAAGGTCGGCAGCTGCATCGCGCCCGCAGCGCCGCCTTCATACAGCGGATCGGCGAAGAACAAGCGGCGCAGCTCGTCGGTGCCCGCGCCGCCGCCGACGGTGTCGACCAGCGCACGCTGGAACGCGAAGTCGAGCACCGCGGGCAGCCCGTCGACGCGGGTATGGGTGGCGAGCCGCGCGGGATCCATGTCGCCGGTCGCGATTTCGCCGAAGATGTGGAAGTTGGGAATACCCTTGGCCGCCGCGCGCGCTCTCATCGCAGGCACGAAGACCTGCCAAAATTCGGGGTTCACGTGCTGCGCGGTGTCGATGCGGAAACCGTCCACCCCGAAGCGATCGATCCAGCCGCCGAAAATGTCGATCATGCCGGCCACGACGCGCGGGTTTTCGGTCATCAGATCGTCAAGCCCGGAGAAATCCCCGAGCGTCGAACTCTCGCCCGAAAAGGTGGAATCGCCGCGATTGTGGTACAAGGTGACGTCGTTCAGCCACGCCGGGGTTTTCGCGCGCTCCTCGCCTTTGGGAAGGTACGGCGTAAAGGCGTAAGTCGGATCGGTCAGCTTCGCAAAATTGGCCGCACTGCCATCATTATGCCCGGCGAACCCTGAGTTGATCGCCGCACCGGTCACGCCGCCACGGCGCTGATATGGATAGTCTCCCAGACTGCGATAGACGCAGTACTGGTCGGGCACGCATTCGCGATATTTGATCACGTCGGCGGTGTGGTTGACGATGATGTCCATATAGACCTTCATCCCGCGTGCATGCGCCGCATCGACCAGCGCCTTGAAATCGGCCGCGCTGCCGAGATGCGGATCGACGCTCGTGAAATCGGTGATCCAATAGCCGTGATAGCCCGCGGACTCGGAGCCCTTGGCGCCCTGCACCGGCTTGTTCTTGAAGATCGGCCCGACCCACAGCGCGGTCGCGCCGAGCCCCTGGATATAGTCGAGCCGCCCGATCAGCCCCTGCAAATCGCCGCCGTGATAGAAGCCCTTGGCGGTCGGATCGAAGCCGGTGACAAGCCGGTCGCCGGTCAACCCACCGCGATCGTTAGCCGGGTCGGCATTGGCGAAGCGGTCGGGCAGCACGAAATAGATCACTTCGTCCTGCGGCAGGCGATCGCGATAGGCGGGCGCCGTCTGCGCAGCGGCGGGCATCCCGGCGACCGCCAGGAGCGAGGCGAGCAGCATCTTGCGGATCATCCTGCGGCCATCCTGTCCGAAGCAGCGCAATGCGCCGCGATGAAAGCGTCGTGGGTCGGCATCTTGCCGACGACCTGCTCGACATGCCGACGTGCGAGGCCGAGAAATTCGTCGAGCTGTGCCGCGGGCAGGCCGTCGGCCAAAGGATCGTACCGCCGTGGCGTCACGCCCTGCCCGATCAGCACTTGCAGCCAGCCGGGTTCGGCGAACAGCTCCTCGCCTTCGCGGAACAATCGGCCGGTCGAGCGGAACAGATCGATCCGGTGCGCGAGGCTGTCAGGAAGCGGTGCTTCGCGGCACGCGCGCCAGAACGGCTCGTCGCGGCCGTTGGCATGATAGTGCAGCACCAGGAAATCGCGCACCGCAAGCCATTCCTGCTCGGTCTGGCGGTTGAATTCGGCCGCCTCCACGCTGCTCTCATGATCCTGCGGAAACAATTGCAACAGCCGCGCGATGCCCGATTGGATCAAATGGATGCTGGTCGATTCGAGCGGCTCCATGAATCCTGCGGCCAGCCCGAGCGCGACGCAATTCTTCACCCAGGCGCTGCGCCTGCGCCCGGTGGTGAAGGACAACGGGCGCGGATCGGCCAGCGCCGCGCCCTCAAGATTGGCGAGCAGAAGGTCCGCCGCGCGCGAATCGTCGAGGAACGCGCTGCAATAGACCAGCCCGTTGCCGGTGCGATGCTGCAGCGGGATGCGCCACTGCCAGCCCGCTTCGCGTGCCGTCGCCCGCGTATAGGGCGTGGTCGAGCCGACGGTGGCCGAGGGCACGGCCAGCGCCCGGTCGCACGGCAGCAACGCCGACCAATCGTCATAGCCGGCGTGCAACGCCTGTTCGATCAGGAGGCCGCGAAACCCCGAACAGTCGACCAAGAAATCGCCAGCGATCTCCGCCCCATCGTCGAGTGTCACCCCGGTGATGTCACCGCGTTCGCGATCCTGTGCGACCGCGACGACCCGGCCCTCGTGCCGCACAACGCCGCGTGCCTCGGCATATTTCCGCAGATAGGCGGCATAGAGCCCGGCATCGAACTGGAACGCCCAGGCGATGCCGCTCGGCAGATCGGGCCGGCCCATGTCGCGCGCGAAGCGATCGTGCTGCGCCGCGAGCGCGCTCGCCGAGAAATCCCACAATCCGCGCGTGCCGCCGAGGCTGCGATGCCGCAGCCAATGCTGATGGAACGGCACCAGCCCGAGCCCGCGCCCGATCGTCCCGAAGGCGTGGATGTAGCGGCTCTCGACTCCGCCCGGCGCGCCCGACCAGCCGACGAATTCGATGCCGAGCTTGAAGGTGCCTTGCGTCGCGCGGAGGAAATCATCCTCGTCGATCCCGAGCCCCTGATTGAACAGGCGGATTTGCGGGATCGTCGCCTCGCCCACACCGACCGTGCCGATCGCATCGGATTCGACCAAGGCGATGCTGGTCCCCTCCGGCAGGAAGCGTGCGAACGCGGCAGCCGCCATCCACCCTGCGGTTCCGCCGCCGACGATGACGACGCGCCGGATCGCGGATCGCGCGGCCGTCGCATCGCCGGTCTCTGAGCCGCGTTCCATCACACCAAAGACCCTTGGACCCGCGTACCCCGACCAGACCTGGGTCCAGGCGGGGCGACGCACACCATCACATCAGAACTTGAAGCTGGCACCCGCGAGATAGCGGCGGCCATACGTCTGGTAATCGATCACCGCGCGGTCGTCACGCGGATCGGCGGTCACGAACGGGGCATTGGTCAGGTTCTGGCCCTGCACGAACAGCGAGAGGCCCTTGGCAAAACCGCTGCTGAAATCGTAGCCGATCTGCGCATCGATGATCGTCTCGTCGCGCGCACGACGCCGCGTACGGGCGCCGCCGAAGCCCGACAGTTCGCCGATAAAGGTCGAACGATAACGCGCACTCGCGCGGGCCGAGAAACCCCATTTCTCAAAGTAAGCGGTGCCGTTGGCGACATATTTCGAATAGCCGGGGATGTCCTCGGCGGGCGCACCCGGCGTGGGGCTGATCTTGGTCTTGGTATACGACACGCCACCCGTCACGCCGAACCCGTCGAGCGCGCTGGTCAGCGTCGCCAGCGGGAAGGTGGCCGCCAATTCCGCGCCGTACAAGCTGCCGCCATTGCCGTTGATCGGCGCGTTCACGGTGCCCTGATAGTTGATGATGATCGGCAGACCGTTGCCGTCCACCCCGGCCGACTGGACCGGGAAACCGGTGAAATCGAACGGTACGGCGGCGTTGTAGATGTAGCTCTTCAAATCCTTGTAGAAAAGCTGGACCGCCACATAGCCTTTGGTGCCGAAATACTTTTCGAACGTGAGATCGAGCGCATTGGCGCGCCACGGTCGCAGATCGGGATTGCCCGAATCGCCCCGCACCACGGCATAGGTGCGTCCCGGAAGCGGGTTGGTGATACCGCCATTATCGCCGACGGTCGTGCCATAGCTGAGCGAGGCGCGCATATCGTCCAGACGCGGACGGATCGTCTCGCGCGCGGCGCTGAAACGGATCACGAAGTCGTTGGCGGTGCGGAACGACAGGTTGAGACTTGGCAGGATGTCGACGTAATTCGCGCCCTCGCGCCGGGGGATGCCGCCGATGTTGGGCGACCCGTTGGGATTGGTGCCGAGGAATGCCGCTTGCGCGCCGCTTGAATGCTGATCGGTGAAGACCGCCTGGACGCCGACATTGCCGGTCAGCGTGTTCGCGCCGATCGCCTGCTTGATGTTCGCCTGGAGGTAGCTCGTCATCAGCCGTTCGGTGACGTTGTATGCCTTCACCACAACGTCGCCATACGGATTCTTGATGAGCTGATAGACCCCGGCATTGAGCAAGGCGACCGGATCATAGCTGATCACCGGCCCGAGGCCGAGATAGCTCAGGCTCGTCGTCGGGAGCCGGAACTGCGTCGGGACCGCTACATCGGTCGTTCCGTTGGTATTGGCGACAAGCCCGAGGAACGCCTCGTCTGGGGTCAGCGACTTGGAGCGATCGGTATAGTTCAGGCCGAACTGGACGCTCCTCAAGAAACCGTCGGTCTCCTTCTCAATCTCGAGCCGGTACTGCTTCAGCTCGTCCCTGATGATCCGGTTGTTATAATAGCCGTCCTGACCGTTGAGGATCCGTTTCCCGTCCACGCCGGTCTGATTGCCGCCCCAGCCGAGCGGGCTGGTCAGCTTGATCAGATTATAGTCGCCGTAATTCAGCGTCGGGCGGAACACCGTGCCGTTCGAGCCGCTGGTGAAGCCGACCGTATCGACCGCGCCCGTATCCTGCCCGCGTGCGGTGCCGGCGTTCGATTCAAGGATCAATTCGTTGCGGTCTGTTTTCGAATAGCTGAGATCGGCCATCACGTTCCAGCCATCGTCGCCGGTCCATTTGCCGTTCCAGCCGAACGAATAGAGCTTCGCCTTGCGTTGGAACACGTCGTTACGCACCACGCCCTCGACGTTGGAGAAGGTCCCAGCGGTCGCGAAGACACCGTCATTCGCGGTGACGTTCAGCTTCGTCGCATTGGGTTGCGTCGGATCGTTATTGACGTCGAAACCGAGCGGCAGTTCGATCCCGCGCTTGATCTGGTTGTCGCTGAAATCGGAATAGAAGCCGTCGAAGGTCGTCGTGAAATTGGGCGATGGACGCCATTCGAGCGTTCCCTGCAGGCCAAGCCGCTTGAGCGTGGTCGACGTGGCATAGGATTTGGAACCCCCGATCACGACCGGGTTTGCGGCAGTCCCGCCGCCGGCATAGCCCCAGGCGTTGAATTCCTGAATCTGATACGGTTCGTTGAGATAGCTCGCCGACAGCGCCACGCCGATCGTATCATTGGCGAACTGGTCGATGAAGGTGCCGTTGACGCGGTAGCCCATATCCTGCGATTCGGCGTTGAGTTTGCCGAGATCGGCATAGGTGCCGCGCCCGCCGATCGAAATCGCGCGCTTGCCATATTCGAGGGGACGGACCGTCTTGAGATCGACCGTGCCCGACAGGCCCTGCCCGACGATATTGGCTTGTGGCGTCTTATAGACGAGCACCGAGCTGATGATTTCGGAGGGATATTGGTCATATTCGACCGCGCGATTGTCTCCGGTCGAGGTCTGCTCGCGCCCGTTGAGCAAGGTCGTCGAGAAGTCGGGGGCGAAACCGCGGATCGAGATTGCGTTCGAGCGACCCGAGACGCGCTGCGAGGTCAGGCCCGGCAAGCGCGCGATCGATTCCGCGATCGAGGCGTCGGGCAGCTTGCCAATGTCTTCCGCAGAAATCGATTCCACGACCTGATCGCGCGATTTCTTGGCGTTGACCGCGCTTTGCAGCGAAGCGCGGAAGCCGGTGACGACGATGTCCTGATCATTTTCCTCGGCCGCGGGCGCGTCGGCGGCGGGCGCCGTCTGCGCGTGCGCCGCCGTCGTGCCGAACAGCAGCAAGGCTGCGCCCAGCGCGCTCATGCTGGTGCCCAAAGACAGGGTATTGCGGAATTGCGTCGCCTCACGGCGCGTCGATGCGATCATGCTATCTCTCCCCTTCGGCTCCACGGCGTCTTTTGCGCGTTGAGCATTTCGTGAGCGTGATTGCGCCCGCATGATTGCAAAGCCAAGGAAAGGGCATACGTATTCAAGCTCGCCCCGGCAGGGGCGTTTCGTGCATGTCGGGCTAGGCGTACACCGGTTACGGTGACCGGAGGCCCGGCGCCGATCAGGCTGAGGAACCGCTTGCGCAGATGGCGCTGAACGACAAACCCACCTCCTTCGACATTGCGGCGCTGGCTGGCGTGTCGCAGCCGACGGTGTCGCGCGCGCTGCGCGGCGATCCGACCGTCAGCGCGGCCACGCGGCTACGGATCGAGGCGATCGCGCGGCAACTCAACTACAAGGTCGACAAGAATGCGTCGAACTTGCGGCGTGGCAGTTCCAACACGCTCGCCTTGCTGTTTTTCGAAGATCCGACGCCCGACGATTCGCTGATCAATCCGTTCTTCCTCGCCATGCTCGGGTCGATCACGCGGACCTGTGCGCTGCGTGGGTACGATCTGCTGATCTCGTTCCAGCACCTCTCGAACGACTGGCACGTCGATTATGAGGATAGCCGCAAGGCCGACGGGATCATCCTGCTCGGGTATGGCGATTATGAGGAATATCGTGCCCGGCTCGATTTGCTTGCGGGGCAGAACACGCATTTCGTCCGCTGGGGATCGGTACGGTCGAACCAGGCCGCCGATGCGACGGTTGGCTGCGACAATGTGCGCGGCGGGCGCGACGCCGGACGGCATTTGATTGCGCAAGGCTGCCGCCGGATCGCCTTTCTGGGGGAGGCGTCGAGCCATTATCCCGAATTCGAGGATCGCTATCGCGGGCTTGGCGAGGCGATCGACGAAGCGGGGATGCTGTTCGACCCCGCACTCCAGGTCGATGCGATCACCACCGAAGCGTCGGGCTATGCCGCCGCCGTAACATTGCTGGCGCGCGCGCGCGATTTCGACGCGATCTTCGCGGCGAGCGACCTGATCGCGATCGGCGCGATGCGCGCGCTGGCCGAGGCGGGGCGGCGCGTGCCCGAGGATGTGAAGATCATCGGGTTCGACGATTTGCCCGCCGCCACGCTGGCGCATCCGCCGCTCACCACGGTCGCGCAGGATTATCGCCGTGCGGGCGAATTCCTGGTCGATACGCTGCTCGCACGGATCCGCGGCGAGCCGACCGCCACCGCGATCCTGCCGCCGCGGCTGGTGGTGCGCGCGTCGAGCGGCATACGTATTCATGGCGACTGACCCGCCGTTCCCGGCCACCACCGCGCGTACACGCGATAAAAACGCAGGGGATGGATCAGTGAACGAACGGCCACGCCAGTCCTTTGCCGGGCTGTGGAACATCTCGTTCGGCTTTTTCGGGATTCAGATCGGTTTTGCGCTGCAGAACGCGAACATGAGCCGCGTTTTTCAGACGCTGGGCAGCAATCTCGACGATTTGCCCGCTTTGTGGGTCGCGGCCCCGCTCACCGGATTGCTGGTGCAGCCGATCATCGGCCATCTGTCGGACAAGACCTGGCTTGGGCGGCTGGGGCGCAGGCGACCGTATTTCCTGACTGGCGCGATCCTGGCGACGCTCGCCTTGTTCGTGATGCCGCTGTCGAACCTGCTGCTGTTCGCCGCCGTCATGCTGTGGGTGCTCGATGCGTCGCTCAACATTTCGATGGAGCCGTTCCGCGCGTTCGTCGGCGATATGTTGCGCAAGGACCAGCATAGCGTCGGTTATGCGGTGCAGACCGCCTTCATCGGCGCGGGCGCGGTGATCGGGTCGATTTTCCCCAAGCTGCTCGAACATTGGGGCGTCGCCAATACCGCAGCGCCCGGCGTGATCCCCGATACGGTGCGCTATGCCTTCTGGTTCGGCGGGGCGGCGCTGTTCCTGTCGGTGTTGTGGACGGTGCTGACGACGCGTGAGTATTCGCCTGCGGAAATGGCGGCGTTCGACGGTACCGCCGAGCAGGAAACCGAAACGCTGCGCCTGCTCGCCGCGCGGACCTTCACCGGCAGCCTGTGGTGGATCGCGGGCGGCATCACAGTGATCGCAGCGGTGGCGGCGTTCGGGCTGAAGAAGGAAGTCTATCTACTCGGCGGGTTGCTCGGCGGCTACGGCATCGCCAGCATCATCGCGATTGCCCGCGCGCGCGGCGGGTCTTCGCCGTCGATGCTCGGCCATATCGTCGGCGATTTCGGCGGGATGCCCGATCTGATGAAGCGCCTCGCACTCGTGCAGTTCTTCAGCTGGTCAGCGCTGTTCATCATGTGGATCAACACCACCCCGATCGTCGCGCAATACGCCTTTGGCGCGACCGATCCGGCGTCACCCCGCTATCAGGAGGGGGCGAGCTGGGTCGATGTGCTGTTCGGCACCTATAACGGCGTCGCCGCGATCGCCGCGCTGACGCTGCTGCCGTTCCTCGCCAAGCGGATCGGTGCCGCGCTCACGCATGTCGTCGGGCTGCTGTGCGGGGCGGCGGGCTATGCGAGCTTCTTGGTGATCCGCGACCCGCAGATGCTGCTATTGAGCGAGATCGGCATCGGCATCGCCTGGGCGTCGATTCTCGCCATGCCCTATGCGATCCTCGCGTCCAGCCTGCCACAAGCCAAGCTCGGCATCTACATGGGCCTGTTCAACGTCTTCGTCGTGATCCCGCAATTGCTGGTCGCGACCGTGATGGGGTCGATCATGCAGGCCTTCTTCCCGAACGAGCCGATTTGGACGATGCTGTTCGCCGCCGTCGTGATGGCGCTGGCGGCGCTCGCGATGCTGCGGGTGCGAGTCGATACGGCCTAACGCCGGGCTTTGCGGATCGTATCGGCTGGGGTAGCGTTATGCCTGGTCCGGACGCACCCCGCCCGCGCCGCCCGAAAGTTCGCTTTGCCTGCTACTGCCCATATCGCCGCGATCGGCACCGCTGTTCCCGATCACGACATTCACCAGGCCTTTATCGGCTGGGCGCGAACGCGGCTGCCCGATGCGCGCGCGGCGCGCGTGTTCGATCGGATGGCGGGGCGCGCGGCGATCGGGCATCGCTGGTCGGTTCTGCCGCGCAGCGCCGATGGCGGATCGCCGGTCGATGCCGGCGGCTTTTATGCACGTGACCTGCCTCCAGGCACGGCCGAGCGGATGCGGCTCTATGCCGAAGCGGCGCCAGTCCTGAGCATCGCCGCGATCGAGGCGTTGCGCGCGCAAACTCCGATCGACGGCATCACGCATTTCGTGGTGGCGAGCTGCACCGGCTTCGTCGCCCCCGGCATCGACCAGATCGTCGCGGCGCAGATCGGCCTCGCCCCTTCGGTCGAGCGGCTCCTGGTCGGTTTCATGGGCTGTTATGCCGCCGTCGCCGCGCTGCGCAGCGCACGCCACATCGTAAGGTCCGATCCGCAAGCGCGCGTGCTCGTCCTGTGCGTCGAGCTGTCGACGCTGCATTTGCAGGACAACCCCGCGCTCGAACCGCTGCTCGCGATGCTCCAGTTCGGCGATGGTGCCGCCGCCGCGCTCGTCACCGCCGAGCCGGTCGGACTGGCACTCGGCCAGCCGTTCGCCACGACCTTGCCCGATTCGGCCGCATTGATCCGCTGGGACATTACCGACAGCGGGTTTGCGATGCATTTGTCGGGCGAAGTCCCCGCGCGGATCGCCGCTGGGCTATCCGATCCCGACTTCGCGACCGCCGCGACGGGCGGGCGGGACCCGAGCGAGATCGACGGATGGGCGGTCCATGCCGGCGGCCGCTCGATCCTCGATGCTGTCGAAAACACGCTGCATTTGCAGCAAGGCGCGCTCGCCGCGTCGCGCGGGGTGCTGGCGGATTTCGGGAACATGTCGTCGGCGACGCTGATGTTCGTGCTGGCGCGGCTGCTGAGCGGCCCGCCGATCCGCGATGGCGTGGCGCTGGCGTTCGGGCCGGGCCTTGCCGCCGAGGGCTTCGGATTCCGGAGCGCGGCGTGAGCCTTGCGACCCGCGCCATTGCCGAAGAGCTGATGGACGCCGACGACCTGTCGCCCGCAACCTATGCCGCCGTCGTCGGCGATCTCGCCAAGGTCAATGGCGTGACGATGGCAGCGCGCCCGACGCTCGATTTTCTGCGGCGCGGCACCGCGGGGATGAAGCGCTTCAGACTGCTCGATGTCGGGTACGGCGATGGCGACATGCTGCGGCGGATCGCGCGCTGGGCGGCGAAGCGCGGCCTGGAGGCCGAACTGTTCGGCGTTGACCTCAACCCGCGCAGCCAAGCCGCGGCGACGGCGCATACGTCGGCGGATTTGCCGATCCGGTATCGGACCGGCGATTATGCCGATCACGCGGGGGAAGGGTGGGATTTCATCGTCTCCAGCCTGGTCGCGCATCACATGACGCACGACCAGCTCATCGCTTTCCTGCGCTTCATGGACCGCGAAAGCGCAGCGGGCTGGCTGGTCAACGATCTCCACCGCCATGGCTTTGCCCATTTCGGCTACCCGCTGCTGGCGACACTGGCGCGCTGGCACCCGATCGTCCGCCACGACGGAAAACTGTCGATCGCGCGGTCTTACCGACCCGCAGAATGGTCCCCGATTCTGGCGGAAGCGGGCGTGCAGGCCCGCGTCTACCGAGCCTTTCCCTTCCGCTTATGCGTCGAAAAGCTGTGCGCTCAACCCCCGCGCTGATCGTCGGCGGCGGCCCCGCCGGGGCAAGCGCCGCGATCACGCTGGCGCGCGCCGGCGCACCGCATTTGCTGGTCGAGCGTAGCCGCGAGACCGGCGATGCGATTTGCGGCGGATTCCTGAGCTGGCGCACGCTCGAATCGCTCGCGCGGCTCGGCGTCGCGCCGGAAATGCTGGGCAGCGCGCGGATCACGCGGACGCGGATCATCGCGGGGGATCGCGTTGTCGAGGCAGCCCTCCCGCGCCCGGCGCTCGGCGTGTCGCGGCGGACGCTCGATACCGTCCTGCTCGCGCAAGCTGTTTCGGCAGGCGCAGCGATCGAGCGCGGCGTCACCGTGCGCGGCCTTGTCGGCACCACCGCGACGCTCGACGACGGTGCGACGCTGGCCAGCGACACGCTGTTTCTCGCCAGCGGCAAACACGACGTGCGCGGCATGGCGCGACCGGCGGAGGCGCGCGGCGACGATCCCGTGCTGGGCTTGCGCGTGCGCATCGCCGCCGCGCCCGGCCTCACCCGGCTGATCAATGATGCGGTCGAACTGCATCTGTTCGATCGCGGCTATGTCGGGATCAATCTGCAGGAGGACGGCAGCGCCAACATCTGCATGGCGGTGCACCGTTCGGCGATGTTGGCGGCAGGGTCGCCCGCGGTGTTGCTCGATGCGCTGGCGCGCGACCATCCGAGGCTCGGCGAGCGCCTTGCCTATCGCGGTGGCGGGGAGACGATCGATGCCATCGCCAACGTGCCCTATGGCTGGCGCGCGCTACGCAGCGATCCGGGCGTGTTCCGGCTCGGTGATCAGGCGGGCGTCATCCCATCGCTGGCGGGCGAGGGCATGGGCATCGCGATTGCCAGCGGAATCCGTGCCGCCAATGCTTTTCTAGCCGGAGGTGCCGCGGCGGCACCGCGCTTTCAGTCCGACTTTGCCCGCGCGACACGGCGGCCGATCACGCTGGCCGGACTGGTCCGCGATGCGGCAGAACGCCCCCGCCTGGCCCTTGCCGCGCTGCCGCTGCTATCCCATATTCCCGGCTTGATCGATACGATCGCGTCGCTGACGCGGATCGGCCATTCCCCGCTTGACCACAGCCCCCGCTGACAGGAACTTCCATGGACCATCTCACTTTGTCCGAAACCGAATGGCGTAAGAAACTGAGCCCCGAGGCGTATCACGTGCTGCGCGAGGCCGGGACCGAGCGGGCGTTCTCCGGTCGCTATAACAACAACAAGGCCGACGGCATCTATCGCTGCGGCGGATGCGCGCAGCCTTTGTTCGATTCGGCCGACAAATATGATTCCGGGTCGGGCTGGCCGAGCTTCACCCAACCGATCGCACCCGAGCGCGTGATCGAGCATCGCGACATCAGCCACGGCATGACCCGCATCGAAGCGCGCTGTGCGCGCTGCGACGGGCATCTCGGTCACGTTTTCCCCGATGGCCCACCCCCGACGGGCCTGCGCTATTGCATGAACTCACTCAGCCTCGACTTCCGTCAGCGCGACGCAGGGGGCGAAAGCGCTGGGGAGAGCGCGATAAGCGACGAACTGCACAGCTAATCCTTGGCGTCACGGCTTGTCGGCATCCGCCGCAGGCCGTAACGCTGCGATCACGCAATGGCCCGTTCCTCAGCTTCCACCCCCCGCTCCGCCAAGGCGCCGCTCTGGCGTCGCCGCAGCGTGCTGGCCGTTCAGATCGCAAGTGGTCTGGCGCTGCTTGGCTTCATTATCCTCGCCATCACCGTCTATGTCTCGCAGGGGCAATTGCCGAGCTATGATGAGCTGAAATCCTCGCCCAACGGGCAGATGATCCGCGTCCATGCCGCCGATGGCACCGTGATCGTGTCGATCGGCCCGAGCTATGGCGAATGGCTGCCGTACGAGCGAATCCCGGCGGTGATGCGCGATGCGATGATCTCGGTCGAGGATCGCCGCTTCCGGATGCATCCCGGCGTCGATCCGATCGGCATGGCGCGTTCGGTTCAGGTGCGGATCGAAAAGGGCCATTGGCGGCAGGGCGGATCGACCATCACGCAGCAGATTGCGCGCAACATCTTCCTCAATTCGAACAAAAGGTTCGACCGCAAAATTCGTGAGGCGATCCTCGCGCTCGCGCTGGAGCGCAAGTTCAGCAAGGATCAAGTGCTCGAACTGTACCTCAACAAAGTCTATTTCGGCGGCGGCGCATACGGGATCGATGCGGCCAGCCGCAAATTTTTCGGACATGGCGCTGATCGCCTCAGCCTGAGCGAGGCGGCGGTCATCGCTGGTCTGGTCAAGGCGCCGTCCAATTATTCGCCGACCGCCGATATTGATGCAGCCCGCGGGCGCGCCAAGGTGGTGCTGTCGTTGATGCAGGAAACCGGCGCGATTACGCCGTCGCAGGCAAGCCAGGCCGAATCCGCCGTCGGGCAGATCGCCTTCGTCCCCGAAGCGCGGCAGAATAGCGTGCGCTATTTCACCGATTGGGCGCTCCCGCAGCTCGAAGTGCTGATCGACGAAACGCAGCGCCCGCTTGAGGTGTGGACCACGCTCGACTTGGGTATGCAGCGGGCCGCCGATGCCGCGATCCAGGCGAACGCGCCAAAGGGGGCCCAAGGCGCTTTGGTGTCGATCGATCGCGACGGCGCAGTCCGCGCGATGGTCGGCGGGACCGATTATGTCAGCTCGATCTACAACCGCGCGACGCAGGCGCAGCGCCAGCCGGGTTCGGCGTTCAAGCTGTTCGTGTACCTCGCTGCACTAGAGGCCGGACATAAGGTCGAGGATTCGGTGGTCGACGAGCCCATCACGATCGACGGCTGGAGCCCGCGCAACGATTCGCGCCGCAACAGCGGTGCGGTGAGCCTGCGCACCGCCTTTGCCTATTCGCTCAACACCGTCGCCGCAAAGCTTGGCCAGGAAGTGGGCTTTTCAACGGTTGCGGACATGGCGCGACGCTTCGGCATCACGACCAAGGTCAACACACATCCGTCGATGGTGCTCGGCACGTCCGACGTGCGGTTGATCGACATGACCCGTGCGTTTGCGAGCGTGGGCAACAAGGGCGTCGCCGTCACCCCTTATGCCATCACCAAGGTGACGGCCGCGGGCGAGACAATTTATGCGCAAGCGGTCGACACCACCCAAGTGCTGGTCGCGCCCTATGTCGCCGCGCAGATGACCGACCTGCTGCAGACCACCGTCAATACCGGCACCGGTCGCGCCGCGCAGATCGGCCGCCCGGTCGCGGGCAAGACCGGCACGACGACGTCGAGCAAGGATGGCTGGTTCCTCGGCTTCTCCAGCGGGCTGACCACCGGCGTATGGATGGGGCGCGACGATGCAAAGTCGATCCCCGGCCTGCACGGCGGGACCGCGCCCGCCAAGGCCTTTGCGGCCTTCATGAAGGTCGCCGTCGCGGACCGCCCGCCCGAAGAATTCGACACCAAGGTGACCTTGCCCGAATTCCAGCTCGAGCCCGACCAGGAATCGTATTTCGGAGAGGCCGACAACGGCTTGTTCGTCGATGAAAATGGTAATCCGGTTGGCCAAGGCGACACCACGCCACCCGCGCCGGGACAGCAAGTCGATGCCGATGGCAATCCGATCGAGCAACGCGCTCCGACCGAGCAGCCAGCCGCGCCACCGGCCGACAAAAAAGACGATCCGAAGCTCGATCAGGCGTGGATCGACCGCGTCTTAGGCCGCGACCAGTCCCGCCCCGCGCCGGTGCCAACGCGCGCCCCGCTGCCTGACCGTCAAGAGTCCCGTCCGACCCAGTGACGTTCGGCCCCATGGCGACGAAGCCAGCGACGCGACTCGTCCGGATCGGTCTCGTCGAGCACCGCCATCACCCGATGGAACTGCGCGCTGTGGTTCATGTGGAGCCGGTGCGCGACCTCATGCGCGACGGTCGAGCGCCGGACCCAGGCCGGCATCAGGATCAAGCGCCAGCTGTAGCGGATCGTACCCGACGCGGCGCAACTGCCCCAGCGTGTCCGGGGGTCGCCCACCGCCACCGTGGTGACCTCGACACCCGCGCGAGCCGCGAATTCGGCGGTTTCGGCGCTCAACACGCGCAGCGCCTCACGCTTCAGCCACAAACCGACCCGGCGCGACAGGCCCTCTTCCCTCCCACCGCAGCGCAGGACATCCCCGACACGCTCGACGCGGCGCGGCGCATCGGCATCCCATGCGATCGTCAGCACACCATCCTCGAACGGGATCTCGGCACCGGCCACAAACGGGATGGGGGTGGGCAGGCGTGCGCGCTGTGCCGCGATCCAGGCCGATTTGTCCTCAGCCCAGGCCAATGCCGCCTTGAGCGGTGCGCGTGGCGGCAGCACCAGCCGTACCCGCCCGGTCGCACTGTCGACCGACAGCCGCGCGCGCCGTGCCCGCGCATTGCGCACGATTTCGATCGGCACGGTCACGCCGCCCCGACCCCAATTGGCGTCACAGCTCGCGGTCGACCAGATGAAATTCGAGCTCGCCGGCATCGTCCTCCGAGACCGTCCAGCCGCGCACCGATTGACCCGCGCGGTGGACCGATTCACGGTCGCCGGAAACGAGATAGTGCCAGTCGTGCAACGGCTCGTTCGCCGCGCGCAGCCGATACGCACAGGTCGCGGGCAACCAGTCGATCGTCCGGACATTGTCGCGGCTCAACCGCACGCATTCGCTGACATAAGCGTGGCGATGCTTGTAGTTCGAACATTGCGCTGTCGCGCGGTCGAGCAGGCGGCACGACACGTTGGTCGGCAAAAGCTCGCCGGTTTCCTCATCCTCGAGCTTGTGGACACAGCATTTGCCGCAGCCGTCGCACAACGCCTCCCACTGCCCGCGATCGAGCGTGTCGATCGGTTCTTCCCAGAATTTGCCGCTTTCCGACATCGTCAGCGCACCCAGCGATCGAGTTCCGCCGCGACATCCTTCGGCGTCTTGTCCTGCGGCAGCAGCGCAACGGGCTTGCCCGCCGGATCCATCAGATACGCAAAGCGGCTGTGCGCGACGAGATAGCCGCCGTCGGCATTAGGCTTTTCCGCTTCGGCATAGATGCCATAGGCCTTGGCCGCTGCGGCGATCGCTTCTGGCGTGCCGGTAAGGCCGACCATGCGTGGGTGGAACGCCGAAACGAACGCCTTCAACACCGCCGGGGTATCGCGCTTGGGATCGACCGTCACGAAGATCGGCACGACCTTCGCCGCCCGCGCCGCATCCTGCTTCTCGAACGCCCGTAGCGCCGCGCCGATCGTCTGAACGTCGGTCGGGCAGACATCGGGGCAGAAAGTGTAGCCGAAATAAACGATGCGATAGCGCCCGGCGAAATCGCGATCGGTGCGCGGCTTGCCGTCCTGGTCGATCAAGCTGAACGGTCCGCCAATCTTGACGCCGTCCAGCGGCGCGCGCTCCGGCGTGGCGGGACCGCACGCGACCGGCAAGACGGCGAGCAGGAGGATGGAGACGGCGCGGAAAATCTGGTTCATGGCGTGGCCAGCCATGATCTGTTAGGCGGGAAGGTGCAAGGTTTGCCACCATCCGCCAGAGTCCATGACTAACGCCAACGCCCAATTATCAGCCAGGACGTGTTCGATGCTTTTCCGTGCCGCTTCGCTATCCCTCGCCCTGATTGCCGCGCCGACGGCATTGCTGATCGCAGGCCCCGCGGCAGCTCAGCTTGGACAATCGCAGGGGTATAAATTCCTGCAGGCGGTCAAGGATTCGAAGAATGACGAGGTTATCGCCTTTCTCGACAAGCCCGGCGCGACCGTCGTCAACACGCGCGACGTGGTGTCGGGGGAGGGTGCGCTGCACATCGTCGCACGGCGCGGCGACCTGCCCTATCTAAGCTATTTGCTGTCCAAGGGTGCCGACGCCAATTTGCGGGATGGCAAAGGCGAAACCGCATTGTTGATCGCGGCACGGCTGGGGCGCACGGAAATGATCAGCCCGCTCGTGAAAGGGGGCGCTAATCCCAATTTGGGCAATTCAAGCGGCGAGACCGCACTGATCGTCGCGGTGCAGCGCCGCGACCAGGCGATGGTGCGCGAAATGCTCGATCTTGGTGGCGATCCTGATCAGACCGACCGGCTGCAAGGCTTTTCGGCACGCGATTACGCGCATCAGGATACGCGCTCCCCCGCCATCGCCGCCATCATCGATGCCACGCCGAAAAAAACGCGCCGCGCCGTGTCGGGTCCGAAGCTTTAAAGCAGCGGCTGCGCGTCGGGATCGATCAGGCCGATCAGTCGCCGTCCCGCACGCCGGGCAAAGGCCAGCGTTACCCGCTTGCGGGTTGCCGCGGAGAGCGCTTCGCTATGTGCCCCGCGCAGGATCGCCGCATCGTAGCGATCGGCGACGATAATGCCGGTCCGATCCGGCAGGAATGCGGGGCCGTCGAGCGGACGCAAGTCGAACCCGGCGGGAACCGCCCAATAATAGCGATCGCAGCACCCGAGATAGTCGGGCCATTTCGCGTCACCCAGTAAATCGGCACGTGAAACCTTGATCTCGACGATCACGATCTGGCCGCGCGCGTCGATCGCCATGAGATCGGCACGGCGATTGCCGTCGAGCGGCACTTCACAGAGCGCGACCAAATCGTGGCGGAGCAACATCCGGATCGTGCCGCGCGCCACATCGGTGGCGCACAGCGGCGAACCGGGATGATCGACACACGCATCTGACACTGAATCGGGCGACGTTCGAAGCATCACCCGACTCTAGAACATTTCACGAACGCGTCAAATCCGACACGCGCCTATCAGCGATAGAAGACGTGATTGCCGATCGCGGCGACCTGCACGCGATTCCAGCTTGGCGAGACCCGGCGCGCATGGAAATACATCGCGCCCGAGGCCGGGCTGTCCCACGCATCGGCCAAGGCGACCCGCGCCACGGCTACCGCCGTGCGATACTGCTTGTTGAGCGAGATCGCCGGAATGCGGCCACCGCGCACGAACGAGAATTGCCCGCGCTGCGTGACCACCGAGCAGACCGATTTGGGGAAGCGGCCCGATTTGGCGCGGTTGAGAATCACTTCGGCGACCGCGAGCTGGCCGCTCAGTGGCTCACCCTTGGCCTCGAAATAAATCGCGCCGGCCATGCACTGCAGGTCCTCTGCGATCGTGTCAGGGACGGATTGAGCGGCAACGGCGGCCGCGAGCGTACCATATTCAACGGTATCGCCCGCTTGAAGATCATCGCTAGCTTCTGCCTGGAAAGGGGAAGTCGGTGCGGTACTGGTCGCGATTGCCGGGGCGAGGGTCGCCTGAACCTCAATCGACTGCATTGGTGTCGCCCGAGCTGGAACCGAAGCGACAGCCGGCTCGTTAATGGCGCGGTTGATTTCCTGCGCAAAGCCGGGAGAGCCGATGCCGATCAGGGCGGCAAGGGCGAAGGTAACCGTCGCAAAGGTAGCGACGCGATTCGAAAACGACATGAAAGCGACTAAAATGCGGTTGGTGCGCGGACATGAACGACACGACGTCGTCCACCCGGACATCCCCCCGACTGCGTAACCAAGCCGGATCGCACCCGGCACGGCACAACGCCCGTGACTAAGAGCGCGGCCTATCGTTGTGCAACGCAGCGCAGTCAACCACCGCAGATCGTTTCTGCGGCGAATCGTTCTGCCGATGCGATGTCCAGTTCGATCACCCACAAATCCGGATCGCCTGCTCGCCGCTTGCGCCAATACGCTTCGCGCGCCGCTATATCTTGTGGATCGTTCGGGCCAGCGCCTGCCAGGATGGGCTTGCCCGACGGGTCGAGCGCGCGTTCCATGAGCCGCGATACGCCACGCTCTTCATTCAAAATGAGCAGGATCGCGCCGGATTCGGCGTCGCCGCGCGCGCGCACCATGCCCATCCCCCCGGCATCGTTCACGCGCTTGAGCAGGGCCGACACGAGCATCCCGGTCGGCAGCGTAGCGCTCACGAAGCGCGATACCCCGGCAACCCGGCGAGCGGGATTTGCGAGCGCATAAAGGTACCGGTGCCGCGCGCCGCTTCGTCGCCCTCCGCATCGATCAGCCGCGCCTCGGCAACGAAGACCCGCCGCTGTCCTGAAACCCAGCGACCCTCGGCCGTGACCGGTCCGGCCCGCAGCGGCTTGGTCAGTAGCAAGTTGAATGCCGTCGTCAGCAGGAAACGATCGGTCACCAAACTGTTCGCGGCATAGAAGGCGGCATCGTCGAGCATCTTGAAATAGCTCGTCCCGTGCGCAGCGCCGGCGGCGTGGAAATACCGTTCGTCGAGGGTGAAATGGATTCGGGCGATGCCTGCCTCGGGAATTTCGAGCGTGGAATCAAACAGGCGATTGATCGGTGCCGCCGCATAGAGCGATTCGAGCGCGCGGAAATGCGCCGCTTCCCCGGCGGGCGGGCGTTCCATCTCAGGCCGCGTCGCACACGGCATCGGCGCTCAGCAACGCGACCAGTGCGTCGCGCGATCCGGCACCGCGCAATTTGTCGACGAACGCCTGGTCGCGCAGCGTGCGCGAGATACGCGCGAGCGCCTTCAAATGGTCGGCACCGGCATCGGGCGGCGAGAGCAGCATGAAAACGATGTCGACCGGCAGATCATCCACTGCGTCGAAATCGAGCGGGTTGCTGAGCCGTGCGAAGACTGCGCAGACGTGCGTCAGACCTGGCACCTTGCCGTGCGGCGTCGCCACGCCCGCACCGAACGCCGTGGACCCCAGCTTTTCGCGCGCCGCGACAGCCGCCGCCACAACGGCCGGATCGAGTCCATAGGCTGCGGCCGCAGCCGCGGCGAGATGCTGGAACAGCGCCTTGCGGGTACCCGCGCTGACATGTTCCAGCACCGCCTCTGGCGAAAGAATATCGTGGAGGTCGGTCATCACAATCCTTGGGGCCCGCGCATCGCACATGCCGAGACGCGGGCCCATAGCGGCGTTGTCCGCGGTGCGAAAGCACGAGCGATCCGCTGGGAGTTCGGCCTATTGCCGTTGCGGCTCAACCCAGCCGATCGTCCCGTCACCGCGGCGATAGACCATATTGTAGGTGCCTGACCCCGAATTGCGGAACAGCAACGCCGTGGTGTTGCGCAAATCGAGCATCATCACCGCATCCGACACCGTCGCGTCGGGCACGTCGACGCGCGTTTCCGCCACGATCAGCGGGAAATCCTCGACCTCTTCCTCGGCCACATTTTCCTGAAACAGCGTGTAACCGGCATTATCCGCCGCATTCACGGCCTGGGCTTCGATCGCGGTGGCGACACCAGCGTTGCGGTCCTTCAAGCGGCGCATATAGCGGCGCAATTGCTTCTCGATCTTGCCGGCCGCACCCTCGAACGCGGCATGGGCATCGGCCGCGTCGCCGCTGCCCTTCAGGATCAGCCCCTGCATGACGTGCGCAACGATGTCACAGGTGAAGCGATTGTCGTGCGGCCCCTTGCCGAACGTGACCTGCGACGAAATGGCGCGCGCGAAATATTTGGTGGCGATGCCCTGAAGTCGCTCGTCGACATGGGTTCTGAGCGCCTCGCCCGTTTCGACCTGATGGCCGGAAACCCGAATATCCATGAGCATTCTCCTTAGGTTCGGCCGGCGTCGCCTGTGACGATCGCCCGACCGGTGGACGGTATCAATCGGATACCTCGACCCCCTTCAAACTATTGCGCGACCGCTTCGCTCCCCCACAATGGATTAACGACGGTTTTCATGAAAGCGACGTGCCGCGCGCGATCCGCTTCGCTGATCGCGAATATGCGCGCCGGACGGACGATCGCGGGGGCAAGTGGCGCACTCGGCGCCGCCTCGACCACCACATCGCTGACCAGGCCAAGGCCGATCTGCCGCCCGCCGGTGAGCTCGACATAGACTTGCGCCAGCAATTGCGCGTCAAGGAGCGCGCCGTGCAGCGTCCGGTGGCTGCGATCGATACCGAAGCGGCCGCATAGCGCATCGAGGCTGTGCTTTGCGCCCGGATGCCGCATCCGTGCCATTGCAACGGTGTCGACCATCCGGTGCAAACCAACGGTGCCGCGCCCGCAGCGTTGCAATTCCCCATTGAGGAAGCCGAAATCGAAGCTCGCATTGTGCGCGACCAGCGGGCTGTCGCCCAAAAACTCCAGCAATGCGTCGGCTTGCTGCACGAACAGCGGCTTGTCGGCGAGGAACGCATCGCTCAGGCCGTGGACGCGCTGCGCCTCGGGCGGCATCGTGCGTTCGGGATGGAAGTACGCGTGAAAGGTGCGCCCGGTTTCGACCCGGTTGATCATCTCGAGACACCCGATCTCGACCATACGGTCGCCGTCGGTGAAACTGAATCCGGTAGTCTCGGTATCGAAGACGATCTCGCGCATGGTCTTACGATGATGGGGGTTCGCGCGCCGCTAGGCAAGCGATGATGGCGTGGACCGCGCGGCGGGTCTCCTCGTGCGATCCTCCGGTCGGCACGACAAAGTCGGCTCGCGCGACTTTTTCCGCGTCGGGCAATTGCATGGCGCGAATCGCCTCGAACTTCTCGACCGACATGCCGGGCCGACTGAGCACGCGGGCGCGCTGCACATCGGCAGGCGCGGATACCACCACGACGCAATCGACTCGCGACTCGCCTCCTGTCTCGAACAGCAAGGGCACGTCGAACACCACGATCGGCGCGTCGGCGTTGGTTGCCAGAAACGCCGCGCGCTCTTCGCCGACTGCCGGATGCACGATCGCCTCGAGCCGTTTCAACGCCGCCGGATCGCCCAGCACCATCGGCCCGAGCAGTGCGCGATCGACGCTTCCATCGCGCGTCGAGCCGGGGAACGCCGCCGCGATTGCGGGCACCAGCCGCCCGCCTGCGCCTTGCAATGCGTGAACCTCGGCATCGGAATCGAACACCGGGATACCGGCCTCGATAAACATCGCGGCGACGGTCGATTTGCCCATCCCGATCGAGCCGGTCAGACCGACCGTCATGGGGCTGCCTGACGTCATGCCGTCAACAGCGCCCGAAGTGCGGTATCGCTGGCCTCATCGCGCGGGGGGGCCACGCCGAAGAACAATTCGAACGCCAGCGCGGCTTGCCCGATCAACATGTCGAGCCCGTCCACCGTCTCCAGATCGCGCGCGCGTGCCGTGGCAAGCAAATCGGTTTCGAGCGGCGCGTAGACGACATCATAGACGACCGCATCGTCGGGCAGCGCGTCGAGGTTGAGATCGAGCGGCGCTTGCCCCGCCATGCCAAGCGAACTGGCGTTGACGAGCAAGGCGGCCGGGGGAAGCTTCGCGTCGAGCGCCAGCGCTTGTCCCTTCAAGCCGAACGACGAGAGCAAGGCAGCCGCCTTCAGCACATTGCGGTTCAGGATCGTCACCGGGCCGACGCCAAGCCGCGACAATGCGAACAGCACCGCGCGCGCCGCACCGCCCGCGCCGATCACCACCACCGGCGCACCCGCCAGATCGAGCTCGGCGATCGGCGCGTAGAAGCCCGCCGCATCGGTGTTGGTGCCGATCAGCGATCCATCCTCCTGCCGCAGGATCGTGTTCATCGCGCCGATCGTCCCACGGATGTCGCCTGGATCATCGACCAGATCCATGACCGCGACCTTATGGGGCAGCGTGACATTGCACCCGCGCCACTCGGGGTTGGTACGCGCAGTGACGAGATAGTCGGCCAGATCGGCCGGCACGACATGATGCCGCGCATAATCGGCGTCGATCCCCGCGGCCTCGATCCAGAATTTATGGATCACCGGCGATTTGGAATGCGCGATCGGGTCCCCGATCACTTCAGCAAACATCATGACGCCAAAACCCTTCGCACCCGCAGATAATCGAGCACCGGCAGCAGCGGCAGGCCGAGCACGGTAAAATGGCTGCCCTCGATCCGGCTGAACAATTGCGCGCCAAGCCCTTCGATCCGGTAACAGCCGACGCAGCCGGCAATGTCGGGCCATTCGAGATCGAGATACTGTTCGATAAAGGCGTCGGACAAAGGCCGCACGTGCATCTTGGCACGATCGACCACGCGCCACACCGGACGCCCGCCCTCGGCGATGACCGCCGCGCTGACCAATTCGTGGCGTTTGCCTGACAGCCGCCGCAAATGGACCGCTGCCTCGGCCCGATCGCGCGGCTTGTCGAGCATCGCGCCATCCTCCAGCGCGACGACCGAATCGCAGCCGAGCACCAAGGCTTGGCCGTCCCCGGACGAGACCTTGATCGCCTTCATTTCCGCCAGCGCATCGGCCATGTCGCGCGCCGCCAGCCCTTCGCTCAGCAACGCCGCCTTGGCCGAATCTTCATCCACCGCGGCCGATACCGCATCGAAAGCAACCCCCGCGGCGGTGAGCATCGCGCGCCGCGCGCTGCTTTGCGATGCCAGGATGATTCGCTGTTGCGCCTGCATCACGACTCCGCCCGCGTATCGCCACGCCGTTCGCCAACCAAAGCGATGATTGCGGCAGCCGTCTCCTCGATTGAACGCCGCGTGACGTCAATTACCGGCCAGCCATTGTCGGCGAACATCCGTCGCGCAAACGCGACTTCGCGCACGACCGCCTCCTGATCGACATAGGCCGTCTCGGTCACTTGATTGAGCGAGAGCAGCCGGTTGCGCCGCACCTGGATCAGGCGATCGGCGCTGGTGGTAAGCCCGACGACAATCGGGTTCTTGAGTGCATACAGGATCGGCGGCGGCGGGCTTTCGACCACGATTGGGATATTGGCGGTCTTGAAACCGCGATTGGCGAGGTAGATTGAGGTCGGCGTCTTGGAGGAGCGCGAAACGCCGGCCAGCACGATATCGGCGTCTTCCCAATCTTCAGCACCGATGCCGTCGTCATGTGCGATCGTGAAATGGATCGCCTCGACCCGCGCGAAATAGGCAGCATCGAGGACGTGCTGCCGCCCCGGCCGCGCTTTCGCCGCCTGGCCGAGCAAGCCCGACAGCGCGTGCGTTACCCCGTCCATCGGCGCGATCGCCGGCAGACCTAACGCGCGGCACCGCGTCTCGAGCGTGCGCCGGATCTCACTGTTCACCAGCGTAAAGAGCACGAGCCCGGGATTTTGCGAGATTTCCTGCAGGATCCGTTCGAGATGCGCCTCGGTCCGCACCATCGGCCAGAAGTGACGGATCGTTTCGACATCGTCATATTGGGCAAGCGCGGCCTTGGCGATATTCTCGAGCGTTTCACCGGTCGAATCCGACAAAAGGTGCAAATGCAGGCGCATCACCGAAGCCGGTTGGACGAAGCTGTGGACAACATGGTCGCAACCGCTAGCGCAACTTCGCCCTCCCGCAAAGCCATGGTCCGGCGGTGCATAACCGTCGCTTTATCCACAATTGCCTGCACGGTAGCCGATACCGTGCACAGGCTGTGGATAATGGGGATGGTCGGCCCGACTCATCGCGGTTCAGGGCGTGCCCGGAGCGCAAGCTGTTGGCATTTTCGGGATGACCGCATAAGCCCCGTTATCGACGTGCCAACAACGACTACATCCTTTTAAGATTCTAGATTCTTATAGAAGAGGGTGAGCGAAAGCCGGTGGGAGTTTCGACCGTGACGACTGTTAAGAAGCCGCTGCTCGCGTGCCTGAAGGGCGAGCGTCAGCCTATCCCCCCGGTGTGGCTGATGCGGCAGGCGGGACGCTATCTGCCCGAATACCGCGCCCTTCGCGCCGAAAAGGGCGGTTTCCTGGCACTCGTCAACGATAGCGCAGCGGCAGCCGAGGTCACGATCCAGCCGATCCGCCGCTTCGGGTTCGACGGAGCAATTCTGTTCTCCGACATTCTGATGGTCCCATCGGCCTTGGGCCAGCATCTGACGTTCGGCGTGGGCGAGGGGCCGGCCCTCACCCCCGCGCTGGTCGATCATGCGCTGGCTGGACTGCAACCGGCGTTGGAGCGGCTCGACCCGGTCTATGATACTGTGCGGCAGGTCGCCACGCAATTGCCGCCTGAGACCACCTTCCTGGGCTTTGCGGGCAGCGCCTGGACCGTGGCTACCTACATGGTCGCCGGCCACGGCAGCAAGGATCAGAGCGAGACACGGCGTTTCGCTTATGCCGATCCGGTCGCCTTTGGTGAGATCGTCGAAGCGATTTCGACCTGCACGATCGAATATCTGTCACGGCAGATTGAAGCCGGCGTCGAGGCTGTGCAATTGTTCGATAGCTGGTCAGGCAGCCTCAGCCCGGCGCAATTCGAACGCTGGGTAATCGCGCCCAATGCCGCGATCGTCGCGGCACTCCATGCGCGCCATCCCGGCGTGCCGGTCATCGGCTTCCCCAAGGGGGCCGGCGAAAAACTTCCCGCTTATGCGCGCGAAACCGGGGTCGATGCGGTCGGCGTCGATGAGACGATCGATCCCGAATGGGCCGCCAAAAATTTGCCGCACGGCATGCCGGTGCAAGGCAATCTCGATCCGCTCGTGCTGATCGCCGGGGGGAACGATATGGAAATGGCCGCACAGCGCATCCTCGATGCGTTCGCCGACCGTCCGCATGTCTTCAATCTGGGGCATGGCATCCTGCAGGACACGCCGATCGCGCATGTCGAGCAACTCCTGGCCTATGTTCGGAGCGCACGATGATCGGCATGCTCGGCAACGCCTATCCATGGGTGAAGGCGGCGCATCTCATTTTCGTGATCTTCTGGATGGCCGGCCTGTTCATGCTCCCGCGCTATCTCGTCTATCATCAGGAAGCTGCGATTGGATCAGCCGAGGCGGCGGTGTGGGTCGAGCGCGAGGGCAAGATCCGCACGATCATCCTGACCCCGGCGATGGTGGTCGTATGGGTGCTCGGCCTGGTTCTTGGGGCCAATTCCGGGCTGTTTTCGGGGGCGAGCGGTCTCGGCTGGCTGCATACCAAGTTGCTGCTGGTGCTGCTGCTGACCGGCTATCATGGCTGGGCGGTCGGCTATGCCAGGAAACTCGCAGCCGGAAAGCCGACGCTGACCGGTAAGCAATTGCGCCTCATCAACGAAGTGCCGGCGTTGCTCGTCACCTTCATCGTCATCCTGGCTATCGTCCAGCCGTTCTGAAGACGCTCACGAGCGCTTAGCCTTGACGCGGGCGGGACGCAGCCGTATTCCGTAAGCGTGTCACGGTGCGGCGGGTCCACCCGTTCGGCTGCGGCATCCTTCCTCAAGCATCGTCGCGTACCCATCGCCGATCGAAGCTCCTCCCCAGCATCTTCATGCCCGGATGACACCCCATGCATCTCAAAGACCTGAAAAACAAAAAACCGGCTGAACTGGTCGCAATGGCCGAGGAACTCGGCATCGAAAGCGCGTCGACGCTGCGCAAGCAGGATCTGATGTTCGCGATCCTGAAGGTTCAGGCCGAAGAAGGCGAGATGATCATGGGGCTCGGCACGATCGAAGTGCTGCCCGATGGTTTCGGCTTCCTGCGCTCACCCGAAGCAAACTATCTCGCTGGCCCCGACGATATCTACATCTCGCCCAACCAGGTCCGCAAATTCGGCCTGCGCACTGGCGATACGGTCGAAGGTGAAATCCGCGGGCCGAAGGATGGCGAGCGCTATTTTGCCTTGGTCAAGCTGACCGCGGTCAATTTCGATGATCCCGATGCGGTGCGGCATCGCGTCAATTTCGACAATCTGACGCCGCTCTATCCGGACGAGAAGCTGACGCTCGATCCGTCCGATCCGACGATCAAGGACAAGAGCGCCCGCGTCATCGACATCATCAGCCCACAGGGCAAGGGCCAGCGCACCTTGATCGTCGCGCCACCACGCGTCGGCAAGACGGTGATGCTGCAAAACATCGCCAAGGCGATTACCGATAACCACCCCGAGGTGTTCCTGATCGTGCTGCTGATCGACGAGCGGCCTGAGGAAGTCACCGACATGCAGCGCTCGGTCAAGGGCGAGGTGGTCAGCTCGACCTTCGACGAACCCGCCACGCGCCACGTGCAAGTCGCTGAAATGGTTATCGAAAAGGCAAAGCGCCTGGTCGAGCACAAGAAGGACGTCGTGATCCTGCTCGACTCCATCACGCGCCTCGGCCGTGCTTACAATACCGTCGTTCCGTCATCGGGCAAGGTGTTGACCGGCGGTGTCGATGCGAACGCACTGCAGCGCCCGAAGCGCTTCTTCGGTGCCGCGCGCAACATCGAGGAGGGCGGTTCGCTCTCGATCATCGCGACCGCGCTGATCGACACCGGCAGCCGCATGGACGAAGTGATCTTCGAGGAATTCAAGGGCACGGGTAACTCGGAAATCGTGCTTGATCGCAAGGTTGCCGACAAGCGCATCTTCCCGGCGCTCGACGTCGGCAAGTCCGGCACGCGCAAGGAAGAGCTGCTGGTCGATCAGAGCAAGCTGTCGAAGATGTGGGTGCTGCGCCGCATCCTCATGCAGATGGGCACGATCGATTCGATGGAATTCCTGCTCGACAAGATGAAGAATTCGAAGACCAACGAAGATTTCTTCGATTCAATGAATCAATAGCCGTATGCCGCCGTCGGCATGCTGCCGGCGGACTCGCATCGGCTCGGCCGGCGGGAGCACCGCTCCCGACCGACGACATGGGCTTTGCCCATGTCCCGGCGACACGCTAGGAACATGCGATGCTCACCTTTCTCCTAGCAGCGGCCACCGCTGAACCCATGTCGTTGAATTGGCTGTGGCAACACATCCTGACCGACTTCGCGAATATCGGTTCGGCGTCCGCACTTACCGCGTTCGCGACCGTGGTTCTCCTCGACGTTGCCCTTGCTGGAGACAATGCGATCATCGTTGGCGCGCTGGCGGCAGGCTTGCCCGCCGACCAGCGCAAGAAGGTCATTGGGATCGGCATTCTTGCTGCGCTGATCTTGCGCATCGTGTTCGCGGTGGCCGTGCTTTATGGCCTGGAGAGCTTCAAATCCTACGGGCTCGTCTTTGGCGGCGGACTGTTGCTGCTATGGGTCGCGTGGAAGATGTATCGCGAGTTGCAGCCGCGTTCCGTTCCCGGCGGATCGGCAGAGGTCGAGGGTGACGAGCATAGCGGGATCCGTCCGGCCAAGAGCTTTCTTTCGGCCGCCTGGGCGGTCGCGGTCGCCGATGTCTCGATGAGCCTCGACAATGTGCTCGCAGTGGCCGGCGCCGCGCGCGAGCATCCCGGGATCATGGTCATCGGGCTGATCCTGTCGGTCGCGTTGATGGGCATCGCCGCCAACATTATCGCCAAATATATCGAGCGTTTCCGGTGGATCGCCTGGATCGGGCTGGTCATCATCGTCTACGTCGCGGGCAAGATGATCCTCGAGGGTTGGCACGATATGCAACCGATGATCGGCGCGGTTACCGGCTGAACAGATCCCGCTGCAGCGGTGCAGTGATCGCGCGACCGGCGGCGTAGCGTTGTTCGTGGTCGAGCAACCAGCGTTTGGTTATCGATCCCTGACCGGCGGAATATGCGCCAAGCCGGCCGTCCGCATTCAGCACGCGATGGCACGGCACCACGATGGGGAAGGGGTTGCGAGCGCACGCCTGGCCGATCGCCCGGGCGCTGGATATCGCGCTATGCGCAAGCGCGCCATAGCTGCACGTTTCGCCATAGCCGATCGCGACCATCGCATCGCGCAGCGCTTGTCCACGCGGCGTCGCGGCGGATGCCAAGGGTAGATCGAAGGTTACACGGTCGCCCGCAAACCATTGTTCCAATTGTGCAATGGCGCGAAGGACGGGTTCGGCAGAGCCGATGATCGCTGACCCGGAGGCTTCGATGCGGATCGCGTGAATGGCGCTGGCATCGCCTTCGACGGCGATGATGCCGACAGGCGTTGCGATCCGGGCGATATCGCGCGCATACATGGGCACGATATGCCGCGCAGCAGGCGCGCGCTCAAGCGGAGAAGCGGCGTGAAGATCAATGTCGAAGTCGAATGCACTCCAGAGGAAGCCCGTCGTTTCATGGGTCTTCCCGATCTTGCGCCGGTGCATGAGAAATATCTCTCGGCGCTGACCAATTCGATGGATGGCGTCGTCGCCCCCGATCTGGTCGAGAATATGATGCGCAGCTGGATGCCGATGAGCGACGCCGGGATGGGCATGTGGCGCAAGATGTTTGAATCCTCGACCAAGTAAGACCGTGACGGAGCGCGACACGATCTTCGCCGTATCGAGCGGTGCGGCCCCGTGCGGCATCGCGATCCTGCGGATCAGCGGACCGCGCGCCACGGCGGTTGCGTCTGCTATCGCGGGGGCGCTGCCCGAACCGCGCCGGGCCGTATTGCGGGTGCTGCGCGAACCAAGCGAAGGCGCGGTGCTTGATCGCGCAATCGTCCTGTTCTTCCCTGGCCCACGTAGTGCGACCGGGGAGGATTGCGTCGAATTCCACGTTCATGGCGGGCGCGCCGTCGTTGCGGCGGTTGAAGCCGCGATTGCGACACGGCCCGGTACCCGGCGCGCCGAAGCCGGCGAATTCACCCGCCGCGCGCTGGAAAATGGCGTGATCGATCTGACCGAGGCGGAAGGGCTGGGCGATCTGCTCGCGGCCGAGACCGAGGGTCAGCGCCGCGCCGCGTTGCGCATGGCCGAGGGCGGGGTTCGCGCGCAGATCGAACATTGGAGCAGCGATCTGATTGGTGTCGCGGCGCGGATCGAGGCTCAGTTGGATTTCTCCGACGAAGACGATGTCGCCGACGAAGCGCTGGATGCGATCACGGCGGACATCACCCGGATTGCGACCGAGATCGATCGGCTGCTCGCTGCACCTGCGGTCGAGCGTTTACACGATGGCGTTCGCGTCGTGATCGCAGGAGCGCCCAATAGCGGGAAGTCGACGCTGCTCAACGCACTGACCGGACGCGATGTGGCGATCGTCTCGCCCATTTCCGGAACGACGCGGGATCGGATCGAAGCATCGGTGGTGCGGGCCGGGATTGCCTATGTGTTGACCGACACGGCTGGCTTGACCGGAACGCCGGGCGACGAGATCGAGCGGATCGGGATCGAGCGCGCGCGCGGGGCGATTGCCGGGGCCGACATCGTCGTGTGGCTCGATGCGCAAGGGGAGGCCAGCGCCAACGATATTCAGGTGCACCCGCGCTGCGACGTTGCCGGTCGCGAAACCGCCCGATCCGGCGTTGACGTCTCGCTGTCGGCGCGGACCGGTGCGGGCCTGGATTTGCTGTGGAACCGGATCGCGGCGCGCGCCGCGACCTTATTGCCACAAAGCGACCAGCTCTCGGTAAACCAGCGCCAGCGTGCCCTGTTGGACCAATGCCGCGCTGATCTATTGGCAGCAAAGGGCAGTGACGTGCTGATTGTAGCGGAGGAGGTGCGCCGCGCCCTGCGCGCCCTCGACGCCGTTACCGGGCGGAGCGGGATTGAAGATGTCCTGGACGCAGTCTTCGCGCGCTTCTGCGTCGGCAAATGATGTTCCACGTGGAACAGTGCGCATAAACTTTGACACGCACCGCACTGCGACCTAGCCAAATCTGATGGATACATTCGACGTCATCGTCGTCGGCGGCGGACACGCCGGGACCGAGGCGGCTGCTGCGGCAGCGAGATGTGGCGCGCGTACTGCGCTTGTGAGTTTCGACGCGAGCAAGATCGGCGCGATGTCGTGTAACCCTGCGATTGGTGGCCTCGGCAAGGGGCATCTGGTGCGCGAGATCGACGCTTTCGACGGCTTGATCGCGCGCGCCACCGATGCCGCCGGCATCCATTATCGCATGCTCAACCGCAGCAAGGGCACGGCGGTGCAAGGTCCGCGAGTCCAGGCCGACCGCAAGCGCTATGCCGCCGCGATCCAGGATATGCTTGCCGCGCAGCGCGACCTGCACATCATCGTCGGCGAAGTTGCCGCGCTCGCGCTCGACGGCACGATTGTGCAGGGTGTGCGGCTGTCGGATGGAACCGTCGTTTCGGCACCCGCCGTCGTGCTCGCGACCGGAACATTCCTCGGCGCCACCATGTTCTGCGGTGAAGATCGATCGGTCGGTGGACGGATCGGGGAGGCGGCGGCGTCGCTCTTGGCAGCGCAATTGCGGGCCGCGCGATTGCCGATGGCGCGGCTCAAGACAGGAACACCACCCCGGCTCGACGGCCGCACAATCGATTGGGCGGCGCTGGGCGAACAACCGAGTGATGACGAACCGTGGACGATGTCGCCGCTGTCCGCCGGACGCGTTTTGCCGCAATTGCGCTGTGCCATCACCCGAACGACGAGCGCAACGCACGATATCATCCGCAGTGGGCTGGATCGCTCACCGCTCTTTGGTGGGGCGATCGCGGGGCAGGGACCGCGCTACTGTCCGTCGATCGAGGACAAGATCCATCGCTTCGGCGACCGCGATGGGCATCAGATCTTTCTCGAACCCGAAGGATTGGACGACGCGACGGTCTATCCCAACGGCATATCGACGTCATTGCCGGTCGACATTCAAGCGGCGATGATCGCATCGATTCCTGGTCTCGAACAGGCGCGGATCGTCGCGTCGGGATATGCCGTCGAATATGACCATATCGATCCGCGCGCACTGTCGGCGACGCTGGAAGTTCGCGCGATGCCGGGTCTGTTCTGTTGCGGTCAAATCAACGGCACGACCGGCTATGAGGAAGCGGCGGGGCAGGGGCTGATTGCCGGGTTGAACGCTGCGGCAATGGCCTTGGGTTCGCCTTCAGTCATCCTCGATCGCGCGTCGAGCTACCTCGGCGTGATGATTGACGATCTGGTGTTGCAAGGAATTACCGAACCGTATCGCATGTTAACCGCCCGCGCGGAGTATCGATTGCGGCTGCGGTCGGACAATGCCGAGACGCGGCTTTCACCGCTTGCGGCGGAGATCGGATGCCTCTCACCTGCTCGCCTGGCGCGCATTGGTGATCGTGCCGTCGCGCGCGGACGGATCGAGCAGCGGCTGCAGCAACCTGTCGGTGTGGCATCGCTGATGGCGAAAGGGGCGGAGGTTGCTGCCGATCCGCCGGCTCGCACCGCGGCCGAGTGGTTGCGCGTCGCGGGGGTGACGATCGATCAGCTCGCGCCTGACCTTGTTGCCTTTGAAGATCGTTCGTTGCTCGCCGAAATTGCCGAGGATGCGCGCTACGCCCCGTATCTCGCCCGACAGGATGCCGAGATCGCGCAGCAACGGTCGCATGAAGGGATCGGCGTCCCGGTGTCGCTCGATTATGCGACGGTACCGGGGCTCTCTACCGAGATGATCGAGCGCTTGTCTGCTGCGCGACCCGCAAGCCTTGGTGCCGCAGCTCGCGTTCGCGGCGTAACCCCAGCCGCGCTCACGGCGATTCTGTTGCAATTGCGGCGGGTTGCGGCGTGACCGAGGACGATGCCCGCTCCTGGATCGCTTTGCGTCATGGTCCTGTCGGCATCACGGCGATGGAGCGAATTGCGGATCTGGTAGCCGAGGAGAACGCTCGCCAGAATTTGGTCGCACCCTCGACGCTGAGTATGATGTGGACGCGCCACCTCGTCGATTCGGCGCAGCTCCTTCAGTTTGCCGACGCGGATTCCGCGGCGGGGCCTTGGATCGATATCGGGAGTGGCGCGGGATTTCCCGGCCTGGTGATCGCCGCACTCACCCGGCGCACGGTCTATCTGGTGGAGCCGCGCCGCAAACGCGCCGCCTTTCTCGAAGAGGCGGCGGAGAGAGTCGGGGTCGCGGATCGCGTGCGCGTCGTTGCAGCCCCGATTCAGTCGCTGTCGGGGGTCGTAGCGTCGGTGATTTCGGCGCGCGCGGTCGCGCCGCTCACCGATCTCTTCGCGTGGGCCGCGGCGTGCTCTTCGATTCGCACACAATGGATTCTCCCTAAGGGACAAAGCGCGCGCGAAGATGTGGCAACCGCCTGCGAGACATGGCATGGTGTGTTTCACGTGGAACATAGCGTCACAGATGCGAAGTCGCTGATCGTTCTCGCATCAAAGGTAGCGCGTCGATGAACGTGATAGCTGTCGCAAATCAAAAAGGCGGGGTCGGTAAGACGACCACCGCGATCAACGTTGGGACCGCGCTCGCGGCAACCGGATCGCGTGTCCTGCTGCTCGATCTTGATCCCCAGGGAAATGCCTCGACGGGGCTGGGAATTTCGCGCGCGGATCGGCACCACTCAACCTATGACATCCTCATTGGGGAAACCCCGATCGAGGTCGCCGCGATGCCGACTTGCGTTCCCAAGCTTGAGATCGTGCCCGCAACGGTCGATCTGTCGGGGGCGGAGATCGAGCTGGTCGAATATGAAGAGCGCACGCATCGCCTGTCTCGCGCGCTCGCCCGGTCGGACCGGCGCTGGGATGTCGTGCTGATCGATTGTCCGCCGTCGCTCGGTCTTTTGACCCTGAACGCGATGGTCGCGGCCAATTCGCTGCTCGTGCCGCTGCAGTGCGAATTTTTCGCGCTTGAGGGGCTCAGTCAGTTGCTGAGCACGGTCGAGCGCATTCGGGAACGCTTCAACCCCGGCTTGTCGATTCTCGGCGTCGCACTAACAATGTATGATCGCCGCAATCGCCTGACCGACCAAGTGTCGAACGATGTACGCGCGGTGCTGGGCCGCGTGGTGTTCGATACGGTCATCCCCCGTAACGTGCGCTTGTCGGAGGCACCCAGCCACGGTCTGCCGGCGTTGATCTACGATTATCGCTGCCCGGGGTCGGAAGCCTATATCGCCCTGGCGCGGGAGTTGATCGCGCGCCTTCCCAAAACAGATCAACCAGCACGGGCCGCATGACCGATACCCTTCCGCCCGAACAACCCGCCACCTCGGCTGATGCGGGGACGTCGGATACGTCGCCGACCGCCCGTCCAAAGCCTCGCTCGGGGCTTGGCCGGGGACTAAACGCGTTGTTGGGCGATCTCGCGCGGGAGGAGCCGGTCGGTGGCGGCAAGGAAGGTGCGTCGCCCGGTGTGCGCTCGCTTCCGGTCGGGTCGCTCACCCCGCACCCGGGTCAGCCGCGCCGCCATTTCGATGAGGCCGCGCTCGAAGAACTCGCCCAGTCGATCGCGCAGCGCGGCGTACTCCAGCCGATCGTCGTGCGCCCGCACGGAACCGGCTATCAGATTGTCGCAGGTGAGCGCCGCTGGCGCGCCGCGCAGCGCGCACGGTTGCACGAAGTGCCCGTCATCGTGCGCTCTTTCGACGATACCGAGACGCTAGAAGTCGCGCTTGTCGAAAATATCCAGCGGCAGGATCTCAACGCGATCGAAGAGGCCGAAGCCTATCATCGCTTGATCGACGATTTCGGCCATACCCAGGACGCGCTTGGGAAGCTCGTCAACAAGTCGCGCAGCCATATCGCCAACCTGCTGCGCTTGCTGGAACTTCCGCGCAGCGTCCAGGAACGTGTCGTGGCCGGCGCGTTGACGATGGGCCATGCACGCGCCTTGATCGGCGCGCCCGATGTGGAAGGGCTGGCGGATCAGATCGTCGCGCGCGGGCTATCGGTGCGCGATGCCGAACGGCTGGCGCGGGCATCGAAGATCGAGACGAAGAGCGCAAGCGTCGGCGGCAATGGCCGCGATCCCGATCTCGCGGCGCTGGAACATCAGCTTGCCGATCTTCTCGGACTTTCGGTCCGCGTCTCTCACGGTGCCAAGGGCGGGACTGTGACGCTGTCCTATTCCACGCTCGATCAACTCGACATGGTGTGTCAGCGACTGACCGGCGAGCGGATTTAGCGCCGGCGACTTTCAGTAGAGGCAAGTGGCGTGACTTGTCCTAGTCATTAGAGGGAGCGGCGACCGTGTTCGGTTGGGGGAAGAAGCGCGCTTAACCGCCGCGCGGCACTTGCAAACTGCCCGCTGGCGGTGCGATCGCTTCAATGCAGAGCATGGCTGGCCTTTCGATCTGGCAGCGCATGCGCCCGACCCGTGGCGCGGCGCCGCAGATTACGAACACAACGGCGCTTTGCGCTATGATGGCGACTTCCTGTCGGAAGATTTTTGCGTCCTCGATGGCACTTATATCATGGTCCGCGCTGTGCTGCAGATTCCCGTTCGGGATGCTGCGGGGCATTTTGGCTTCGGCTGCTGGTCGCCGCTGTCGCGTGAGAACTTCGATAAATATGTCATGGGCTTCGATAGCGGCATGTATGAGGATATGTGGCCGTGGAGCGGGTGGCTGTGCAATCAACTCGCTGACTTTGTCGGTACCGATCCGCTTGGCGTCTGGGTGCAGCCGCGGCCGAATCGCCAACGGCCCTTATTGTGGGTGACGGATGACGCCCATCCGCTCGCGATCGCACAGGAGGATGGCATTACCGCCGAAAGGATTCTGGAAATCTTCCAATTCTACGGCCAAGGCCCAAAGGCTTAGAGCCGGATGACGTTAGATTGATGCACGCCCTCGATCCGTTCGTGCTGAGCTTGTCGAAGCACCTGTGACACAATCGCGCCGTCGCATGTGGGACCTGCCCTTCGACAGGCTCAGGGCGAACGGGTCATGCTAACGTCATCTTGCTCTAGCGCACCTTAGCCGTGGAGGCCTAGTCGCGCTGCCGCGCGGCCATCCGCGCGACGGCGAGCATCGCGGCATCGGCGAGCACGCCGCCGGCATTGGCGGGCGCCATCGTCGCGCGTTCGGCGCGGCGGACGCGATCGATCGCGTCATTAAGTCTTGGCGCAGACCAGATGCGGAGAGCGCGCGCGGTGATCGCGCGTTCGCGGAAAAAAACGCGCTCCAGCAAAGCGTTGGCATTCGCCCCGCTGTCGATTTCCCCGCGCAATTCGGCTAAGGCCATCAACCGGCGGACCAATTGCCGCAGCAAGGGAATGTGCGAGACGCCCGCGACGCCGAGCTTCGCCAGTTCCTCGCCCAGCCGATCCGGCCCGCCGTCGATCGCCGCGTCGATCGCGCGCGACATCTCCGCATCGCCGAGATCGGCCCCAATCGCATCCAGTGTGGCATCGTCGAGCTCACGCGGTCGCTCGGGCGCGGCGTCGAGGAACAAGGCGATCTTCTCCAGCTCGCGCGTCACCACCGCCCGGTCGCCCGCCGCCGCCGCCGCGATCCGCGCGGCGGTCGCGCCGGTGGTGCGCAGCCCGAATTCGCGCGCGACGCCGGTGGCGATCTTGTCGGCCTCACCGGCATCGGGGACGTAGAAGACGCAGGCGAGGGCATTCGGGTGCGCCGTGGCCAGTTTGACCAGCGCCGAAGTGCCCTTGACGGTCGGCGCGATCAGCACGACCGGATTGCCGGCGCGCGGCGCGGCGAGCAGCATCGTGCACGCCTCGACGCTTTCCTCGCCCGCACCGGTCACGCGGATGTGGCGTTGCGTGCCGAACAGCGACAGCGACGCGGCTTCATCGGCCAGGCGGCCGGGACTGGATTTGAGCAGGGTGGGTTCGAGATCGACGCGCTCGGCCTCCGGCCCCATCGCACGCGCAAGCCGTGTGGCCATCTCGCGCGCGCCGGCTTCGTCGGGACCGTGGAGCAGATAAAGGCGCACATCGCCGCTGACCGTGTCGATCGCGCGGCTTAGTTGGTTGAGATTGGCTTTCACGCGGGCGACCCCCGTTGGATCCCTGGGGGTCGGATTCCTGGGGGTTGGGTCACTGAGGTTCGGGCGCGGTACGCTGCACGTACGTGGCGATCCGCGCGACGATCTGGTCGGCAACGGTGTTCGAAAGCCGTTCGAGCGCGGTGTTTTCTGCCGCGATCGTTGCGTATTCGGACTTCACGACGTCGATCCCGGCGTCCGACCCGGCCGCCGCGTCGAGCAGTACCGATCCGTTCGACAGATCGACCAATTGATAGCGCGCGCGCAGCGTCCGGCGTTCACGCGTGACGCTATTGTCGCGCCGCACGCCGAGGCCCGCGATCTGATCGTCGAGCTTCATTTCGAGACGATAGCGCGGGGTTCCGTCGCTACGCAGCCGGTCGCGCAGCGCATTGGTCATCAGCCAGCCGGCCTTGCCTTGGATCGGTGCGACCTCGACTTGGCTGAGGGTCGAGGCGACCGTGCCCGAGCTGCCGCCCGAATAGAGCGGATGCAGCCCGCATCCCGATAGCGCCAACATCGCGGCGGCAAGACCGGCCAGGCGGCTCATGCGACGAGGTTCACGAGGCGATCGGGCACGACGATGACCTTCCGGGGTGCTTTGCCTTCCAGGATACGCAGGATCTTCTCCGAGGCGAGTGCAGCCGCTTCGACTGTCTCGCGCGACGTGCCCTTTGGCATGACGAGCGTGTCGCGCAATTTGCCGTTGATCTGCACCGCGATCGTCACTTCATCCTCGACCAGCAAGGCGGGGTCGACCTCGGGCCAGGCCGCATCCGCGATCAGCCCGGAATTGCCGGCGGCGGCCCAGGCGTCCTCGGCCAGATGCGGTGCCATCGGTGCGACCAGACGCATCAGCGTGGCGATCGCCGAGTCGCGCGATGCGGACGGCTCGGCACGCTCTATCGCATTGACCAGTTCGTACAGCTTGGCGACTGCCTTGTTGAAGGCAAGTGCTTCAATATCAACGGCAATTCCGGCGATCGTCTGGTGCAGCTTGCGGTCCAGCGCAGCGTTCTGAGTGGCACTTTCGGCACTTTCGGGCGCATCGAACAACCGCCACAGCCGCTGAATGAAGCGCCACGAACCCTCGATCCCCGCCTCGCTCCACGGCAGATCGCGCTCGGGTGGTGAGTCGGACAGCATGAACCAGCGCGTCGCGTCGGCGCCATATTGATCGACGATTCCGGTCGGGTCGACGGTGTTCTTCTTCGACTTCGACATCTTCTCGACGCGGCCGACGGTGACCGCTTTGCCGGTGGCACGCTCGATATAGCCGTCGTCCTGCTTTACGATATCGTCGAGCGACAACCACAGTGGCTTGGTGATCGTATCGACGCCGTCGCTGCCGGTTTCGGTGACCTGGCGGCTATAGGTCTCGTGCGTCACCATGCCTTGCGTGAACAGGCCCGCGAAGGGCTCAGCTACATCAAGCATGCCGATGTGTTTCAGTGCACGGGTCCAGAATCGGGCATAGAGCAAATGCAGGATCGCATGCTCGACCCCGCCGATATATTGCGCGACCGGTAGCCATTTCTCGGCCACTTCGCGGTCGAACGGCTTGTCCTTGGGCTGGCTGGCGAAGCGGATGAAGTACCAGGACGAATCCACGAACGTGTCGAGCGTGTCGGTTTCGCGTCGGGCAGCACCGCCGCAGGACGGGCAGGGGACGTTCTTCCACGTCGGATGGCGGTCGAGCGGATTACCGGGAATGTCGAAGCTGACGTCCTCGGGCAGCACGACCGGCAATTGCTCAGTGGGGACCGGCACAGCACCGCACGCATCGCAATGGATGATCGGGATCGGCGTGCCCCAATAGCGCTGACGGCTGACACCCCAGTCGCGCAGACGAAATACGGTCGATCCGGTGCCCCAGCCTTCGCCCTCGGCACGCTGGATCACGGTGCGCTTGGCATCCTCGACATCCATGCCGTCGAGAAAGTGCGAATTCACCAGCGTGCCGGGGCCGGTATAGGCGGTGTCGCCCGTGAACTGTGGCTCGGTGACGTCGCCATCGGAGACGACTCGCCGCACCGTCAGATCATATTTGCGCGCGAAATCCATGTCGCGCTGGTCGTGTGCGGGCACGCCGAACACCGCGCCGGTCCCATAGTCCATCAGCACGAAATTGGCGATGTACACGGGCAATTGCTGATCCGGGTCAAACGGATGCGTCGCCGTGATCCCGGTGTCGAAGCCGAGTTTCTCCTGCGTATCGAGTTCGGCTGCAGTGGTGCCGCCGCGCTTGCACAGTGCAATGAAGGCGGCGGCGTCCTGATTGCCCGCCGCGAGCGCCTGCGCGATCGGATGGTCTGCCGCGACCGCGACGAAGCTTGCCCCGAAGATCGTATCGGGGCGCGTAGTGAAGACTTCGACCGAACCTCCGTCGGACAGGGCGAAGCGGAATTGCAGCCCCTGGCTGCGCCCAATCCAATTCTCCTGCATCAATTTGACCTTATCGGGCCAATGTTCGAGCCCGCCCAAGCCTTCGAGCAGCTCTTCGGCGAAGTCGGTGATCTTGAGGAACCATTGCGACAGCTTGCGCCGCTCGACCAACGCGCCCGAACGCCAGCCGCGTCCTTCGATGACTTGCTCATTGGCAAGCACCGTCATGTCGACCGGATCCCAATTGACCGAGGATTCCTTGCGGTAGACCAGCCCGTGGCGGAACAGTTCGAGGAACAGTGCCTGTTCGTGCCCGTAATAGTCGGGCTCGCACGTCGCCAGCTCGCGGCTCCAATCGAGCGCGAAGCCGAGGCGCTTCAACTGTGCCTTCATCGTGGCGATGTTGTCCCGCGTCCAGCCGCCGGGATGGACACCTTTCTCCATCGCGGCATTCTCGGCCGGCATGCCGAAGGCGTCCCATCCCATCGGATGCAGCACTTCCATGCCTTGCATACGGCGGAAGCGCGCGAGCACGTCGCCCATCGTATAGTTGCGGACATGGCCCATGTGGATCTTCCCCGACGGATAGGGGAACATCTCGAGCACATAGGAGCGCGGCTTGAGCGAATCGTCGCGCGCGACGAAGGTGGCGCGGTCGTCCCACACCTTTTGCCAAGCCGCGTCCGCCTTCAGCGCGTTGAAGCGTGACGCCATCGGAACGCTGCCTTAGCCGGCGACGGCGGCGCGGCGGAGGTCGCGTGCCTTGGTGAGGATGATATCCTCGAGCTTCTGCACGGTTGCCGCCTGGGTCGGCGCGGCAACCCACTGGCCGCCCTGGTTGATCTGCCGCAGATAGGCGACGCGCAGGCCGTCGGCGCGCAGATCCTGGTCGAGGATCGTCACGGTGACCTTGACGCGCTCGGTCGGCGCGGCGGGGTTGATGTACCAGTCAGTGACGATCACGCCGCCGTTCGAATCGGTCTGCAACAGCGGCATGAAGCTCAGCGTGTCGAGGCTGGCGCGCCACAGATAGGCGTTGACGCCGATCGTCATGACCTTCGACGCGGCGAGATCGGCATTTTTGGGCCGTCCGCCCTTGCTGCACGCCGCGAGCGACAGCGCCGCAAGCGAAACTAGGGCAACGGTGCGGAACACTGGGCGGTTCGCGATGCGGAGACGGCGGATCATCGGATGTTCCTGAACAAAACGGATGCGGGGATAAGGCGGTATCTATAGGATGTCCCGGCTAGGCCGCAAGCGACACATATGGTGCCCGGCGGGGCCGGGCGGGTGTGTCCTTGACGACACTCTTTCGAGAAATTGAGTCAAGAAGGTGGCAGCGCGGAATCGAATCGTGATAAGTGCGTTATAAGGGACTAGTGCTGCGAAGGCACAGTGTTAGGGGTTGCTCGTGTTTTCTGCTCGCTGGATATCCGGGATCGTGTTGGGGTCGCTTGCCGTCCTCGGCGTCGCCGTGGCTCCGGCAATTGGCGCAAACGACGTTCCTATGGCTCGGATGGCACCCCGCGGCAGCGCAGTGTTTGCGCGCGGCGTCGGGTCGTTCACGCCGGCTTCGGCCGATCCCCGTCTGGCTGCGATCTTCGCGCGCGGCGGCCTCGACGCCACCGGTTTCCGCTTCACGCCATCCGAATCGCGACCCACGAACAATAAGGCCGTGGCGATCGCGGTCCGCGCGCGCTCGGCGCGCGGCATCACCGTGGTCGATCGCGCATCGCCGCTACCAGCCTCGACTGTCGCACTGACGCCGATCGCCTATAACCTGGGCGTTGCTGTCGGTTGGAAGCGCTTCGCCGTATCGGGCGACGTTGCGAAGGTCGATCTGGCAGGTTTGCCCGGCTCGCGCGAATCGGCGGATGTCGGCGTCAGCTACACCGGTAAGCGCGTTAGCGGGCGCGTGAACGCATCGGCCGATCGCCCGGTCGGCAACGGACCCAAGTTGATCGAGGATGCACCGGCCTATTCGATCGATGTCGGCGGCTCCTACGCCCTCACGCGCCGTTTCGACGTGACGGCGGGGGTCCGCTACAAAACCGAACGCGACAGGCTCGTCTCGCAAGCGATGACCGATCGCAACGGGCGTGACAGTCGCGCCGTCTATATCGGCACTGCCTTCCGCTTCTAAGTCCGGGTCAGGCCGTCGATCGCGGCCCATCCTGCAAATCCCAACGCGCGCAAGCGCTTGAACCGCGACGCATTCATGCCGCCCAGCGCAATCGCGGGAACTCCCGCGGCGCGCGCGATCATCGCCGCCCGAATGGGGCCCAGCGCGGGGGCACCGGGATGGGTCCGGGTCGGATAGACCGGCGATACCAGCACCAGATCGGCCCCGGCGCGTCGTGCGCTCACCGCCTCGCGCCCCGAGTGCGCTGGGTGAAGGTCTGGAGACTGTCCTTTCACGCCGGCGCGCACGACGATCAGCCGCCGCCGCCGCGCGACCCGGGACAGCCGCGTAAAGATCGCGGTGCGCTCGGCTGGCGGCGTCGCAAAATGCCGGAACACCACCCCGCTGCCGGGGGGCAAGCGCTCCAGCGCGGTCCATAGCGCTGGCCCCATCCGTTCGTCGGTCATCAACCACAGCGTCGGGAACGCTTTTGACGGCAAGCTGGGGTGACGAACGGCCATGGTGCAGCCTATAGCGCTGCCAATGTCTACCGACGACCCCACCTCCCGTCTTGCTGCCGTCACCACGCGAATAGCGCAGGCGGCAGCGCTGGCCGACCGCAAACCCGAGTCCGTCACGTTGATCGCCGTCTCCAAGACGCGCGACGCGGCCGAGATCGAACCGTTGCTCCACGCCGGGCAGCGCGCTTTCGGCGAAAACCGCGTGCAGGAAGCGCAGTCGAAATGGCCCGCGCTGCGCGAGGCCTTTCCAGAACTCGAGCTGCACCTGGTTGGGCAGCTTCAATCGAACAAAGCCGATGATGCCGTCGCATTGTTTGACGCGATCCATTCCGTCGATCGCGCGTCGCTCATCACCGCGCTCGCGCGCGCGATGGACAAATTGGACCGTCGCCCGGCCTGCTTCCTGCAAGTGAATATCGGGGACGAGACGCAGAAGGGTGGGTGTGCGATTGCGGATCTGCCCGCCTTGCTAGCCGAAGCGCGCGTTGCCGATCTGCCCGTCGCTGGACTGATGGCGGTACCGCCTGCCGAAACCGAGGCCGCACCCTATTTTGCGCTCCTCGCCAAGATCGCGCGCGACCATGGGCTCGATGGACTCAGCATGGGTATGTCGGGCGATTATGAAGTCGCGACGATGCTCGGCGCGACGCATGTCCGCGTCGGTACGGCCTTGTTCGGTGCGCGCACATGACGTTCGACGCGTTGATCTTCGATTTCGACGGCGTGCTGATCGAAAGCGAAGCGGTCGGCAACCGTCAGATCGCTGATTATCTCACCAGCATCGGCCATCCGACGAGCGCGGCCGATTCGTTCGCAAATTTTATGGGCCTGTCGGGGCACGCGTTCCTGGGCGCGATCGAACGCTGGATCGGGCGGCCCTTGCCCGATGATTTCCACGTCGCGCGCAAGGCCGAGGACGACCGCATCATGCGCGAGGGCGTCGATGCGGTCGAAGGGGCCGTGCGCTTTGTGTTCGATTTGCCTGGTGATCTGCCCAAGGCGATCGCTTCGTCGAGCTCGACCGCATGGATCACGCGCCACCTCCACCATATCGGCCTGCGCGAGGTGTTCGGCGACCGGATCTTTTCGGGCAAGGAGCATGTCGCGCGGGGTAAGCCCGCGCCCGACATCTACCTCCATGCGGCAGCCGCGCTCGGCGTGCCGATCGAACGGTGCGTGGTCGTGGAGGATTCGCCCGTTGGCGCGACCGGGGCAGTGGCATCGGGCGCGCACGTCGTCGGGTTCGTCGGCGGCTCGCATTGCGGGCCGGACCATGCCGAAAAGCTACGCGCGATCGGTGTTCACAAAATCGCCACCACCTTCGACGAAGTGGCGGCACTGCTCGGCTAAAATTGATGTCCGGTGCGGTCGCGCTTCGTCGCCAGATAGCGAGCGTTGTGGGGATTGGCGGGCAGGATGTGCGGCACGCGCTCGGCCACTGAAATCCCGGCCGCCTCCAGTTGCGCGACCTTTTCCGGATTGTTGGTGAGGAGTCGTACCGATCGCTGGCCGAGCAGTTCCAGCATCCGCGCCGCCACCGCGAAATTGCGCGAATCGACCGCAAAGCCGAGGCGCGTGTTGGCATCGACCGTATCGAACCCCTGATCCTGCAACGCATAAGCGCGCAGCTTGTTGATCAGCCCGATCCCGCGTCCCTCTTGGCGCAGATACAGGATGATTCCCCACCCGCTCGCTTCGACCGCGCGGATCGCAGCGTGCAATTGCGGGCCGCAATCGCATTTCAGACTTCCGAGCACGTCGCCGGTGAGACACTCGCTATGCAAGCGCACCAGCGGCGGGTGACCGTCGGGCGTGCCGATCAGCAAGGCGATATGTTCGCCGGGCATTTCGGGCGTGCGGAACGCCACGATCTCCGCATCTTCGGCGCCCGCGACCGGCAAATGTGCGCGGGTGGCGATGGTCAATCGAGTCGCATCCTCGTGCGCGTCGATGTCCCCGGGCGTCAGCTCGAGCGCGGCCGACAGGCCCGGCTGAACGAAGAAAGCCGGAAGCACGCCACCGATCCGTGCCAGGCGTAGTGCGGACGCGCCTGCTTCATGTTCGGTCAGGCACAGCGCGCGAAACGGACCCTTCATCGGCATGGTCAAATCGAATTGCGGGTCGGACAGCGCCGTCGCCATCGCAAAATCGATCCACGTCGCGCGTTCGATCAGCACCGGCGCGTCGGGCGCCGCAGCGTCGCGCTGGTTGGTGAGTTTTAGCGTTGCTGCGCGCCCGGCCGACAGCAGGAGTGTGGCGTCCCCGACCGGATCGAACGCGGCCAGTCGTTCCGGGTCCGAAGTCTCGATCGGCAGCAAGGCGAGTGTCCCGTCTACGCCTTTGATGGCGACGGGCCAGCCACGCCGCAGCGCATCGATCGCGAGCGCGGTCTTATGCGCCGCAGCGCGATCGCCGTTCAAATCTGGAACTCGGTCATGATCGGCACATGGTCGGAGGGTTTCAGCCAGGAACGGCATTCTTCGAATACATGGTGGCGCGTGGCGGCCGCCGCAATATCGGCGGTTGCCCACATATGATCGAGTCTCCGCCCGCGATCGTTGACGGTCCAATCGGCTGAGCGATAGCTCCACCATGTGTGGAGTCGCGCCGGTTCGGGGAAGAAGTGCCGCCCGAGATCGACCCAGCTGTTCGACGCCTTGAGCCGCGCCATCGACGCGACTTCGATCGGCGTGTGGCTGACCACACCGAGCAATTGCTTATGATTCCATACATCCGATTCGAGCGGTGCGATGTTGAGATCGCCGACCAGCAGCGTCGGGACGTCGAGCGTTTCCGACCAGCGCGTCATCCGATCGAGAAAATCGAGCTTCTGCCCAAATTTCGCATTGGCTTCGCGATCGGGCACATCGCCGCCCGCCGGCACATACACGTTCTCGATTCGCATGCCGTTCGCCAAGCGCACGCCGACATGCCGTGCTTCGCGATTGGCTTGCCAGTCGAGGCGGTCATCCTCGATCAGCGGAATCTTCGATAGGATCGCGACGCCGTGGTGCATTTTTTGTCCGTGCAGGACGATGTGGCGATAGCCGAGCGCCTTGAACGACGCGGTCGGGAAATCCTGATCGATTACCTTGGTTTCCTGCAGGCACAGAATATCGGGGGCAACCTCGCGTAGGAACTTCTCGACAATCTCGATCCGGAAACGGACAGAATTTATGTTCCAGGATACGATCTTGAGCGGCGAAGACATCATGACGCTCTATCGAGCCATGCGGCACGATACCAGCCAGACATGGAAAGGCCCCCGCTCCGGGGGCATGGAGCGAGGGCCGACCTAGCGTTCGTCACGCAGGCGGGAAGTGAGTGCCCGGGCAACAGGGGGAAATCCCGAAACGCCCACATCCGCAACTCCGTCTTTACCGGCGCGAACCTGTCGCCAATATGAATGGCGGTCACTTTCGGCCGGAATTGCGCACCGGATCGCGCCATTGGAACGTTCCGTCGCTAACCGGCGCGTTGAAGCGCTGGTTCGACAAGCGAATCGTTGTGCGGTTGTTCTGCGAATCGAGCGTCACCCAGCCCTGCAGCATCAATCCACCGGGGGCAGTCGCACTGCGCGCGAATACCATGCTGATCCTGCCATATTCGGGATGCTTGGGGTCGGCGGCATCGATCGCGATCGTGGCCGGGTTGCCGGTCGGCACGACCGTGGCGATCTTGTTCATGTCGCGCGACGGATCGAGCAGGATCCCGAGCGGTGAATTGCCGATCGGCCAGCGCTGCTTCTGCCCGACCGAATAATCCAGGAACCACAAAGATTTGCCATCGCCAACGATCAGAATCGGGACGCTCTTTTCATATTGAAAGCGGATTTTTCCGGGTTTCTTGAGCGTCAGCGTGCCGGTCAGCACTTTTCCGGCGCGATCGGTCTGGGTAAAGGCGGCGGTCATGCTCTCGACGCTTTGCAGATGGCGTTGCACCGACGACAAATCGCTCGACGGCGCCGCGGACACCACCGAGGTGGCGAGCAGGGCAGGGAGCGCGAACAGCGCGGGGATGCGCAGGCGCATGGCGGTTTCTCCGAAAAATGAAGTCGCACAAAGCAGTATTGCGTTTGAACAGCTTGTGAACGTCTGCGCTTACAGAGGGTTGCCGTCGCGATCGCGCAGGACCTCGCGACGGCCGACATGGTCAGGACGGCTGACGATGCCGTCTTTTTCCATGCGCTCGATCAGCCGCGCCGCACTGTTATAGCCGACGCGGAGCTGACGCTGCACCCAGGAGGTCGAGGCCTTCTGGCTTTCCACGACCAACTGGATTGCCGCGCGATATTGCTGATCTTCGGCCGAATCCTCGCCCGTGGGCGCGCCGTCGAGCGCGAAGCCGTCGGCGGGCTCTTCGGTAACGGAGGTATTATAGTCGGGGCGTCCTTGCGCGCGCCAGTGATCGGTCACCGCGCGCACCTCATCGTCCGACACAAACGGCCCGTGAACGCGCACGATGCCTTTGCCGCCGGGCATATAGAGCATGTCGCCCTTGCCCAGCAATTGCTCTGCCCCCTGCTCGCCCAGGATGGTGCGCGAATCGATCTTCGAGGTAACGTGAAAGCTGATCCGCGTCGGCAGATTCGCCTTGATCACGCCGGTGATGACGTCGACCGACGGGCGCTGCGTCGCCATGATCAGATGGATGCCCGCCGCGCGCGCCTTTTGGGCCAGTCGCTGGATCAGGAATTCGACTTCCTTGCCCGCCGTCATCATCAGATCGGCCAGCTCGTCAATGATCACCACGATCTGCGGCAGCACCTGATAATCGAGCGTTTCCTCCTCATAGATCGGCGCGCCCGTGACGGGTTCGTAGCCGGTCTGCACCTTGCGCCCGAGCGGCTGGCCCTTGGCCTTGGCGGCGCGGACCTTGTCGTTGAAGCTGGCGAGGCTGCGCACGCCGACCGACGACATCTGGCGGTAGCGATCCTCCATCTGCTCGACCGCCCACTTCAGCGCGCGTACCGCCTTGGCCGGATCCGTAACGACCGGAGAGAGCAGATGCGGGATGTCATCATACATGCTCAGTTCGAGCATCTTGGGATCGATCATGATCATCCGGCACTGGTCGGGCCGCAGGCGATAGAGCAGCGACAGGATCATGCAGTTGAGTCCGACCGATTTGCCCGATCCGGTCGTGCCCGCGACCAGCAGATGCGGCATCGGCGCCAGATCGGCGATGACCGGGTCGCCCGCAATGTTCTTGCCCAGCACGAGCGACAACCCGCCTGGCTGACCATTGGAATGGTCATCGAGCGAATCGATCAGCTCGCGCAAACCCACCGTCTCGCGCCGCGCATTGGGCAATTCGATCCCGATCACGGTGCGTCCCGGAATTGTGGCGACGCGCGCGGAGACCGCCGACATGTTGCGTGCGATATCGTCGGCCAATTGGATCACGCGGTTGGCTTTGATCCCGGCGGCGGGTTCGAGTTCGTACATCGTGACGACCGGGCCCGGGCGCACGTTAATGATCGATCCCTTGACATGGAAATCGCTCAGCACCGTTTCGAGCAGTCGGGCATTGCGATCGAGCGCGACCTTGTCAATCGGGCCACCAGCCGCAGGCGGGGTGGGCTTGAGCAGGTCAAGCGATGGCAGGGTCGAGGTGTCGCCGAAATCCATGCTGGTCTGTTTCGCCCGCGGCTTGGCGACGGTGACCGGCGTCATCGGACGATCCGCGATAACCGGGCCGGGGCGCGAATCGGGTTTCGCAAGCGCGCGGGGGATGGAGAGTTTGCGCGGAGCGGGTTCCGGCGCGTACACGTCCTGATCCAGCGCTAGGTTGCGCTGGTCGGTCAAGCGCTTCGGTTCGCGCGCAGGGCGTTCCGGGCGTTCCCCGATGTCGATTGTGAAGCTGTATGCCCACAGCGCAAGACCGCCCGCGCCGAGGAGCGCACCGATGCCGCGCGCGGTCCACAGCATCGCGGTCGGGTCGCCGATCAGCAGAATCGCGACGCGGAGCAGATTCGCCAGCGCGAGCCCGACGATGCCGCCCCAACCGGCCGGGAGCCACGGCACCGCCGCGCCCGAAATCAAGCCGAAGGTCGTGGCCACCAGTGCAATACCACCGCCCGACACCAGCAGCATCCGCCGCCAGCGCCCGACCGGCACGTCGCGCCACAGCCTGAGCGCAATCAACAACAGCGTCGGCAGGAGCAGGATGATGCCTGGGCCGAGCAGCCAGAAGGCGCCGTCGGCCAGGAAAGCGCCGGGTTTACCAAGCCAATTCTGCGCAGCGCTGCCCGAGGCGGTGTTGAGCGAGGGATCGCTGGCGTGATAGCTCGCCACCGCAACCATGATCAGCACGACCGCGATCGTGATGATGATCGCGCCGATCAGCGCACCGCTGCGGACGGCGCCTGCCCGGACGGTTTCACGCCACAATGGTGGCTGCGCGCGGCTCGCCATATTCGGTTTCCGATGTTCGCTGTCTGTGCCCGCGAAATCATCGCGCGCGGCGCTGCTGCCGTCAAGCGGAACGCGCGTTTGGCAGGATCGCCGTCAGGCGTTAGAAGTACGCTATGGAAACAGCATCGATGCAAACCGCAGACGTCATCATCCTCGGCGGCGGGCTCGTCGGCAGCGCGCTCGCGGTCACGCTGGACGCGCATGGCATGAGCGCGATCGTCGTCGATATTGCCGATCCCGACGTGATCTTGGCGGCGGGCTTCGATGGCCGCGCCTCCGCGATTGCCGGGGCACCGTGGCGCATGCTGCAGGCGATCGGCGTCGCGGACCGGCTGCTGCCCTTTGCTTGCCCGATCGAGGGGATTCGCGTCAGCGATGGACTCGAACCCGGCGCGCTCGATTTCGCGCCCGAACCGGGCGATGGCGCGCTCGGCCATATGGTCGAGAATCGCCGGCTGCGCGCGGCTTTGTACGAGGCGGCCTGCGCCGCGCCGCGCGTCGATGTGCGGATGAAGACGCGGGCGGTCGATGTCGACCGCGGCGAGCATGGCGTCACCGTCACGCTCGATTCGGGCGCGGTGGTCAAAGCCCCGCTGCTGATCGCCGCCGAGGGGCGCGGGTCGCCGATGCGCGAGAAGGCGGGGCTGCGCGTCGCGCGCTGGACCTATGACAATGCAGCGATCGTGACGTCGCTGCATCACGAGCGGCCACACGACAATATCGCGTTCGAAATCTTCTATCCCGACGGGCCGTTCGCGATCCTGCCGCTCAACGATGACGAGCAGGGCCATCGCTCGTGCATCGTCTGGTCGGTGACGCGCGACCAGGCGCCGGGGATGATGAAATTGTCCGAACGTGGCTGGCTGGCCGAGGCGGACAAGCGCATCGGCGGGTTCCTGGGCAAGCTCGGGCCGCTCGGCGCACGCTCGAGCTATCCGCTCGGCTTCCACCATGCCGCGAAGATCGTGTCCGACCGGATGGCGCTGGTGGGAGACGCGGCGCACGGCATCCACCCGATTGCGGGGCAGGGCGTCAATGTCGGCTTCCGCGACGTGGCGACGCTGGTCGAGGTGCTGGTCGAGGGCAAGCGCACCGGGCTCGACCTTGGCGATCCGCAATTGCTCGCGCGCTATGACCGCTGGCGCAGCCTCGACACCTTCATGGTCTCGGTCGCGACCGATGGCCTGACGCGGCTGTTCGGCGTACCGGGCAAGACCGCCAATGCCGTGCGGCGGTTCGGCCTGTCTGCGGTCCAGCAGATCCCGCCCTTGAAGCGCCGCTTCATCGCCGAGGCGCGGGGCGAGAGTGGGGATGTGCCGAAGTTGCTGCAGGGGATGACGGTCTAGCTATTCGCACTTGCGGCTAAAGTCACACGAGTCACACGAGTCACACCATCGGCGGTGTTTCGGCTTTGGCCGACGCGATCCATACAGAGGCAGCGATGTGAAAGAGCCTTGCCCAGTTTACGGGACGCGCGCGTTGTAGGACACCGTCAATCCGGCGGGGCTGCGTGATACGCGCGCTGCGCTTCGGTCCCAATCCGCCGCTGTGTGTCGATCTGCTCCATCGCCGCGACCTTCTTCGGCTCGAACAGGTTGGTGAAGAACATCCAAACCATCATCGTGGCGCCGCCTATCCGGCGCTTTTGCGTCGATCGGCTCACTGCAGCGTCACCGAATCCTCGCCGTCATGCCGACCGAAAAATTGCATCAGCTGGATGATGAGTTCGGCGCGATCTTCGATCCCGTCTGCCTCCAGCATCGCCTGTTTCGCCGCCACGTCGAACGGGGCGATCTGCGCGATGCCGTTGACCAAGGCCGCGTCGTCGAGGCGCGTCACCGCGTCCCAATCGACCGCATAGCCTTGCGAATCGGCAAAGGCGCGCGATTCGCTTTCAAGTGCGGAGCGGCGTGAGAGCGACAGGATTTCGGGCTCTTCCGGCACCGGCAGCAATTCCGCCTCGACCTGGCGAAATGCCGTGGTCACGTCGAGTTCGCGCACGATGCGGAATAGAGACAGCCCCTCCAGGATGAGGTTGTAGCGCCCGTCCTCGCTCGCCTCGAACTCGGCGATCTTGCCGACGCAGCCGATGTCGAACAGCGGCGGCCGTTCGGGGCGCGGCAAGCCATCGGCAATCAACGCCGGCCGTGGCTGTACCATGCCGATCCGACGGTCGCGTGCCATCGCGTCGGAAATCATCGCGCGATAGCGTGGCTCGAAGATGTGCAGCGGCAAATGCATGCCCGGAAACAGCAAGGCCCCCGGCAGCGGGAAGATCGAGAGGCGCGTGATCGTCACGTGAACAGGATCGCAGAGAGCTTGCGGCGCTGCGCCGACACCCACGGGTCTTCCAGTCCGACGACCTCGAACAGCTTGAGCAACTGCGCGCGTGCCGCGCCATCGTTCCAGGCGCGGTCGGCCGCGATCATCGCAAGCAACGTATCGGCGGCGGCATCGCGGTCGCCCGCCGCCATTTGCCCGCCCGCCAGTTCGAAGCGCTTGTCGAAATCCGCCGGATTGGCCGCGACCTCGGCGGCAAGCCCCGCGAGATCATCGACCGGCTTGGCGTCACGCGCCAAGGCCAGCGCGGCCCGCGCCCGCTCGATCTCGGGAAGTTTCGCGACATCCTCGGGCAGTGCCGCAATCGCCGCCTCGGCTTCGTCGGTCTGCCCGTTGGCGACGAGCGCGCGGACCATGCCCGACAGCACCGCCGGATGCTCGGGTGCCATTTCGGTCAATTGTGCGAAAACGCTGATCGCGCGGGCGGCGTCGCCCTCGACCAGCACTTGCTCGCCCATCGCAATCAACGGTTCGAGCTCGGCATCAAGGCCCGCCGCTTCGCTCTCGATCGGCAATTGTTTCAGGATCTGGTCGAGCATCGTGCGCAGCGCGGTCTCGGTACGCGCGGGCGTCAGGTCGGCGACCAACTGTCCCTGGAACATCGCATAGACGGTCGGGATCGATTTGATCTGGAATTGCGCGGCGATGAACTGGTTCTTGTCGGTATCGATCTTGGCCAGCACCACGCCCTTGTCGGCATAAGCGGCGGCGACTTTTTCGAGCAGCGGCGTCAGCGCCTTGCACGGGCCACACCATTCCGCCCAGAAATCGATGATCACGAGGCTCGTCATCGACGGTTCGACGACATCGCGGCGGAACGCCTCGACGGCGTCGCGTTCGGTTGCACTCATTCCCAGCGTTGCCACGTATCGCTCCGTTTGATCGTTCCTGCCTTATGTGGGCGCTCGGGGCCGCAAGCCAACCCTTTTCGTGTGGATGCGACCCAATGTCGCATAAGGGGTCGCATAAGGGCTTGCCGATCCGCAAAGGCGCTGTTAGAGGCCGCCACCTTACCCGCCCGGTATCGCACCGGGACACGGCGCCAGAGCGGGCGTAGCTCAGGGGTAGAGCACAACCTTGCCAAGGTTGGGGTCGAGGGTTCGAATCCCTTCGCCCGCTCCAGTCTTTTCAAAGACTTAGATGCAATTGAGAAGGTGGCGGTGAAAATCACCCCACCATATCCCCACTCGACAGCTTTGAAATCCCCACCCGGTTCCCAACTGGCGCGCTTTGCTGTTCGCCCCCGTTGGGGAGGGATGCCTTGCCGTTTCTGCCTGATTGGATGAGGGGGTGCCCCGGTGGGGGTGGGGTGAAATCGCATCTACAGGAGCAGGAACTGCCGCTTACGCTCGCCCAAGACTACAGTTGGACCCTCGCCCGCACGATGATGGCTGCAATCGTCATCTTCAGGATCGGCGAAACGCTGTTTGGCGGCGCTGAGGCGCGAGCGTTCGACGGCGATCCGGCGACGGTCGTCTTCGAATACGATCGCAACGAGCCTGAGCTCGTCGCCTCCACCAGCTGGAAATCTCGCTGGCCACACCGATCGTCCTTCGTACTTTCAGGTATGATCGGTCGGACGGCGGCCGTCCCCGGCAAGATTTAAGCGTCGACCAGCAACGCCGAAATCACCTGCTCGCTTACGAACCGTGAGCTGGCAAAGCTCGCTTTGGTCAGCTCCACCCAATCTGCCTCTATATCGTGACCGATTGGGAGAACCCCCGGAGCGGCCCAGATCAGATGATGAGCCCGTGACGATTATGACGTGTCTGGACCTCGACCTAACGAGGAGGGGCCGTATAAACGATCGTGTCCGGCGTCGTCACCTTGCAAGACGCCGGAGAGCAACCAGAGATCTGGATTCGCCCAGGAGTATTCGATGCGTCTTGCCTTCGCCCTCATGATTGTCCCCCTGACCCCGCTGATCCAGGCGAACGCGCCGATGCCGCCGCAGGCCGCTCCAGCCGCTGCCGCCACCCAGGCCCAGGACGCCGCGCTGCTGCAATTCCTTGACCGCGCCTATGACGAGCAACTGGCGCTCAGCCCGGAGAGCCAGACGCAGCTCGGCTTCAAGACCGATTACGACAAGCTCGACGATTACACCGATGCCGCCGCCGTGCGAGGGCGGGCGCTGGCCGAGCGGCAGTTGAAGGCGATGCGGGCTCAGTTCCGGCCCGAACAACTGGGGGAGAGCGCGCGGGTCAGTTATCGCCTGTTCGAATATCAGGTCGAGCGCGAGGGCGAGTCCTTCCAGTTTCGCAATCTGCGGTTCCCCGTGTCGACCAACGGCAGTCCGGCGGGCGACATTCCGGTACTGCTGATCAACAACCACAAGGTCGACAGTGTCGCCGATGCCGAGGCGTATATCTCCCGCCTGCGCGATACCGAGCGCGTGATGCGCGAGGTCGCTGCGACGATGCGGGAGCAAGCGGCTGCGGGAATCATCCCCAACAAAGTCAATTTCGCACCTGCACGCGCCGATGCGAAGGCAGTGATCACCGGCGCGCCGTTCGGCAACGGCCTCGATTCCACCGTCATGGCGGATTTCCGCAAAAAGGTCGGCGCGCTAAACGTGCCCGAGGCGACCAAGGCGAAGCTTCTGGCGGACGCCAGCGCGGCGCTGACCGGGCCCTTCCGCCGCGGCTACGACACGCTTTTCGCGGCGCTGGATGCCATCGAACCGCTGTCCAAGGGCAATTTCGGTGCGTGGAGCCTCCCCAACGGCGCAGCCTATTATGCGGACCGGCTGAAGGGTTCGACGACCACGGACCTGACCGCCGACCAGATTCACGAGCTCGGCCTGCGTCAGGTCGCGGCGATCCGGCAGGAGATGGAGGCGATCAAGCGAGAGGTCGGCTTCACCGGCACGCTGGAACAGTTCTTCGACACGATCCGTACCGATCCAAAGTTCAAATATCCGAACACCAGTGTCGGCCGCGAGCAGTATCTGGGCGATGCCCGCGCCGTGATCGCGTCGGTAATGGCAGCCGCCCCGCGCTATTTCCGGGTCCTGCCCAAGGCACCTTTGGAGGTGCGCGCGGTGGAAAAGTGGCGCGAAGGCACTGCCTCGACCGCGTTCTACAACCCGCCCTCCGCCGACGGAGCGCGGCCGGGAATCTATTACGTCAATTTGGTCGACATGAACCAGACGCAGAAGGTGCAGGTCGCCGGCATTGCCGCGCATGAGGGCGCACCGGGCCATCATTTCCAGATCGCGCGGCAGCAGGAGCTGACCGGCATCCCCAAGTTTCGCAAATTTGGCGGCTATGGTGCCTATATGGAGGGATGGGGCCTGTATTCGGAGCGGCTGGCGAACGAAATGGGCGTGTACAAGGACCCCTATGCGCGGTTCGGCATGCTGTCGCTGCAGGTCTGGCGCGCCATTCGGCTGGTGCTCGACACCGGCATTCATTCCAAGCGGTGGACGCGCGAACAGGCCGTCGCTTATTTTGAGGCGAACAGTTCGGTGTCGAAAAAGGACATCGGGCGGGAAGTCGATCGGTATTTCAACTGGCCGGGCCAGGCGACCAGCTACATGGTCGGGCAGCTCAAAATCGCCGAACTGCGCAAGCGGGCGGAACAGGAGCTCGGCCCCAAATTCGACATCCGCGACTTCCACGAAGCGATACTGAGCCAAGGCGCGCTGCCGCTCGCGGTGCTGGAGGAGCAGGTCAACCGCTACATCGCGGCAACAAAAGCAAAATAGGAAGGGGCGTACCGAAGCCCACCACCCGGCCAAAAGGCGAAATCCTGCTGCCGCTCACATTGTAAACTGACCTGTCGCCACGTTCGTCGCTGACGGCAATAGGCGTTAGGAACCGGTCGTTTACTGCGACCTGCTACGGCGTGCTGATGAGCTTCAAAAAGCCATTTCGCGCTGCCCCTGTGAAGCTGGGAGACCACTACCGGCGTAAACAGCGAGACGCAGACCAAAAGGCAGCAGTCAAACTTCTGGGTTTAGCGACAGTTCTAGGCGCAATCGTCGGCATGGCCAGCCTCGCGCTTAACGAAGATGGCCGCGTTAAAATCGGCGCGGCGGTGAGACTGGTTGCGGAGCAGGCCGGAGTCATACGTGCTCGCGACCCGCAACCCGGCGACTTTTGGAGAGGCTGTGACGACGCACGGGCGGCTGGCACTCCACCCATTTATTCTAACGAGCTGGGCTATCGCGAAAAAATGGATGGCGATGGTGAGGGGGTTGCATGCGAGCCGTACCGATAGCCAGCACGACGCCTGGTCGACGGGCCCAGTCAACGTATGATTGAAAAGAGCGGAATGCGCACCGACCGCTTGTTGCCAGATTTGTGACGAAGACCGGTGGGTTCAACGGGTGGTCGCAACGCATCAATAGAGGGCAATCCTCAGTCCCGAGCTAACGCTCCGGCATAACCGCGGACGAGTTCTTCTTGCCGGCGATCGGCACCTGTTCGACGATCTTTCCGAGCGCGTCGCGCAACGCGGAGAAGGCAGACGTGTCGTCCTGGGTTTTTCCCAACCGCACGACCACGAGATTTTGGTCGGACGATGCGATCACGAACTGCCCAAGATGCCCCAGGCACGACACCAGAGTGTTCGGCCCGTGCCCCGGAAATAGCGTGGGGTGCGGATCGACGCCGCCCGGGCGGTTCAGCCAGAGCTGACCGCCATATTCGGGATTGCGCAGCGAGGGCGTCTTCATGAAAGCAAGCCAGTCTGGCCGGATGATTCCGGTGCCATCGGGTGCGTTGCCCGCGAGCAGCACTTGCCCCAGCCGTCCGTAATCATCGAGTGTCATGTAGACCAGTGACCCGCCAATCTGCGTCCCCGCGCCATCGAACTCGAGGACCGCACTCTTTATCCCAGCGGGGCGAAACAGGCGTTGTTCCGCAAATCGACGATATGCCTGCGCGCGGCTCTGTGGGTCGCTGCTCGACGTCAGCGTCCGCGTGATGATCTCCGCAAGGATAATGCTCGTGAGCGAGCTGTATTCGAACTTGGCACCGGGACGTGCCTCAAGCGGCACGTCGATCGCGCGTGCCGCCATCGACTGCGTCCCACTGACGAACAGCACCTGATTCGTATCCGAGGCTTCCACCGGGTCCCCGATCTCGGTGTGCTGCAAGCCCGACGACATGTTGAGCAGCATCCGTAACGTGATCGCCCGGCGTTCATCATTCGCGCCATGCCATTCGGCGATCGGCGCGGGGCTATCGAGCGACAGTTTTCCATCCGAAACCAGCTGGCCGACCAGGATCGCGGTCACAGTCTTGGCCATCGACCAACTGATGAAGCGGTTCGCATCGGAGTAGCCGACGGCGTAGCGCTTCTCGACGACGCGTCCATCGCGGATCATCAGCGCGGCGCGGGTTTCGCCCTCTCCCTTCCCGAACAACGTCGCGAGCGAACCGCGATCGCTCTCCGCGCTCGATCCGGTGGCGAGCATGACGCTGGCGAGTGCAATCCAATGGCTGTTCTTTCGCATTGGCCGAGCGTAGGCTCGAGCGCGATGAAAGCAAGGAACGCTCTTTTGGGTTCGCTCTTCGCGGTCGTGCTGATCGCCGGCGGCGTCTCTTATGGTTGGGTCAGAGCACATCGTGCACAGCTCGAACTTGGCGTCGGCTATGCAGCACGGGTAGGATGTGGATGCCGCTACATTGGCGGCAGACCGCTCGAGGACTGCCACAAGGACTTCGAGCCCGGGATGGAGCCGATCCGACTTTCTGAAGACTCTTCGACGCGAACGGTCACCGCCTCGGTGCCACTGATAGCCAGCCGCAGCGCGCGGTTCGATCCCGTGCTTGGCTGTCAGGCGGAAAACTTCACCGGAACACGGATGGTCGTCCCGCGCTGAAACCCGATGCTCGGCGCTGCCTGGGCTAACGTCAGGCCAATGCCCAACCGCAAAAACGTCCCCGCCTGCAGCCGCTTCCTTTACCGATACCGCAATCTCGTCGAACGCTTCTTCAGCAAGCTCAAGCTCTTCCGCGCGATCGTGACACGGTACGAAAACCACGCCGAATACGATCTCGCCCTCATCAAACTCGCATCCGCAAAAATCTGGATGCGATTTATGAGTCGGTGACGTGGTGCGGCGTCGGTTATCTTCCAAAATTGTTTTACACTTGCGCTAGCGTAGCGCGCATTCGCTATCGTCTAAAAAGGTAAGGGGCAGGGGATGGATCTGGCGATCACGGCGCGGCAGGCGTGGACGGCGCTAATGCTCACGGCGCTCGCGGCTGCGATGACCGTGCTGCTGCTGATGGTGCTGGGCCCCGACTGGACCAAATACGCAGCCGCCACGTGCACGGCGACACGTTGCTTTTGCGAGACCCCGCGAAGCGGACTGATCGTGCAGCCGGCAAACAGTGTATCGTCTCTCGGTTTTGTATTCGCCGGGTTTCTAATGATCGCGCTCGGTAGCGGCACGACCTGGGCTTCAGCGATGCCGCGGCAAGCGGTGATGCTGCTCGGAACGACCGCGATCATCGTCGGGCTGGGATCGGTGATGCTGCATGCAACATTGACGTTGTGGGGCCAGTTTTTCGATGTGGTCGGCATGTATTTGATCGGGTCGTTCATGCTGATCATGGCGCTGGCCCGGTGGCAGGATATTCCGGCGCGCTCCGCGACCTGGGCGTATGTCGCGCTGTCCGTTGCGCTGGTGGCCGTGTTGCTGATCGCACCCGATTTGCGCCGACCGCTATTTACCGCGTTGTTGTTGGCGGCGATTGCGGGGGAGTTGATCTTTGCGCGCCCGAAACGCGCTGGGGCCCGGACCAGATATTATCTTGGTGGCATTGCGGTGATGGGGCTGGCGTTGGTGATCTGGAACCTCGACCAGCATCTAATACTCTGCGCGCCACACAGCCTATTACAAGGCCACGCCGCATGGCATCTGATGGGGGCAATGTCGCTATGGCTGTCGTTCACGTATTACCGCAGTGAACGGCTTGGACGTACCGAAGCGATCGCCTAAAATTTCGCCCAATGCCGATCATTCGGGCCATCAGGCGATCGCGACCTCGCTCGCCCGTCGCGGCGGAGGCCGGGGCGCAAGCCTCGCGCAGATGCTCCTGGATCCGGTGGCGCGCAAGGCTCGTGACCGAGCATCGGCGCAGTGTGCCGCTTCCACCTGCCGATCCGATCGGAGGGATAGTGGCGATATGGACTGACCCTCGCCATTCGCGTTTCCTTTGCGTCGGCTATTGCGACATCGGTGGTGCGAGCGTGCCGAGCCATGCGACCAGACCGAGGATCGCCAATGCCGCTACAGTTTCGACCATCAGACTTCGCGACAACGCGCGGCGCGCGCTATTGACGTCTTGGCGCTGTGCATTACCGAGCGCAGGTGTCAGCCGGAACCGGTTGATCGCGGCGAGCCCGAGCATCCCCCCGAACAGCGCGAGCTTGAGCAACAGCAATTGCCCGTAGAGCGTGAACGGCAGGCGGCCGAGGTTCGACCAGCCGACGAGGTAGAGGCCGTTGATCAGACCGCTGCCGACGACCGCGGCGACGATGACCGTGCCGACCGCTGCGAACCTTTCGAGCGCGCGGTGCGTCGCTGCCGCAGTATCACCCGCCCACAGCATTGCGCCCAGCCCTACGAGCGCGCCCAGCCACGCCCCCGCCGCCAGCAGGTGGACAAGGTCGCCGACGAGTCGGACCGTCCCGGCGCTGCCCTCGCCGGCCGCCCCATGCCCCGTCCATGCCAGCGAGCCGAGCGCAACCGCACTCAGCGCGGTGGGGACGGCGGGCGTCCGCGAGCGGACGACGATGATCGCTACCATCGCCAACGCCCCCATGCGCACGCTCCACGCCTTGCCCATCGGCGTCTCGAAAATCATCGCCCAGATCGAGGCGCGGTCGACATCGAGGATCGCAACCCCCGCCATCGCTGCGGTCATTGCCACGATCGAAAGGGCGGACAGCGCCACTCCGAACACGGCGAGCGAGACGAGCACCCGGCGGCGATCGAGAAAGGTTTCCCGCTCTTCCCGCGTATAGGTTGCAAATAAGGGTAGCCCGAACAGCAGCATCAAGTCCGCGTAAAGCGCGAACCGGATGCCGATGGAGAGCGGGTCATTCACCCGCTATTTGACCGAAAACGTGAAATCACCCTGCATCCGGTGGGTGTCCGCGCCCGCCGCGTGCCACGTCACCTGATAGCTGCCGACCGGAAACGCGCGGCCAGCAACGAGCGTGAGCGTCTTGCCGTCAGCGCTCCAGCTCGCCTTCAGCCCCGACAGTTTCATCGGCTGGTGGTTGGCCATTCCCGGCATCCCGGTCATGACGACATCCGCTCCCGAAAATTCGGGCATGACCGTCTCGCTGAAGCTCAGCGAGATCGCTGTCGGTTTTGCGACACTGGCATTTGCAGCCGGAGTCGAAGCGATCAGATGGGTATGCGCGAGTGCCGCGTTGCTTGTTGCAAAAGCGGCAATGGCGAACAGCGCGGCGCGAAAGCGGTTGGTCATGGCAGGCTCCTCAATGGGTTCGCTCTGCATACGCATCACGACGCCCGATCCCTCATTGCGGTCGATTAAGGGACAATTGGATGAGCGCCGTATGGTAAGGATCGGAGCGGAGGTCGATTATGAGCAACGTCGAGGATTTGGTGATCCAGCTGGGTCAATTGCCCGTGCCGCAAAGGCTTGCTGCAATCGACGGCGCGATGCTGGCAGATGTGGCGGCGGCACGCGCTGTTGATCTTCGTCGACCCATTGCATTTGCTGGGATCTTTGCGCTTGCGGTCGGCTTAGCCGGTGCCGCGTTGCCGACCGAGCCGGCCTCGGCGCAGGGCTCGCTGACACCCTTTGCGGCCAGCTCCCCGCTGATGCCCTCGACCTTGCTTGGACAAACGCCGTGACCGTGTTGCGCCGTGCCGTCATCATCGGGGTCATCGCGTTTCTCGCTGCGATCGCGGGTGTTTTTATCGGGCGGGTGTTGCTTCCAGCGCCATCGCACACGGGTGCCGAACTGCACGCCGTATTGCACGACAAGCTTACGCTCGACGCGCAGCAGCATACGAAACTCGACGCGATTGAAGCGACATTTTCGGTCCGGCGCAAAGCGCTCGAACTCGAATTGCGCGCCGACAACGCGCGCCTGGCCGACGCAATCGAGACCGAGCACGGCTTCGGTCCGCGTGTCGCCGCCGCTGTCGATGCCTGCCACATGACCATGGGGAAGTTACAAAAGGCGACGCTCGAACATGTCTTTGCCATGCGATCGCTGTTGAAGCCCGACCAGACGGCGGTGTTCGATCAGGCTGTGGTCAAGGCGCTGACCGCTGACGCGCGGTGACGCTTGCGCTTGATGACGCATCCGACGGGGAACTGGCGGCGTTAGCGCGCAGCGGCACGCAAGCTGCCTACCGCGTGCTCGCCGAACGCCACCGCGAGGCCGTCTATCGGCTGGTCCGCAGTGCAACCGGTGATGCCGACGAAGCGATGGATGTCACCCAAGAAACATTGATCGCCGCATTCGGGGCGCTCGATCGCTATGACCCGGCACGCCCGTTCCGGGCCTGGATCGCGCGGATTGCGCTCAACAAAGCGCGTGACTGGGGACGACGCCGCGCAGTGCGGCGGTTGTTCAGCTTCGCAATGCCGGACCATGCCGCACAGTCTATTCCCGACGAGGCGGTCGGGGCAGAGCGTACCGCCGAAGACCGGGAGAAGCTGACCCGCGTGGCGGGGGCTATTGCCGCCTTGCCCGCACGCCTGAAAGAGGCGCTGCTGCTCCGGACGATCGAGGACATGTCGCAAGCCGAGGTCGCAGTCACACTCGGGGTCAGCGAAAAGACGGTCGAAACGCGGCTTTATCGTGCGCGCCAAAAACTGAACGATGCGTTGAGGGAAGACCTGACGCGCCGCGTATAAGGTGCATGGCCCTAAACGAACGCTTTGAAACCCGCGCTCTTATCGATCGCCGCGCGCTGCTGCGCGCCGGGGTTGCAGTCGGTGGCACCGCTGCGCTGGCCGCGTGGTTCCCGGCCTGGGCGCAAACGGCGTCGTCAGGTATTGTCGCGCCACTGCCGACGGTGACCGGTCCCGATGTCGCGCTGCGGATTGCGCGGCAGACGCTACGGATCGATGGCAGGCCGTTGCGCGCGATCGGTATCAACGGCACCGTGCCCGGACCGCTGATCCGCCTGCGTCAGGGGCAAAAGGTGCGGCTGTCGGTGTCGAACGAACTCGACGTCGATTCCTCGATCCACTGGCACGGGTTGCTCGTGCCATTCCAGTATGACGGCGTGCCCGGTGTCAGCTTTCCCGGCATCAAGCCACGTTCGAAGTTCCTTTACGAATTTCCCGTCAATCAGGCGGGCACCTATTGGTATCACAGCCATTCAGGCTTTCAGGAGCAGGAAGGACTCTACGGGCCGATCGTGATCGATCCCGAAGGCGTCGACCCGATCGTATCGGACCGTGAGCACGTTATCGTGCTGTCCGATCACAGCCCGCTGGCGCCCGAAGCGATCTTCCGGAACATGAAGGTCAATCCCGGCCACTTCAACATGCAGCGCCAGACGCTCGGTGGCTTGCTGGCGGGGCGCGATCAGCCGCTCAAGGACCGCATCGACTGGGGCAAGATGCGAATGGACCCGACCGATATCGCCGATGCGACCGGCTCCACCTATTCGTTTCTCGTCAACGGCCACGGCCCGCGCGACAATTGGACGGCGCTGTTCAAGCCCGGCGAGCGGGTTCGCCTGCGCATCATCAACGCGTCGGCGATGACATTCTTCAACGTTCGCATTCCCGGCCTTCGCATGACCGTCGTCCAGGCCGACGGTCTCAACGTGCGCCCGGTCGAAATCGACGAGTTCCAGATCGGTGTGGCCGAGACCTATGACGTGATCGTCACGCCGAGCGACGACCGCGCCTATACCTTCGTCGGCGAGGCGAGCGACCGTTCTGGCATGGCGCGTGCAACGCTTGCGCCGCGTACTGGGATGGCCGCTGAAGTTCCGCCGCTTCGCAAACGACCGCTCGTCACCATGACCGACATGGGCATGGGCGACATGGGGGGCGACATGAGCGGCATGGATATGTCGGGTGGCGCGATGGCCGGGATGGACCATGCCGCGATAGGCCACGGTGCCCCGACACTGGACATGTCGGCACCAGCGCCGGACACATCGATGCCCGAGATGGACATGTCGGGGGCTGCGCCTGCCGCCCACGCGATGGCGGGCATGGATCACGGCAGCATGAAGATGCGCGACTTTTCGGCCGCGCCGCAGGTGAAACGCAATCCCGGCGTCCAGACGATTTCGCCGATGCCGATGGATCGCACCGGCGAGCCGGGCCAGGGTCTGGCGGACGTCGGCCACATGGTGCTGACGTACCGCGACCTCATCGCGCTCGACCGCAACCCGGATGTGCGTGCGCCTGACCGCTCACTCGATCTCCATCTGACCGGCAACATGGAACGCTTCATGTGGTCGTTCGACGGCGTCAAGATGTCCGATCATCACGCGCCGATCCCGTTTATCGAAGGCGAGCGGGTCAGGGTGAACCTCATCAACGACTCCATGATGAGCCATCCGATCCACTTGCACGGTCACTTTTTCGAGCTGGTGACGGGGCATGGAGACCACGCCCCGCGCAAGCACACGGTGATCGTACTGCCCGGCGGCAAGGTGACGTTCGACGTCACCGCCGATGCCGTCGGCGACTGGGCGTTTCACTGCCACCTGCTTTACCACATGGCGGCGGGCATGATGCGTGTCGTCAGCGTGCGCCCGCGCGGCGAAGCCGCGTGAGTCGCGTCATCGGCTTTGCCCTGGTTGCCGTGCTCGGTGCGAGTTCTCCCGCGCTAGCCCAGAGCATGTCGGGGATGGACCATGGTTCGATGCCGGGCATGAAAATGCCTGCACCCAAACCGCTCGCCAAGCCGCGCAAGCCCGCAACGCACAAGTCCCAGACAAAGCCGGTCAAACGCGCACCAGGCAAGGCGGCCGCATCGCCCGCTCCCAAAGCGGACGACAGGAGCGGGATGGATCACGCGACCATGCCCGGTATGGAAATGCCCCGTGATCAGCCTGGCGCGTCATCATCGTCGGTGGACGGCGTAGCGGTCGACCAGGGTGCGATGCCCGACACGGCCAAGAGCGGCACCGATCTTCCCGCGGGCAACGCACCTGCTCCAGCGCCGCCGACCGATCACTATGCGACGCGCATCTTCCCCGCTGCCGAGATCGAACGGTCGCATCGGCAAATGATGAACGAGAGCGGTGCGCAGACCTTCGGCTTCGTGATGTTCAACTTGGCTGAGTATCAGCCCCGTCGCGGGCAGGACGGCTTCCGATGGGACGGCGAGGGCTGGTATGGGGGCGACATCAACCGCCTGACGATCAAAACGGAAGGCGAGGGCAGATTCGGAGAAGGCGTCGACGAAGCCGAAGTGCAAGCGCTCTACAGCCGCGCCATCGATCCGTATTTCAACGCGCAGGTCGGCATCCGCCAGGATCTCGGACGCGGTGCACGACGCACTTATGCGACCGTCGGCTTTGAGGGTCTCGCACCCTATTGGTTCGAGGTCGAGGGCGCGCTGTTCCTCTCCGACCAAGGCGACGTGCTCGGCCGCCTCGGCGGCTATTACGACCAGCGGCTCACGCAGCGGCTGGTCGTGCAGCCGCGCATCGAGCTCAACTTTGCCGCGCAGGATGTGCTATCGAGCCGGATCGGCGTGGGGCTGTCCACGGCCGAGGTCGGCTTGCGGCTTCGCTATGAGATCAAGCGCCAGTTCGCGCCCTATGTCGGCGTGTCATGGGCGCGAAAAGTCGGACAGACCGGCCGCTATGCCCGCGCCGCTGGCGAGGATGCCACCAGCGCGGGCCTCGTTGCGGGGATCCGTATCTGGTTTTGATATTACCGGGTTGCAGCCTGGCTCCATCCGGCGCTGCGACAGGTTACGACAGGCGGGGGCCATCCGAGGAAGGAATGACCAATGAAACACACGCTCACGACGGCCGCGATTGCGGCGTTCGCACTGGCGACCCCGGCGCTCGCACACGAGCACAAGCACGCTAAACTAGTGAAGCCTGCTATGACGGGCATGGCGGGCATGGATCATTCGATGATGATGAATGATCCGTCCAATCCCTATGCGAAGTCCGAGATGGACATGCACATGAAGATGATGATGGCCAAGGCCGGCGACGCTTCGGAGAAGTGGACCCGCAAGATGATCGAGCATCATCGTGGTGCGATTGCCATGTCGCGCGTCGCGCTTGCTCAGGCAACCGACGCCGATACCAAGCGGATGGCGCAAATGACCATCGAGATGCAGGAAAAGGACATTGGCGAGCTTCAGGGCTGGCTCAGCAGCCACGGCAAGCCCGTCCAATAGCAAGGATGTTCAGCTGAAACTGCGTCGCCAACGGATCACACGATTGCCAGCCGCCTTCACAAGAGGGTGGCGCTCGTTATCAGCTTTTAGCTGATCTTGTGGTTTGCCAGCGGCGCGCTGATGCGTTTTCTTTCGATCGACAAGGGGCACGGCGATCACCTTGTCGATCGCAAGACCGTCGTTGCGGTCCCGAGGAGCGTTGCTCTTGCGAACATCGATAGCGTGGTACCCAATGTTGACGATGACGTTGAAAGTGCGACGGTTCGCGGGGTGCTCGGCCGACCCGTTTTCGACGTCGCAACGAAGAGCGGCATGAAGCTGTTCGACGGATCGATCGGATCGGCGGTCCCCTTTGTGACGGCGGCACCGGCGAATACATCGTTGACACAGCCTGGATCGGCGCTGGCCAGCCCAGCTCAACAACCGAATGGATTACGACCGAGAGCACAAAAATGTCGCGGCGTGCTCCCGGCAATACGCGTCAATTTTACCGACGCCGGCCCTACCCGTGTGTTTGCGATCGACACTGGCAGGATCGCCGCCGTCCGCACACCTCGCGCTGTCGGTCTTTTGAGCCGCCGGCTTGCGCTCGATAGCGAATGACGAAAGTCTTGCTCCCGCTCAGGGCGATCCTGACGCCAAAGCCGGCGATGTCGCTGTCCCAGATCTCATAGCGTTTGAGGGCTGGCTTGGCGGTTTCGATCAGCCGCTTGGTGGGGACTGTGGAGGCAAGATTTGCGACCGATACCTGGCGCTACTTTGACCCCAACCTTGGGCCTGCGGGCGTCCACCACGATGGAATCCGCCGGTCATTTCTAACATATCTCGAGCGTAGGCCTGCAAAATATTCCAAACATTATTCAGGAAGATAAGGGCAGTATAGCGCGCTCTGGAGAAGGTGCGAAAAGGCCTTCCGGCAATTTGCCAAGGTTGGGGTTGAGGGTTCGAATTCCTTCGCCCGCTTCAGTCTTTTCGACTGCGTGATGGTGGGCAGCGCCGACCCCGCAATCCACGGCCGCAGTTTGGGTGCTTTCCTGTTCGTTTTCCGGTGCTTGCTGTTAAGATCAGCGATGATCACAGATCGGCAGGATAAGACAGCATGACCGAATCGTCGGGGACCGCTGCGGCTCGTCTCGTGTGGCCCTGCGCCGCTTTATTGGGTGAGGGGCCAATCTGGCTGGCGGAGACGCGCACGCTGTGGTTCGTCGATATCAAGCGCGGCCAGTTGCATGCGCTGATGCCGCAAGGCGGCGGACGCGAGACGTTTGATGTCGGCGGATCGCCGAGCTTCATCGTGCCGCTGAACGATGGCGCGCTGCTGGTGGGTAATGGGGGGAAGCTCCAGCGCCTGGAACGGGGTGTGGTCGTCAAGACCGTGGCCGAGATCGACATGCCTACGCATAACCGCACCAACGACGCGACCGTCGGGCCGGACGGTGTCCTGTGGTTCGGCACGATGGATGATCGGGAGCGAGCGCCGACCGGCCGGGTCTATCGCTTCGATGGGGCGGTGCGCGAAGCGGGCGGGGCGTGCACGATCACCAACGGCCCCGCGATCAGTCCGGATGGCCGCTGGCTCTACCATGTCGATACGCTGGCGGGGCTGATCTGGCGCTTCGATATTGACGGCGGCGCGGCAGAATTACGAACTGGTACGGTGTTCGTCACGATCGATCCCGCGGACGGGCATCCCGACGGGGTGACGATCGATTCGGAAGGGTGCCTGTGGGTCGGCCTGTGGGGCGGCTGGTGCGTGCGCCGGTACAGCGTAGCAGGGGCGTTGCTTGAGAGCGTCGCGGTGCCGTGCGCGAATGTGACCAAGGTGGCGTTCGGCGGGGATGATCTGCGCACCGGCTATGTCACGACGGCGCGGGTTGGCCTGTCGGAGGAAGCGCTGGCGGGGCAGCCGGATGCCGGGGGCCTGTTCGCCTTCGATGCGCCCGCAGCGGGGCTACGCGCGCACGCGGTGTCGCTGCGCTAGTGCTTTGCCGGGGGAAGCCAAGTCTCCCCCGGCATTGAGGTTGCATCAGAAGCGGAAGCGCAGGCCCACGGTGTAGGTCTTTTCCTCATAGCGCAGGAAGCGCACATATTCCGCGCGCGGTGCGCCATCGCGCGCCGAGGTGAAGGTGACGCGGTAGGGATCGCCCAGCAAATTGGTCGCGTCGAAGAACAGCGTGGCGTTGCGCGTGAAATTCACGCTGGTCGACAGATCGAGGCGGCCGGCCGGTTCGCCTTCCTCCAGATACAGATCGTTGCCGCGATCCTGCCGCGATTCGAGCGTGCTGCTGCGTTTGTTGTACGACAGCCGCAGCGCCAGCGGGCCATGTTCGTAGAAACCGGCGATGTTGTAGGTATGCTTCGACACGCCGAGGATGCGGTCAAGCGTCAGCGCGCCCGCATTGTTGGGGAAACCGGTCTTGGCATCGAGATAGGTGTAGTTCGCCAGGAAGCCGAATTCGTGCAGGAAAGTCGGCAGGAATTTGAAATCGAGGAAGGTCGAGAATTGCACCTCGGCCCCGTCGATCTTGCCCTTGCCGGTGTTGATCGGCTGCGACAGGATGATCGGCCCGAGCACCGGATCGATGAAGCGCGTATCCTGGTTCTGGATGAACCCGTCGAGATCACGCCGGAACACGGCCACCGATGCGAACCCGGCGCGCGCGAAATAATATTCGAGCGAAGCATCGTAATTGTCCGACCGCAGTGGGCGGAGATTGGGGTTGCCGCCGCCGCCGCGTCGCGCGTTGGTGAACGGGTCGCCCGGGTTCGGTTGATTTCCCGGCTGGCCAAGATTGGCCGACGGGTTGATCTGCGCGAAGGTCGGCCGCGTGCGCGTCTGCGTGGCCGACAGGCGCAATTGCAGTTGCGGGGTGAAGTGGAAGCGGATGCTCGCATTGGGCAAATAGTCGGTATAGTTCTGGCTGGCCGAAACCGGCGTCGGCACCGCTGCACCACCGGCAACGGGCGTGATCAGCGACGTGCCGTTGACGCCCACTTCGGTCTTCACCGCGCGGATGCCGATCACGCCATCGGCGAAATCGCCAAAGCCGTAATTGATCTGGCCGTAGGCGGCATAGGTCTTCTCGGTCGCGTCGTAGCGTGAGTCCGGGTTGGGCGCGACGTCGGAGACGGTATAGGTGCCGAAGCCGTTGCTCGGTGCGCCGAGACCAATGACGAACTGGCGCAATTGCGAGAGATTACCACGGATGCTGTCATAGGTCGGCGCAAGGAAGGTCGAAAATCCGGCCTGGGTACCGGCGCGCACGCTGGCGATGTCGAGCGGCAACGCGCTTTGCGCAATCCCGCGACCGCGGAAGCCGGCGTAGCGATTGCCATATTCGCGGTGCGCGTTGCGATCGGTGTAGCGCAGACCGGCCTGGATGCTGCGCAGTGGCCCCAGATCGGTGCGATATTCCAGATCGACGCGGGCCTGATAATCGTCGCCCTTCGCTTGCTGCGCTTCCTCATACAGGCCGTCGAAGAGATAGGCCGACGGATCGGCCGGGTTGAAGGTGGGGATGTCGAACTTCGGCGTGGAGAGATCGTAATTGACCGTCTGCGTGCCCGCGATCGTGCGATCGAGCGACTCGGTCGAGCCGGTAAAGGTGCTGTCGGTGCGGGCGAGATCGACGCTGATCTTCAGCCGGTCGGCCTTATAGGTTCCGCCGACCGCGAATTGATAGGTGTCGGTCTTGTTGTAGGTCGCGCCCTGGAACGAGAAGATCGCTCCGGGTGAGCCGGTTACGGTTCCGCTGCTGACCAGATTGGTGCCAGGGCGGGTCACGAGATTGCTGACCGTGCCGCCGTACAGCGGCACTTCGAAGTTGCGGTCGCTGATCTTGTTGCGGAAGCCCTGGTACAGGCCCTCGGCATAGAATTCGAGTGCGGCGCTTGGGCGCCACTGGACCGCAAAATTGCCCGAGGGGCGCGTGCGGTTGCCCGAGCGGTAGAACAGCCGCTGAATGTCGGGCAAGCGGACGCGTTGGCCGTTGATCGTCGGATCGGCGATGAAGTCGGTGTTCGACGGCTCGGCATCGAGATAGCTCAGCTCGGTATAGGACGCGTTGAGCAGCACGCCGATCTCACCGATTCCGGTGTCCCAGCGATTGCTGATCAGGATGTTGCCGTTGGGCGTGATCTTGCCGGCTTCGGTGGTGTGGACCCCCCAGGCCGATCCGGCGAGTTCGAACCCGTCATAATCGAACGGGCGGCGCGAGCGGACGTTGATCAGGCCGGCAAGCCCGGCCTCGACCAGATTGGCCGAGGTCGATTTGTAAACTTCGAGCGCGGTGATCGCCGAGGATGGGAAATCCTGCAAAGCGACAACGCGCGTTTCGGCAGTGAAGATCTCGCGCCCGTTATAGGTGGTGGTAAAATCTGGCAGGCCACGCACCAAGACGCCCGAGGCTTCGCCGCCGATGCGGTTGACCTGGACGCCAGCGATGCGCGCGGCGGTGTCCGAAACGGCGATATCGGGCAGCTTGCCGATGTCGGAGGCGACGATCGAATCGATCTGCTGGATCGAATTCTTCTTGAGGTTCTGCGCCGATTCCAGGCTGCGGCGCAGGCCGGTGACGACGATGTCCTCGCCGACCGAATCGTCGGCGACTGGTGTGGCCTGCGCAGTGGCGGGGGGCTGGTCGGCCGGCGTGGCGGTCTGTGCGGCGGCGGGTAGCGCGGTGCCGAACACCAGCAGCGACGTGGACCCGAGAATGATCGATTTCAGGCGCATGCGCGGCCTCCCCTTTATGGCGTTCGTTATTGTCCGCTCCCTCTATGCGGAGCCTCGCTTCCTATAATCGCCGCGATTGACAGATTACAAGCGATTAATAAGACAAATAAGACAAGCCGGGGATCAGAAGGCGAAGGCGGCGACCTTCTGAATTGTGCCGCGGGTCAACGCCGCCTCGACGATCGCGAGCGGTGCCAGATCCGCGTCTGCTTGTCCGCTGGCCAACAGTTCGGCGAAGCGTGCGTAGAGCCGGGGATATTCACGGTTTGATGCTGTGCGAGGCGCTTCGTCACCGATCGTGCTGGTCGCGCCGCCATCGGACAGGCGCAGCGGACCCTGGTCCGTGTCGATTTCGATGTCCCAACGCTGCGGCCCAGTGCGCAGGAAGTCGAGCTCGACCGCGACCGGCACAGCGCCGCTGCGCAACGCGACCGTTGCGGCGATCGGGCAGGCGCGGCCCGCAGGGATGGCAAGCTCAGCCTGCTCGACGGCGAACGAATCCGGCAGCAAGCGGGTGATGATCGACAAGGCGTTGATGCCGGGGTCGAAAACCCCGAACCCGCCTTCGTCGAGGATCCATTCCTGGCCCGGATGCCAGCGGCGGATGTCTTCCGCCCAGATGATTCGCGCCGCGCGCACGGTCTTGTCGGATAGCCATGCGCGGGCTTCCTCGACTGCGGCGGCCTCGCGCGAATGCCAGGTGGCGAACAGCGGCACGCCCGCCGCCTGCGCCGCCGCGACCAGCGCCTCGGCCTCCGCCAGCGTCGTCGCGGGCGGCTTTTCGAGCATCACCGCTTTGCCTGCGTCGATCGCCACGCGCGCGATGTCGATCCGTCCGCCCGGAGGGGTGCACAGCGACACCGCATCGATCCGGTCCGGCCCGGCCAGCATCTCGGCTATATCGTGATAGCCAGGCACGCCATCGATCCGTCCGTGGCGGCTCGCAGTCGCCGCCAGCACGAAGCGCGGATCGGCCAGCAGCGCGGGAACATGCTGATCACGCGCGATCTTGCCGATGCCGACCAGACCGACGCGAATCGGGTCGCTGAAGGCCTTGTTCGATCCGCTCATCACGCTCTCCTGTCTTTTATACGATATATATGCTTTCTATTGCGGCGGGCAGCCACTATCAACCCGGACAAGCGGCATAACAGTCGCATGTAACATCCCAAGGCGGCGGCCGGAGTGGAGAGGCAAGTGAGCGACATAGACGGCAGGGAAGTGGGACTGCGCCTGCGCTCGCGTTCCTGGTTCGACAATAAAGACAATCCCGACATGACCGCACTCTATATCGAGCGGTATCTCAATTATGGATTGAGCCTCGAGGAATTGCAGTCGAACCGGCCGATCATCGGCATCGCGCAGACGGGCAGCGATCTGGTGCCGTGCAACCGCCATCACATCGTGCTGGCGCAACGTGTCAAAGAGGGGATTCGCGATGCTGGCGGCATCCCGATCGAATTTCCGACGCATCCGATCCAGGAAACCGGCAAGCGCCCCACGCCCGCGCTCGACCGCAACCTTGCCTATCTCTCGCTGGTCGAGACGCTGTACGGCTATCCGCTCGACGGCGTGGTGCTGACGATCGGTTGCGACAAGACGACGCCCGCCTGTCTGATGGCGGCGGCGACGGTCAACATTCCGGCCATCGCACTGTCGGTCGGGCCGATGCTCAATGGCTGGCACAAGGGACAGCGCACCGGTTCCGGCACGATCGTGTGGAAAGCGCGCGAAATGCTCGCGGCGGGCGAGATCGATTATAAGGGCTTCATCGAACTGGTCGCGTCGTCCGCGCCCTCGACTGGTTTCTGCAACACGATGGGCACCGCGACGACGATGAATTCGCTGTGCGAAGCGCTCGGCATGTCGCTGCCCGGATCGGCGGCGATCCCTGCGCCGTATCGCGACCGGCAGCAATGCGCGTGGGAAACCGGGCGGCGGATCGTCGAGATGGTCAAGGCCGATCGCAAGCCGAGCGAGATCATGACGCGCGCGGCGTTCCTGAATGCGATTCGGGTCAATTCGGCGATCGGCGGATCGACCAATGCGCCGATTCACCTCAACGCGATCGCGCGGCACATGGGCGTCGACCTGACGCTCGCCGATTGGGAATCGCACGGCGCCGACGTGCCGCTGCTGGTCAATCTGCAGCCTTCGGGGGAATATCTCGGCGAGGATTATTATCGCGCCGGTGGCGTCCCCGCGGTGATGGGCGAATTGTACCGTGGCGGGATGCTCGACGGGGAAGTGGTGGCCTGCAACGGCCAGACGCTCGCCGCCAATGTCGGCGCGGCACAGATCGAGGACGAAGACGTGATCCGTCCGCTCGCGCGACCGTTGCGCAATGGCGCGGGCTTGAGCGTCTTTTCGGGCAATCTGTTCGATTCGGCGGTCATGAAGCTGTCGGTCATCTCGGACGAATTCCGTAACCGCTATCTCAGCGATCCGGCCTCGCCCGATGCGTTCGAGGGCAAGGCAGTCGTGTTCGATGGCCCCGAGGATTATCACGCGCGGATCGACGATCCGGCACTCGGCATCGACGCGAATACGATCCTGATCATGCGCGGGGCCGGGCCGGTCGGCTATCCGGGCGGGGCGGAGGTGGTCAACATGCGCCCGCCCGCCGCGCTGATTCGCGCCGGCATCCATGAATTGCCGTGCATCGGCGACGGGCGTCAGTCGGGCACCAGCGGCAGCCCCTCGATCCTCAACGCCAGTCCTGAAGCTGCGGTCGGCGGTGGTCTTGCGCTGGTGCAGAGCGGCGACCGGGTGCGGATCGATCTGACCCAGCGCCGCGTTGATATGTTGGTGGACGACGCCGAGATCGCGCGCCGCCGCGCCGCGCTGGAGGCGGCGGGCGACACGCTCGCGCCGCCATCGCAAACGCCGTGGCAGGAAATGTACCGCGCGCAAGTCGGCCAGTTCGAAACCGGCGCGGTGATCGAAGATGCCGTCAAATATCAGCGGATTGCCCAGACCAAGGGCTTGCCGCGCGACAGCCACTGACACGAAAAAAAGAGGGACGGAGATGGAGCGGAACAGGATCAAGGCGCGGAATTGGATCAAGGCGGGGGTCGGGGCGCTTGCCGCGCTCGGCTGTGCGGTGGCGACTCCGGCGCTGGCGGCGCAGGCCAAGCGCTCGACCTTTGGCAAGCTGCCCGACGGGCGCGCGGTGCCTGCGGTAACGCTCAGCAACGGGCGCGGTGTCTCGGCGACGGTGATCGCTTACGGCGCAAGCTTGCAGTCGGTGATCATGCCTGATCGCGCGGGCAAGCGTGCCGACGTCGCCTTGGGCTATGCGCGGATCGACGACTATCTCTCTACGCCGCAATATTTCGGCGGGACGGTTGGCCGCTTTGCCAACCGCATCGCCAAGGGGCGCTTCGTCCTCGACGGCAAGACCTATCAGACGCCGGTCAATAACGGCGTCAACGCGCTGCACGGCGGCACGGTCGGGTTTGACAAGGTGTTGTGGGAAGTCGTCGATCTGAAATCCGGCCCGATCGCATCGGTCACGCTGCGCTACGTCAGCCCCGATGGCGATCAGGGCTATCCCGGCACGATGACGGTCGATGCGATCTATTCGCTCGATGAAGCCAATGCGCTGACGATCGAATATCGCGCGACGACCGATCGCCCGACGATCGCCAACATCACCAACCATGCCTATTGGAATCTGTCGGGCGAAGGGTCGGCGAACGGTGCGATGGGCACGCTCATCACGATCCCGGCGGAACGTTATACCCCGACCGACAGCGGTGCGATCCCGACGGGCGCCTTCACGCCGGTGGCGGGGACGGTGTTCGATTTCCGCACGCCCCGCGCGATCGGCGAGCGCGTTCGCGATGCGCGCGACGAACAGATCGTGTTCGGGCGCGGCTATGATCACAATTGGGTGATCGGCCGCACCGTGACGCCAACGCAGCATTTGATGGCGCGTGCCTATGATCCGGCATCGGGGCGCGGGTTCGAACTGTGGTCGACCCAGCCGGGCCTGCAATTCTATTCGGGTAATTTCCTCGACGGGACGAGCTCGGGCAAAGCGCGCAAGATCTACCGCGAGGGCGATGCCTTCGTGATGGAGCCGCAGATTTTCCCGGACACGCCGAACCAGCGCGGCTTCGGCTCGGCGCGGCTCGACCCCGGCCAGACCTATCGCAACGTCATGACCTACCGGCTGACCACCGGTCAGCGCGCCAAGTGAAGCGGAGACCAATCATGAAGAATCGCATTCTTTTCTCGCTTGCCGCCGCGCTTTCGCTGACGCTCAGCAGCGGCGTCGCCGAAGCGCGCGAGCTGTGGACCAAGGCCAAGGCAAAGACCTGGTATGACGCGCAGCCGTGGATGGTGGGGGCGAATTACACGCCGGCGACCGCGATCAACGAGCTGGAGATGTGGCAGGCCGACACGTTCGACGTTGCGACGATCGACAAGGAGCTGGGCTGGGCCGAGAAACTCAACATGAAGACGATGCGCGTCTTCCTGCACAATTTGCCGTGGGAGAATGACGCGGCGGGCTTCAAGCAGCGCATCGACCAGTTCCTGACGATCGCCGCGAAACACAAGATCAAGCCGATGTTCGTGCTGTTCGACAGCTGCTGGGATCCCAATCCCGTTGCCGGACCGCAGCATCCGCCGATTCCGGGCGTGCACAATTCGGGCTGGGTACAAGCACCGGGCGCCGCGCGGCTTGCGGACAAGAGCCAATATCCCAAGCTCGAAGGCTATGTGAAGGATATCGTTGGCACCTTCGGCAAGGACGATCGCGTACTCGCGTGGGACGTGTGGAACGAGCCCAACAATGGCGGCGGCGGCAATTATGCGGCCACGCCCAATAAGAATGTGCTGGTCGCCGGGTTGCTCGACAAGGTGTTCGATTGGGCACAGTCGGTCGATCCCGTTCAGCCGCTCACCTCGGGCGTGTGGACTGGCGATCATTGGGACCAGAATGCCAAGCTCGATGCGGTTGAGCGGATCCAGATCGCGCGCTCGGACGTGTTGAGCTTTCACGATTATAGCTGGCCCGAGACCTTCCTGGTCCGCGCGCGCCAGATGCTGAGCTACGGCCGCCCGGTGCTGTGCACCGAATATATGGCGCGCGGCAACGGATCGACCTTCGACGGATCGCTGCCGATCGCCAAGAAGCTCAACATCGCGATGTTCAATTGGGGCTTCGTCGACGGAAAGACGCAGACGCGCCTGCCGTGGGACAGCTGGAAGAAGCCCTATACCTATGAGGAGCCGCCGATCTGGTTCCATGAAGTGCTGCGCGCCGATGGCAAGCCGTACCGCGTGGCCGAGACCGACCTGATCACGCGCCTTGCCGCCGCGCCGAAGGGCGTGGTGCCGGCTGCGAACTGACGGAGGCTGGGACATGCGCAAGACGGTTTTGGCGGCGTTCGCGGTGGTGGCCTTTGCCGCGCCGGGTGCCGCGCAGGAAGTGAAATCGGTGATCGTCGGGGCCGATCCCGACGCGGACTATTTCAACGGCCAGTTGTGGGTGTATCCGACCGGACGCGGCGAGACGCTGGATGCGTGGGTGTCGCCCGACCGGACGACTTTCACGCGGGCAAGCCAAATGCTGGCGCTGCGGGATATTGCGTGGATCAAGGATGACCGCGAGCCGCGCCACTATCTGTGGGCGCCCGATATGGTCGCAGCCAACGGCAAATATTACCTCTATTATTCGGTCGGCCCGCAGAACCCCTCGCCGAGCCGCTTGGGCGTGGCGGTGTGCGCTGCGCCGCAGGGTCCGTGCAGCGACAGCGGCAAGCCGCTGCTGACCGGCGGCAACGGCTTCGAAGCGATCGACCCGATGGTATTCGTCGATCCCAAATCGGGGATCCGCTATCTCTATGCGGGCGGCAGCGCGGGCGCGACGCTGCGCGTGTTCGAACTCAAGCCGGATATGGTCACGATCGACCATGAGGTGGAGATCGCACAGCCGCCGCTGTTTACCGAAGGGGCGTTCATGCATGAGCGGAACGGCATCTATTACCTGTCGTACAGCCACGGAAGCTGGAACACGGCGGCTTACGAAGTGCAGTATGCGATGGCGCCGAGCCCGATCGGCCCCTGGAAATATCGCGGGGCCCTGCTGCAGAGCGACAAGCGCTATAAGGGACCGGGGCATCACAGCTTCGTACGCGATCCGAAAGATGGATCGTGGTCGATCGTCTACCATCGCTGGGAGGGGAAGAAGGGCACCGGGCCGTATAGCGACGACCGGAAAATCGCGATCCAGCCTATCTCTTACGATTCCTATGGGCAGATCGTACCGATCAAGATGACGGCGCCGTAGCCGGGGCTTCGCGCTCGGCCTCGACCTGTTCGATCAGTTCGAGCACGTCGCTGATCAAATGCCGCATCGCGAGCCGTGCGGCATCGGCATCGCGCGCGGTGATTGCGTCGCGCACGGCTTCATGGTCGGCGATGCTCGCGGTGCGCCCCTTGATCCGGTTGGTGAAGCGGATCGAGGTGCGCAGCGCGGTCGTCACGACGTCGTGGAACTGCATGTAGAACGGGTTCTTCGACGCGGTCAGGATCGCGACATGGAAAGCGATATCGGCCTCCAGCGGTTCGTCCTGCCCCTGTTCCGCTGCTACCATCCGTGCGAGCCCGGCGTCGATCTTGCCCAAATCGGCCGGGCCGCCGAAGCGCGCCGCGAGCGCGGCCGCTTCGGGTTCGATCGCGACGCGCAACTGGTTGAATTGCCGCAGCAGGTCGACCGAAAATTTCCGTTCGAGCAGCCAGCGCAGCACGTCGGTATCGAACAGATTCCAGTTGCTCGCCGGTTGCACCACCGTCCCTTGCCGCGGCCGTGCGCTGAGCAGACCTTTGGCGGTCAGCATCTTGACCGCTTCGCGCGTGACCGAGCGGCTGACGCCGTGCGCCTGGGCAAGTTGCGCCTCGGTCGGGAAGGGGTTCTGCTCATAGCGCCCGGTGACGATCGCGCGGCCGAGGCTGTCGAGCATACCGTAGGTGAGGTTGCGCCCGAGCGAGGGGCGCAGATTGGTGGGCGCAAGGTCGAGAGAAGGGGGTTTGGTCGCCATATTTGCCCGCATAGTGGCGCACGATTGGGCCTTTGTCACCCGTGTGCCCCATCCGCGCCGCTGGACAAAGACATTTAGTCATATAAATAGTCGGCAGACCGCGAACCGGCGGCATATCGGGAAAACGGCGGCTGATCGGCTTGGCCGTTACTGGGGAGTAACGCGTGAACCTTGCCACCATCGACGCTGCCGTCGTCATTGTCTATTTCATCGCGATCTTTGGCCTTGCCCAATATGTCTCGCGCGAAAAGGCCGGGCATACCAAGAACACGTCGGACTATTTTCTCGCGTCCAAATCGCTGCCGTGGTGGGCGATCGGTGCATCGCTGATCGCCGCGAACATCTCGGCCGAACAGATCGTCGGCATGTCGGGATCGGGCTATGCGATCGGTCTGGCCATTGCATCCTATGAATGGATGGCGGCGCTGACGCTGCTGATCGTCGGCAAATACTTCCTGCCGATCTTCCTGAAGAACGAAATCTACACGATGCCGCAGTTCCTGGAACAGCGGTATGGTCCCACGATCCGCACGATCATGGCGATCTTTTGGCTGGCGCTCTACGTGTTCGTGAATCTCACCTCGATCATCTGGCTCGGCTCGATCGCGGTCAACCAAGTCGCCGGGATCGACCAGACGGTAGCGCTGTGGGCGCTCGGCGGCTTCGCCTTGCTGTATCAGTTGCGCGGCGGCCTGAAGGCGGTTGCGCTGACCGACATCGTGCAGGTCACGCTGTTGGTGCTGGGCGGCCTGATGGTATCAGGCCTCACGCTCAGCAAGATCGGCGGCGATGCCGGGATCATCGGGGGCTTCATGGAACTGACGCGCCGCGTGCCTGATCATTTCGACATGATCCTGTCGCCGAGCAGCCCGCATTTCAAGGAATTGCCCGGCATCGCGGTGCTGGTCGGCGGGATGTGGATCGCCAATCTCAGCTATTGGGGGTTCAACCAATATATCATCCAGCGCGCACTGGCCGCGAAGAATCTGGGCGAAGCGCAAAAAGGTATTGTGTTTGCGGCCTATCTGAAGCTGTTGATGCCGGTCATCATCGTGCTGCCCGGTATCGCTGCGGTCATTCTGGCGCCGGGGTTGAGCAAGCCCGACCAGGCCTATCCGACCATGATGCGCCTCCTGCCGCCGGGGATCCTGGGGCTGGTGTTTGCTGCATTGATCGCCGCGATCATCGCGTCGACCGCGTCCAAGATTAACTCGATTGCGACGATCTTCACGCTCGATCTGTACGCCAAGGTGCGCGGGATCAAGACCGGCGATGGCGCCGATGCCGCAAGCGAGACGCGGATGGTGCTGGTCGGACGGATTGCCGCCGGCGTGGCCATCCTGATCGCGATCTTGTTGGCGCGACCGTTGATCGGACAGTCCGACCAGGCGTTCCAGTTCATTCAGGAATTCTCCGGCTTCTTCACGCCGGGCATCACGGTGATCTTCCTGCTCGGGCTGTTCTGGAAACGCGCGAACGAAGCAGGGGCGATTGCGGCGGCAGTATCGTCGGTATTGCTGTCCTACATCTTCCGGGAGGCGCTTCCGGACCTGCCGTTCATGAACCGGATGGGGCTGGTGTTTCTCGTATCGCTGGCGCTCGCGGTGATCCTGTCGCTGACCGTGAAGGCGCGCGCGAACGCCAATCGCATCACGATGGAAGGCGTCCAGTTCAAGACGACAACCAGCTTCAACGGCGCGTCGGTCGGCGTCGTGCTGATCCTGATCGCGCTCTATGCGACCTGGTGGTGATCGCGCGGTCGAGCGGCACGTGACTGGGTTCGCCTCCGCCTTTCTGGCGGTCGATTGGGGAACCACAAACCGACGCGTGTTTCGGATCGAGGACGGCGCGGTTGTGGCGACAGAGCGCGATGCGCGCGGCGTCACCAGCGTTGCACAAGGCGATTTCGCCGCCGAAGTTGTGGGCATGCGGGGTCGTTTCGGCGATTTGCCGGTCCTGCTGGCGGGGATGGTGGGATCGACCATCGGCTGGCGCGAGGTGCCCTATGTCGCGGCACCCGCCGATCTTGCCGCACTGGCGCGGGGCCTCGCCTGGATCGACGCGCGCACCGCGATCGTCCCCGGCGTGTCGGTTCTCAGCGACACGAAAGCCGATGTGATGCGCGGCGAGGAGGTGCAGTTCCTCGGCGCGGTGGCAGCAGGGCTGGTGCCGCGTGACGGATTGCTTTGCCAGCCGGGCACGCATTGCAAATGGGCGCGGGTCGACAGCGGCGCGATCGTCGATTTCACCACCGCGATGACCGGCGAGCTGTTCGCCTTGCTGCGCGGCCACGGCTTGCTCGCGGCCCAGCTTCAGGCCCAGGTGACGCCCGGTGCAGCGTTCCGCGATGGCGTCGCGGCAGGGCGCGGCGGTGATCTGGCGGCGGTGCTGTTCGGCATTCGCGCAGCCAAGCTGCTGGGCCGCCGCGACGATGCCGACGCCGCATCCTATGCCAGCGGGTTGCTGATCGGCAGCGATGTCGGCGCGCGGCTGGCGGGTGTGCACCGCGATGTCCACATCCTCGCCGATGCCGGACTGGCCGAACTCTATTCGATCGCCGTCACCGCCAATGGCGGCACGGCGCATGTCGTCGACAGCCATGCCGCGTTCGTCGCGGGGATGGTTGCGCTTGCTGGGATGCTGCCATGACTGCCCTTTCCGATTTCGACCAGGCGTTCGCGCGCTGCCCGTTGATTGCGATTCTGCGCGGGGTGCGGCCCGATGAGGTCGAGGCGATCGCCGATGCGCTGATCGATGCCGGGTTCACGCTGATCGAGGTTCCGATGAATTCGCCCGATCCGCTTGAGAGTGTCGCACGGCTCGCGCGGCGCTGCGCCGGGCGCGCGATCGTCGGAGCGGGGACGGTTCTGCGCACGGACGACGTGGCGGCGGTGCAAGCAGCGGGCGGCACGATGATCATCTCCCCCAACGCCAATCTCGACGTGATCCGCGCCAGTGCCGCTGCGGGCCTCGTTTCCTTGCCCGGTATCGCAACGCCGAGCGAGGCGTTTGCCGCGCTGGGGGCGGGGGCGGCCGCGTTGAAGCTGTTCCCGGCGGAGGCGGCAAGCCCCGGCGTACTGAAGGCGATGCGCGCGGTCCTGCCGCGCGACATGCGCGTCCTGCCGGTGGGCGGCGTGACCCCGGATACGATGTTGCCGTGGCTGAAAGCGGGGGCGGCGGGGTTCGGTCTTGGCTCTGCGCTGTACGCGGCGGGCTATAGCGCGGAGCAAGTCGGTGCCAACGCCCGCGCCTTTGTCGCGGCGCTCGCCACGGTGCGCGCGGGCAATCCCGCTTAAAGCAGCGCGGCCCGCGACGAATCGATCCGCACGACCGGCACGATTGCCGGGCTGGATCGCAGATCGAGTTCGAGGCCACGGTCAGTTTGCCGGTGCGCAATCGCGCCGCCCCCGATACTCTGTTGGTGCGCGCGGCGCGTGACGCGCGTCATCAATGGCCACGGCAGGCGAGCGCCTCCAGGATTTCCTCGATCCGCGCGGGATCGCCCGCGGCCACCACTTCACCGATCGAATCGGCGGTGAGCGGATCGCCCTGCCAATCGCACATGCGGCCACCAGCGCCCTCGACCACTGGCACCAGCGCGGCGAAATCGTGAAGCTTCAGCCCTGCCTCGACCACCACGTCGAGCCAGCCGCTCGCGACGCAGGCGTAATTGTAGCAATCCCCGCCGAGTACCGTGCTGAGCACCGCGCCATCGAGATGTTCGAACGCGTGGAGCTGCGAATCGTCGAACAGAGCGGGCGAGGTCGTCGCTAGCAGCGCCTTGGCCAGATCGGGGCAACGCCTTGTCTGCGCCGGGCGACCGTTGAACAGCGTCGGGCGGCCCATTACCCCCAGCCAGCGTTCCTTGAGGATCGGCTGGTCGATCACGCCGAGCATCGGCCACCCCTCGATCACCAGGCTGATCAGCGTGCCGAAGATCGGGCGACCGGCGATGAAGGCGCGCGTCCCGTCGATCGGGTCGAGCACCCAGGCGCGGCCCGAGCTACCCTCCTTGACGCCATATTCCTCCCCGATGATGGCGTCGGCGGGAAAGGCGCGTTCGATCAGCGCGCGCATCGCCCCCTCCGCCGCGCGGTCTGCGAGCGTTACCGGGGAGGAATCGCCCTTGGTTTCGAGCCCATGTTCGGCGCGGTAATAGGGTCGGATCGCCGCACCTGCCGCATCGGCAAGGGCGGCGGCAAGGGCGAGATCGGTGTCTGTGACGCGCATTGCCTTTGCCTAAGGGCGCTGGCACAGTTTCGCCAGCCTTGAGTGCGGCAAAGGGCGATCCGGGGGGGCGTGACACGACTTTGTCACGATCGGGTGGCAGCGGGGAACATCATGCGCGGTCTGTATATCCTTGGCGGCGGTATCGCCTTGGCTGGGGCCACCCCGGCGGCGGCCCAAGTGCGTCCCTTGCTCGATCCGCCCGCCTCGGCCGAGGCGGCGCGCGCCGGGGTCGAGGTCTATCTGCTCAACGAAGGCGCGGCGGCCCAGCCCGCGCGCGGGCCGGACGAGATCGAGACGATCGCGCGCGACGGCACCAAATTACGGCTGATCGCCGCGCCGGACGAACCCCAGAGCGTCGCCGCCGGTGGCTTTGCGCGTGTGCGGTATCGGCTCGCGGCATCCTTTCCGGTGGCGCTGGCGGCGGCGACTCCGCCACCGGCGGCGCCCGGGGCTGCCCCGGCCACACAGGAAACTGCCGCGCTCGGCTCGAACGGACGGTCGAGCGCATTTCTTGATCGGTTCCACCCCTATGCCCCGATCTATGGCGTGATCGGCGCGAAGAGTTCGGGGGCGAAGCTTCAAGTCAGTTTCGATGTCCGACTGCTCGGCGAGGATGACGGCCCGCGGCTCGATTTCGCCTATACGCAGACGATCTTCTGGGCGCTCAATCGTCGGTCCGGCCCGATCCGCACCGAAATCTTCAGTCCGCAAGTCTTCTTCGACGTACCGATCGGTCCGGCGCTGACGATCGGCGGCGGCTATGCGCATGATTCGAACGGCGGTGGCGTCACCAATTCGATCGACGTGAACCGCTTCTTCCTGCGCGCAAGCAAGACGTTCGATCTGGGTACGAGATGGAAAGTGACGGTGACGCCGCAGGCCTGGGGCTATTTCGGCTATCGCGGCCTTGCCCCGGATATCGATCGCTATTGGGGCTATACGTCGCTCGGGCTCGCGCTGGAGCAGCGCGAGGGATGGAAGGCGGCGGTCACCGCGCGCGGCAATCCGGGGACGGGCAAGGGCAGTGCCGAGGCATTCCTGTCCTATCCGCTTGCCAGCATCGATGATCGGCTGCCGCATCTCTATCTCTTCGGGCAGGTCTTCACCGGCTATGGCGAATCGCTGATCGACTATGCGCGCCGCGACAACCATGCGCGGTTCGGGATTGCCTTCACCCGTTGACGCCGCCTGTGGACTCCAAACAATCTATTAGCGGGCGCGTTATCCAATCTTAGCAGTTTCGCTCTATGATAGGTTGTATTGACGGTCTCGCTATCACGCAGGACCGAAGTCCGAAGGGCGTTTGGGAGCGATGAGCGCGACGCGGCAGGCACGGTTGGTGGCGGTGGAGGACCGTTCCGAACACGTCTTCGACTCGATCCGCGCATTCCTGCGGCTGCACCGGCTGAGTCCGGATCCGGCGCATTATGCCTTCGCCCACCGCGTGTTCTGCAATCCCGACGGTGCGCTCGCGCAATCGGTGGCGACGCTGACCGAAGGCGGCGTGCGCCTGACGGCGCGCGATATTCAGACCCTGGGCGGGCAGATCGGAGCGCTCACCGTCGGTGATCCTGCCGCGACGGCCGAGCCGGGCCATGCCGATACGCTGGTGGCGCAAACGCAGATGCAGGTCGAAGGCTTTACCGACATGGTGCGGCGCGTGCGCGCCGATACCGAGGATTTCGGTCGTGATCTCGCCGCCAGCGCCGATGCGATGCGGGCGGGTGGTGGCGCCGACAATGTCATCGTGCTGACGGGCCTGATGCTCAGCCGCGTACAGGCCGCCGAGGCGCGGCTCGCCGCCGCGACCAGCGAGGCCGATCAGCTTCGCGAGAAGCTTGAGGAGGCGCGCGGCGATGCGCGGCGCGATCCGCTGACCGGACTCCCCAATCGCCGGGCCTTCGAGGAAACCTTTGCGGAGCGGATACAGGCCGGGGGCACAATCTGCCTTGCGGTGTGCGACGTCGATCGCTTCAAGCGCGTTAACGACCAGTTCGGCCATTCGGTTGGCGACCGGGTGTTGCGGGCAATCGCCGATGCGCTGACCGAGGCGTGCCCCGAGCATTTCGTCGGGCGTTATGGCGGCGAGGAATTCATCATCCTGTTCAGCGGCCTGGAGCTGCCCGCGGCGCGCGCGATGCTGGAGTCGGCACGGATGTCGGTGGCCGGGAAACGCTATCGCCTGCGCGAATCGGACGCGCCGCTCGGCGCGGTGACCTTCTCCGGGGGCTTGACCGAAGCCGAGCCGGGCGAAGTGCTGGGCGCGGTTTTCGGACGCGCCGACAAATTGTTGTACGCTGCCAAGGATGGCGGGCGAAACCGCGTTTACGCAGGATAGGGATTTTCGCCGATAGTTGGCGAATTTTACCGTGTGCAATGCGTCGTGCGTACCGTCACTTATCAAAAATCCGCAGATTTCCGACGTTTTCGTAACTTGGCACGGCGCGTGCAATTCGTTTGGCACGGCGGACGGATGGTTCGGATCGCCGCACCAAAGGGAATCGTCATCATGTTCATCCGTTTCGAATCGCTCCAGCGCGTCGCCGTTTCGGTCGTTGCATCCTTCGTGCTCAGCGCCGCTTTGCTTTCCAGCGTCATCACGCTCGCGCCGATGGTATGATCGGCCCGGCGTCACGGCCGCCCGAGACGATGCCGTATCCCCTTTCGCATATTGATTTTTATCACTGACAACCCGAGGCCCCCACGTTAGCTTGCCGCAAGGCAGGTGAGTGATGATCAGATCGCGTATTCCGACGACGTTAGTGGCACTGGCCACGGTGCTTGCCTCCTGCAGCGGCGGCGGCACGTCGAGCGGAACGGGCGGAGCCACCGCCACCACGCCGACGCCGAGTCCTGCAACGACGACTGCTGGCTGCTCTTTACGCCAACGGCAGGATTGGGCCTTGGGCCAATTGCGCGAATGGTATCTCTTTCCTGACACCTTGCCCGCCAGCCTCGATCCGACGCCGTATGGCAATGTCGGGGATTATATCGATGCGCTGACCGCCACGGCCCGGGCGCAGCGCAAGGACCGTTACTTCACCTATCTGACCTCTATCGCGTCCGAGGATGCCTTTTATGCCTCGGGGTCGAGCGCTGGCTTCGGCTTTCGGCTGTCGCTCGATTCGACGGGACGGCGCGTGTTCATCGCCGAATCCTTCGAAGGCGCGCCGGCGCTCACCGCCGGGATCGATCGCGGCGCGGAGATCGTCGCGATCGGCACCAGTGCGAGCGATCTGCGCACCGTCGATGCGATCATCTCGGCCGAAGGAGGCAATGGCGTCACCAATGCCCTCGGGCCGAGCACGGCGGGTACGACGCGCGTGCTGCGGATCACCGATTCGAGCGGGACGCGCAACGTCACCGTCAGTAAATCGGACTATTCGCTGACGCCGGTCTCCAACCGTTACGGCGCGCAGATCATCAATGATGGCGGGCGGCAAGTCGGCTATATCAACTTGCGTACCTTTATTTCGACGGCGGACCCGGCGCTGCGCACGGCTTTCGCCTCGTTCCGCACGGCGGGTATTACCAACGTGATCGTCGATGTCCGCTACAATGGCGGCGGGCTGGTCTCGATCGCTGAGTTGATGACCAATTTGCTTGGCGCCAACCGGTCGACCTCGGACGTGATCGACTACACGACGTTCAGGCCCGAAAAGGCCTCGAACAACGTCACGGCCTTCTTCGCGCCGCAACCGCAATCGATCGCGCCGACAAAGATTGCCTTTATCGGCACGGGCAGCAGCGCCTCGGCGAGCGAGCTCGTGATCGCGGCGCAGATCCCGTATCTGCGTGCGAACGCCGCGCTGATCGGCACCAATACCTACGGCAAGCCAGTGGGCCAGATCGCACTCGACCGCTCCGCCTGCGATGATCGGCTGCGCGTGATCGCCTTCGCGCTGCAGAACGCCAATCGCCAGGGCGCTTATTATGACGGGCTTGCCAGCATCATGGAAGCAAGCTGTCAGGCCGGGGATGATCTCACGCATCCGCTCGGCAGTCCGCTCGAGACATCGACGCGGGCGGCGCTCGATTATCTGGCGGGACGCAGTTGCACGTCGGCGATCACCGCGGACGCACCAGGAGGGCTGAGCGCGCAGGCGAGCCGCGTGACGGTGTCGGCACCACCGATGGAATTGCTGACGCCCGAACGCCCCGACACGACGCAACGCGAGGTGCCGGGGTCGTTCTGACGACCAGCGTTTACTGCGCGGAAACGGCGTCTTCGGCACGGGCGTTGAGCTTGCCCGTCGCCATCGCGGTCAATTTGTCGTCGGTCGCATATTCTTCGTCGAGCGTTTCCTGCAGGATCGCGGCGATTTCGGTGCGGCCGAGCTGGTTGGCCCAGGCGATCATCGTGCCGTAGCGGGCGATCTCATAATGCTCGACCGCCTGTGCCGAGGCAATCAGCGCGGCATCGAGCACGGCCTTGTCGGCAATGTCGCCGGCGACTTCATTGGCTTCCTTGATGATGCCCTGAATCGCCGGGCAGGTCGCGCCCTTGGGCTGCTCGCCAAGCTTGTCGAACACTTGCTCAAGGCGACGGATCTGACCCTCGGTTTCGCGCAGGTGCTGCTGGAAACCAGCCTTCAGGCCAGCGTCGGTCGCCTTTTCGATCATCGTCGGCAGTGCCTTGGTGATCTGGTTCTCGGCATAATAGACGTCCTGCAACTGATGCAGGAACAGGTCTTCGAAGGTGACGATGTCTTTGGTGAACAGGCCCATGGCTTGGCTCCTCGGTCGATCGGAAGGGTACGCCGGACGCGAAGGGGGCGCGCGTCCGGCGTGCGACATCAACGGGTTAGTGGGCCAAGAGTTGCGCAGCCGGAGGCGACAATCGCACTGACTTCGATCAAGCGAGGGCCCCACGCGCTCGAGCGAATTGAGGTGCGCCCCGGGCCACTTTGGCGCTAAGGATGCGCGGGGCCTTCCGCCCCGGTCAGGACGCGACATGGCCAAGAGCCAGAAGAAATCGAACAAGGAAGTGCGCAAGCCCAAGGCCGAAAAGGCGCCCAAGGCAAACGCATCGAACCCGACCGCCAAGGGCCAGCCGGTCGCCATGGTCAACATCAAGGGTTGATCGGCGTGGACGGAAACGGGGACGCAGACACCTTCGTTTATGACGAAGCGAGCGGCGAATGGATCCAGGCCGCGCCCGCCGCCGCGGTCGACAGCGATGCGGTGATCGTGCGCGATTCGGTCGGCAATGTGCTGGCCGATGGCGACCAGGTGACGTTGATCAAGGATCTGACCGTCAAAGGCGCGGGGCAGACGCTCAAGCGCGGCACGCTGATCAAGTCGATCCGGCTGACCGGTGATGCACAGGAAATCGACTGTCGGTACGACGGGATCAAGGGCCTCGTGCTCCGCGCCGAATTCGTCCGGAAGCGCTGAGGGCTCAGCGGCGTGGAGGCAGCGGCGGCGCTACATCCGAGCTGGCGCGCCGCGTTGCAGCCCGAGTTCGACGCGCCGTACAGGCGTGACCTCGACGCGTTCCTGGCGGGTGAGGCGGCGGCGGGGGTCGCGGTCTATCCGCCCACGGCCGACCGCTTCCGCGCGCTTGAGCTGACCGCGCTTGATGCAGTGCGCGTCGTCATTCTCGGGCAGGACCCCTATCATGGCGCGGGCCAGGCGCATGGGCTGAGCTTCTCGGTCCGGCCCGGCATCCGCATCCCGCCGAGCCTGACCAACGTCTACAAGGAGTTGCAGGCCGATCTGGGTATCCCGCGCGCGGCGCACGGGTTCCTTGAGGCGTGGGCGCGGCAAGGCGTGCTGCTGCTCAACACGGTGCTGAGCGTCCGTGAGGGCGTGCCTGCGTCGCACCGCGGGCAGGGGTGGGAGCGCTTCACCGATGCCGTGATCACCCTGGTGGCCGAGCGGTCCGCGCCGACGGTGTTCCTGCTATGGGGCGCCCATGCGCAGCAGAAAGCGGGGTTGATCGCGGCCGCGGCCCCCGCCGGACGGCACCTGATCATACGGTCGGCGCATCCCTCTCCACTGTCGGCGCGCACCGGCTTTTTCGGCAGCCGACCGTTTTCGCAGGCCAATACGTTCCTGGCGCAGCATGGTCGCGGGGCGATCGATTGGGCGCTTCCCTCCCTTACTGTGTGATATCGCTGCAACACCGCAGCAACATTTTGAAAATAAACCGTTTCGGCTGCGATACGGACTGGACGGCGTTCGCACCGGCCGTTAGCGCCGCCCCCGGTAATTTTGCGCGTTTGCGATCTTACCTGTTATAAAACAACCATAATCCGGGGGACATTTGATGAAATCTTGGTATCTGCTCGCCGCTGCTGCGGCCTGCTTTCCGGGCATTGCTGCCGCGCAGGACAGCAACACCCGCGCCAGCCAGTTCGACGGCGTCCGCGCCGAAGCGCGTATCGGCTATGAAACGCCGACGATCAGCGACAGCGGCAATGTCTACAAGATCGGCAGCGCGGTTTCCGGCGGCGGTGAAATCGGCTTCGATCTGAAGGCGGGCAAGTCGGTCGTGGTCGGGCCGTATGCGGTCTATGAATTCTCCAGCGTCAAATTGTGCGACGGCCCCGATTGCCTGAAGGAAAATGGCAATCTCGGCGTTGGTGGTCGTCTCGGTGTCGCGGTCAGCGACAAGGCGCTGATCTATGCCAAGGCCGGCTATGCCCGGATCAGCTTCAGCGCGAACACCGCGTTCGGCACCGGATCGACCACCAAGGACGGCGTACAGGGCGCGATCGGCGTTGATTACACTTTCGGCAAGAACGTCTACGGCCTCCTCGAATTCAACTATGCCGATTACGGCAAGTTCTTCGGCGTGAACCTGCAGCGTCGCCACGTCGCGGCGGGCGTGGGCGTGCGCTTCTAAACCCCTGCGATCACCAGCCAGGGGCGTCCGGCGACGGGCGCCCCTGTGCGAAGAACAACAGCATCACCAGCCGCCCGTCCGCGCCGCTGCGGCCGAAGCCGGGCGCTGAATTGTGGAACAGCCACGGGCTGAACAACACCAGCCGGTTGAAGCGCATCGGCACCGTCATCACCTTTTCCCAGCGCGCGGGCTTCAGCGTGTCGGCATTGACCACGCGCTCGACCAGATCGTTGACATCGCTAAAGCCGCTTTCGAGCAGCGCCAGATCGGTGGTCGGCACGCGATCGAGCCCCGTCGGGCGGTGGCGGAAGAAATCGGTCCCGCCGCGCGCATGCTCTGGCAGGCTGAGGTACAGGATGCCCGAATAGAAGCACGGATCGATATGCACCCCGCTCGCGCCCTTGTCACCGGCGAGCGTGAGGCGGCAATGGCCGTGGCTGGTACCCGGCATCGCCGCAACCGGCACCCCGATCCGCGCCGCGACCGCCGCGTCCAGGCCCTTGATCTCCAGGGGATCGTTCGAGAGCAGCCCCGGATAATTTCCGGCCTTCAGCGCCGGATCATAGCCCAGGCCGAGCGCTGCGCGGCGGACGCCGTGTGGATCGGCGAGGAAATCATCGATGATGAGCAGCGCGGGGAGCATCGCGATTAACCTGCCAGCTTTGCGGGCGATGCGAAAGCCGCGTGCGTGCGGGTGCGCCGAAAGTGCCGAAAGTGCCACCCAAACGCCGTTTTTTCAGCCGCGATCGGGCAGCTCTTCCGCCTCCCCGTCATCCCCCTCGTCCCCGTCGTCTAGGTCGTCGAGGTCGTCCCCGTCGTCAAGGTCGTCCCCGTCGTCGAGGCCCTGCAACACCGCTTCCTGGGCCTCAACCGCGCGCTGCTCTCGCGCCTCGTCGAGACAGGCCTGCAGCTTCGCCTCGAACGCTGCATCCTCGTGAAAGACGGGTTCGGGATCGCGATCGCGGTACCAGTGCGGGAGCGTGCCGTCCGCCAGATCGGCCACTTCGAGCGCGGTTTCGAGCCGCTCGGGCGGCATCAGCAAATGCGGGTCGGCTGGCGTCACGGGCGTGAGTTCGGCAAGTGCTGCGGCGACCGGCGGCAGCGCAGGCAGCGCCGCTGGCCGCGTATCGAGGTGCGAGCGACCGTATAAAGCGGGATGATGCGCGCGCATCAAATGCATCAACAGCGTGTTGCTATAGCGCCGCTGCGCCCCGACGCGCCGCCCCTCCTTGTCAAAGATGATGTGTTCGACACCGTTAAGCGCCCGGTCGAACGCGACCTCGACCAGGCGCGCGGCGGCGGCGTGCAGCGCCGCGTCCCACGCGCGCGCAAAGCCCTCGGCCCCGGCCTGACGGCGCAAGCGATAACAGCTCGTCGTCGTCATGCCGACCGCGCGTGCCGCTTCGGTGACCGAGGCGGTATCGGCGAGCGTTTCGATAAAGCTGCGCTGTTTCGAATCGTTCCACCCATCGGCGCGGCGCACGCGCTTGACCGGGACCCAGTCATAATCCGCCGGATCGAACCCGTTCGCGTCGAGTTCGGGATCGTCCGAGTCGAGCGGGGGTGTGACGACCAAAGCGGTCGAAGAAGCACGCGCAGCCGAGGCGCGCGCGGGGTTGCGGGGGGTGCGTTTTGCCATCCGACAGTTTGGAACATATCGTGACCATGTAGGACAGCGGATTTTGGCGCGGGCTTCAGCAGAACTGCACGAGATCCCAGTGATTGCCGTACAGATCGGCAAACACCGCGACCTCGCCATAAGCGTGGCGCGCGGGCGGGCGGACCCATTCGACCCCGGCGGCGGTGAAGGCGGCATGATCGCGCGCGAAATCATCGGTGGCCAGAAACAGGAAGACGCGACCGCCGGTCTGGTTGCCGATCGCGGCGGCCTGTTCGGGCGTGGTGGCGCGGGCGAGGAGGATCGTGGTGGCGTCTTTGGCTGCGCCGGGCGGGCGGATCGTTACCCACCGTTTGCCCTGCTCGGGCTGGTACGTATCCTCGACCAAAGTGAAGCCGAGCTTGCCGATGTAGAAAGCAAGCGCCTCGTCATAGTCGCGGACGACGAGCGTGATGTGAGCGATGTGGGGCAAATCAGGCGGCTAGTTCGCGCGGATACTCGTCGTATGTGCGGCCCCGAAGCTTGCGCCCAGCCGCCTTCTTATTACGTCCGCCCCACTGCTTGAAGAAAAAGGCAGTTCCCGCTCTCCGGCACGCCTTCTCAATCTGTTCGACCCACTCAATTTGCATTGGCCGCGAGGCCGGACCGGACTCACCTCCTACAATCGCCCAATCAATTCCGCGCAGGTCTATAAGTCCAACCGAGCCAATCAATGGCTCGAAAGATACAAATCGGGTCATGCCTGATATGGCAACGAGGTGCGCGATCCTGTCGACAACGGCTTCGCTTTCCACCGACGTACCGATCCACACCTGAGGCAGCTGCTGGAGTTCGCCCAAAGCAAACATAGTTGCCATTCTTTCAGGGCGCTTTGTCAGAACTTGAAACTGATGCTGAGGGCACTGCTCCATCGTTGACCAAACAGCTTGAATGAAAGCGGTTGATACGTTGTCGTGAAAGAGGTCGGACATCGAATTTACGAAAATTCGTTTTCCACGCTTCCACTTTATCGGATCATTCAATGTCGATGGATCGATGTTGACCTGGCCAGTCCAAACACTGCGTTTGCCGCTCCTCCGAATCGTCCCCTTGTATTTAGGATGGCCCATTGCCTGCAGGCGAGCCGCCATCCGCATTGCATAACAATTAGTACAGCCCGCGGACACGACGCTACACCCCGCAACCGGGTTCCACGTAATATCGGTCCATTCGATCTCGGAGGTTCCCGACATTATCTCAAAACTGCGCTCGCTAGTTTCGATGCCAACCTAGCTCGATCGCTCGGATTTGCCCACGCAAACATTAGGGAAAATTCGTGAAGCCCGCTTCGCCCTAAGGGCAACACTTGATCAACAACCCGGCCGTCAAACGCCGCCTTCAATCGCTCCTTTGCAACTGTTTCAAACCATTTCACGTCGACCGCCCGTTTTGAAACGGCTTGGCTGTTACCCCACAAATCGATCTGCCCCTTTTCCTCGGTTGCGACGACGTTACGCCATTCTTCAGTGCCCAGCGCCTCGTCGACGCTACGTCCTCCATCCTCCAAAACGCCACCGTCTTGGCGAATTTGTCGGTACATGGCGAAGACAGGAACAAGATACCAAACATCGACCGCACCGGTTTTCCCCAAGGCTTCGAGAGTCGAGTATTTTATTTGTAGGCCAAAGGGATCGATGAAAACGACTGCTCTCGTCGCCTTCCAGTTTGTTCGCTTACATAAGTCGGTCAGCATCTCATTGGCATCAAACCGAGTTAGCTGAATACGGTCTTTAAGGTGAGAGAAATCCGCATCTATCGCTGCCCTGAGCGCAGCGACGTTTGATTTTTTTACGTCATTCAGAAGATACCTATCAAAATGGGGCTGCACTTTCAGCGCGCGAAGCGCTGATCCAACAATAATTTGGTCCGCGTCAATTACCGGCTTTGGATCGCCAAGCAGGTTCGTCTGCCCACTATCGGCCTGCGGCTCGGCTAGCGCTGATTTTGGTATTGATGAGCCGGATCCTGCACAGGCGTCGACATACAACAACTCGAAATTTTGTCTCTTTAGTGCGGTTGTATAGACCGAAAGGCATTTCTCTACGGTCTCTAGTTTCTGACGCGTGTGCTCATCACCAAATGCTTGCGCAACCATCGCATCCTCCTAAGGAACAAGTTAGGAACGATAGATCGAGTTTAGCGCAATTACAAATATTCCGTCCCGGCTCACAGGTGGCGGAGTAAGCTAGTCGTGCTCCCGCCCACCAGCGCCTATATAAAGCTCACGCCCTGACGCATTATACAGCGCGCTCATCTCCTCCATCCCCTTGATCGCCGCGGCCTTGCTTGCCGCCGCCGTCTCCGCACCCGTCGGCCCCGAAGCAATAAACCCCTCGACGCCCTGATTCTGCTTGCCGGCAAAGTCCCGCACTTCCTGCGTGATCTTCATCGAGCAGAATTTCGGGCCGCACATGCTGCAGAAATGCGCGGTCTTGGCGCCTTCTGCGGGGAGGGTTTCGTCGTGATAGAGTTCGGCCGTGTCAGGATCGAGCGACAGGTTGAACTGGTCGCGCCAGCGGAATTCGAAGCGGGCGCGGCTGACGGCGTCGTCGCGCATCTTGGCGGCGGGGTGGCCTTTGGCCAGATCGGCGGCGTGGGCGGCGAGTTTGTAGGTTACCACGCCGACTTTCACGTCGTCGCGGTCGGGCAGGCCGAGATGCTCCTTGGGCGTGACGTAGCACAGCATCGCGGTGCCATACCAACCGATCATCGCGGCGCCGATGCCGCTGGTGATATGGTCGTAACCCGGCGCGATGTCGGTGGTGAGTGGCCCGAGCGTATAGAAGGGCGCCTCGCCGCAGACTTCGAGCTGCTTGTCCATATTCTCCTTGATCTTGTGCATCGGCACATGGCCGGGGCCTTCGATCATCACCTGCACGTCGCTCTTCCACGCGCGGTGGGTGAGTTCGCCGAGCGTATAGAGCTCGCTGAACTGCGCTTCGTCGTTCGCGTCGGCGATCGAGCCGGGGCGCAGGCCGTCGCCGAGGCTGTAGGCGATGTCATACGCCTTCATGATCTCGGTGATCTCGTCGAAATGTTCGTAGAGGAAGCTCTCCTTATGGTGGCTGAGGCACCATTTCGCCATGATGCTGCCGCCGCGGCTGACGATGCCGGTGACGCGCTTGGCGGTCATCGGGACATAGGCCAAGCGGACGCCGGCGTGGATCGTGAAATAATCGACGCCCTGTTCGGCTTGCTCGATCAGGGTATCGCGGAAGATTTCCCAGGTGAGGTCCTCGGCGACGCCGCCGACCTTCTCGAGCGCCTGGTAGATCGGCACGGTGCCGATCGGCACGGGGCTGTTGCGGATGATCCATTCGCGCGTGTCGTGGATGTTGCGGCCGGTGGAGAGGTCCATGACGGTGTCCGCGCCCCAGCGGATCGACCAGACCATCTTGTCGACTTCGGACGCGACATTGCTGGCGACCGCGCTGTTGCCGATGTTGGCATTGATCTTGACCAGGAAGTTGCGGCCGATCGCCATCGGTTCGGATTCGGGGTGGTTGATGTTGTTGGGGATGATCGCGCGGCCCCTCGCGATTTCGTCGCGGACGAATTCGGGGGTGACGTAATCGGGGATGGACGCGCCGAAATCCTGGCCGTCGCGGATGAGGGCTTCCTTCAGTTGCGCGCGGCCGAGATTTTCGCGGATCGCGACATATTCCATCTCGGGGGTGATGATGCCGCGGCGGGCGTAGTGCATCTGGCTGACGTTGGCGCCGGGTTTGGCGCGTAAGGGGCGCTTGATGACGTGCGGGAATTGCGGGACGCCGGCGGCGCGGTCTGGACCGGTCAGGCCATTGTCCTCGGGGCGGATTTCGCGGGCGTCGTACGATTCGACATCGCCGCGCGCGAGGATCCAGTCACGGCGGAGCTGGGGGAGGCCGGCCTGGATGTCGATCTGGGCATTGGGGTCGGTATAGGGGCCGCTGGTGTCATAGACGCGCAAGGGCGGCTCGCCGCACGACGGTTCGAGCATAATCTCGCGCATCGCCACGCCTGCGCCGGGGATATTGGGCGAGGGGACGTGGATCTTGCGGCTGCCACGGATCGCGCCAGTCGTGACGCCAATTTCCGTACGGGCTGGGATGTCGGCCATGCGTGTCGCTCCAAAGTTCGGAGCGAGGGCACGGGTTTCGGGGTGGAAAACCGCTCCCTCCCTCCGCCCGTGCTAACGGGATCAGGTTGATGCGGGTCGCGGGCTCCTGCCTGCCTCTCAGCTGCGGATCGGCAGCCCCCCGGGGATGGTATCAGTTTAGGGTCCAAACCCAGTAACCGCAATGGCCGTGACGGAGCGGATTTTTGCGCACGGATAGGAGCAATGCGCGAAAAGGCGCCCGCCGCTTCGCGGCCGCCCGGCGCAGCCCGCTGGCTACGTCGCTTGCTTGCGCGTAGCGCTACTACGCGTCTGCGCCGCGCTCCTTGCCAGCGGACTGCGTCGGGCGATCAAGGCCGTTGCGGTTACTGGGTTTGAACCCTCAGCGCATCGGCGCGCCTTGCAAAGGATTTAGCTGGCCGCGCTGGTCTTGATGTTGCCGTTGAGGCCAGCCGGGAAGAAGCCGCCGCCGACGACGGCACCGCTGTTGAGATAGACGATGTTGAGTACCTGGCCTGCCGTGCGACCGAAAACGAGGCCGTTGGCGTCGGTCGGCACGAGGTTCGACGTCGTGGCATCGCCAACGATGCCCTGGTCGAGATCGGTCGTGGTCCCATCGAGGCTGTCGCGTGCATCGCTGATCAACCCGGCATTGGTGCGCAGGGACGGCGTGGTCAGGCCCTTGGAATAGAGAACGGTGCGGATCAGGCCGGCGTGATACGCCTCGGTCGCGAGGATCCCGGCGGCGGCATCGATCAGCAGCGCGCTGTTGATGCGCGCAGCGGCGCCCTTGTACGCGGTGACGCCGACGTCTTCGAAGATGAAGGCGCTAAGCAGGAAATTCTCGTCGCTGGCATAAGGGTCGAACGTGTCGGTCCGGCCGACGATGCCGGCCGCGCGGGCGAGCGCGGTGAAGGCACCGCTCGCCCCGCCATCAATGTTGATATTGGGCATCGCCACCGCAGCCGCGCCGAGCGCCGAGCGCAGCAAGGCGACGTGCGCGATCTCGTCGGCGGCGATCTCACGCGCATATTCGCGCACGATCGTATCGGTGAAGGTCACTTGGCGACCGCCGGTGACGGTCCCCTTTACCGATGCGTTGCCGTTGCCGCTGGCGAGCAGGACATCGGGGATGCCCGCGCCGGTCACGGCATAGCTGTAGAATTGCGCCTCGAGATATTCGAGGTTGAGCGCGAAATTGAGCGTGTCCTGATCCTGCAGCACCGAGGTCGCGCTCGGGCTTGGCGTCGGGGTGACGGTGCTGGTCGGGGTAGGCGTCGCGCTGCCGCCACTGCCGCCGCACGCCGCGAGCAGCGCGCTGCCGCCGACTGCGAGCGAGGCCGCGCTGGCGCTGCGCAGGAAATTGCGCCGCTCGGAACGACGCCGTTCGCTCGCATCGAGCGCCTGCAGGAGAATGTCGCTGTCGATCACTGGGGAACTCCGATCGGAATAGTCACTGGCTGGCGTCGTAGCGGAAAATCAGCTGGCGTTGCTGGTCGCAAACGATCCGTTGACGCCGTTCGGGAAGAACCCGCCCTTCGTCACCGCCAGTCGATTGAGATAGACGATGTTAAGCACCGCGCCGATCGAGCGACCGAAAACCGTGCCGTCCGGGCCGGTCGGCACGATGTTCGAGGCAACGCCCAGCAGCGCCGCAGGCACTTGCGGGGCGTAGGCGCCAGCCGGAGTGGTCGCGGTGAGCGTACTGACGAGGGTGAGGGGCGAGATGCCCTGATCGTCGTCGGTCGTGCCATCGAGCCCGTCGCGCGCGTCCGAAATGGCGTTGGCGGAGGTACGGAAAGACGGCGTATCGAGCCCCTTGCGGTACAGCACGGTGCGGATGATCGACGCGTGATACGCCTCCGCCGCGAGGATGCCGGCGGCGGCGTCGAGATAGACTTTGCTCTCGAGCAGCGACGACGCACCCTTATAGGCTGTTACCCCGACGTCTTCGAACAAGAAGGCGGCGAGCAGGAAGTTCTGATCGTTGGCGTAGGGATCGAAGGCGTCACTCGCGCCGACCAGACCGGCGGCGCGGGCGGCGACGCTGAACGCGCTGGTCGCGGTGCTACCGAGATCGATCGCGGGCATTGCCACCGCAGACGTGCCGAGCTGCGTGCGCAGGAACGCGACGTGCGCCGCTTCGTCGGCCGCAATTTCACGCGCATATTGCGCGACGAGCGGATCGGAAAAGCTGACTTGACGACCGGGCGTGACCGTCCCCTGCGTCGTGGTGCTGGCGCTGCCGGGGGTCAGCAGCGTGTTGGGCAGCCCTGCGCCAGTTACGGCATAGCTGTAGAATTGCGCCTCGAGATATTCGAGGTTGAGCGCGAAATTGAGAATGGCGGAATCGGTGACCGACTGCGCCGTGGCGCGCGACGCGAGCGTTACCGCAGTCGCGCCGACCGCCGCAACCGCGCCCGCCCCGAGCGCAGTGCGAAAGAATTCGCGGCGTTCGTTACGGCGCTCGACGCGTGCATCGAACTGCGCAACCAGCGCGTCGCCCGTATCCCCGGCTTCAATCACAGTATCGGTCATTGTGCCGAACCCTTTTGCTTTAAACGCTTCGTTATTCCGGAACGCGTGGCACCGACCGGGCGACGACGCAAGCCGGGATGTGGCGGATCGCTCCCGTTTCGCGTCGGTCACCTTGCTCCACCGAGCCAGGTGAACGCGGTGTGAATGCGCCGGACCGGGTCAGAAGGTATAGGCCACCCCGACAGCGCCCAGCCACTGGTTCTTCGACCCCGCGATGCGCACGATCGGGCTGTAGGAAAAGTCGTTGAGCGCGCGGGTATAGGTACCACCCGCCACGACCTTGAACCCGTGGAGCAGATCGCCGGTCAGCGAATAGGTCAAGAACCCGCCGACACTATAATTGCGCCAGCCCTTGCGGGCGTTGAAGGTCGGCAGGCCGCTGGCGAGGCTCTGCGCCGGGCTGATCGAGAAATAGCTGTCGGCATAGCCTTGCCCCGAATATTGCGCCGAGCCGATGAGGCCGGCCGCAGCCTTGCGGCTGAGCGGGGTGATATAGGTGACGGTCGGCTGCCACGTATAGGAGCGATGCGCGCCGCTGACGCCCTGACGATAGCTGAGCGACACCGACAGTTTGTCATAGGGGCTGGTGATGATGCCGGTCTTTCCGATCCCGACATAGCCGCCGACTTCGATCGCGGCACTGCGCTTGCCGAGCGCGCGGATACGCGTGTCCTCGATCGTGCTGAGTGCCGAGCGGTTGAAGTTGATGACGCCGACCGGGCCGAATTGCAGATCGATCGACTGGCCGGGACGGTTCGGAATCAGATCGACGCTGGCGCGGTTGCCGACCACCGAAAAGGCGAAACCCTTGATCGTCCCGATCGCGACCGGTCCGGGCGCCAGGCGATAGTCGTTAGAGCCTTCATAATCCGGGAGATAGGCACCGCCGATGCCGATCGTCACGCTGTCGCCATTGAGGCGGGCCGCGAGATCTTCCTTGCCTTCGGCGCTCGTCGGCGGCGGTGGCGCGTCCTGCGCGAGGGCGGGAACGGCGGTTGCGCCGAGCAACAAAGCGGCGGAGGCGAGCAGGATATTGGTATGCGAGCTGGCAACGATCACGGGGTAGGACTCCAACAGTCAGGGGTTGGGGCCGTAACGTGCCCGTACTGTTTTGGGTCCGTGGGGCTGCGCTCAGAGCAAGTAACGCATCCGCACCTGTTGCGTTTCTGCATCACTCGTCAGCGTGAAGCGCGCAGCCGAAAAACGCGGCGGCCCGAACGTGACCGGCGGATTACGCGAAAAACCGAAGCCTTCGCGCGGAATGCCGGCGAAAGTATCGAGCTTGCGATTGCCATTTTCGTCGTGGATGACCGCGACCGCATAGTCGCCATGCGCCAGGCCATCGAAGCGAATCTTGGGCGTGCCCGCCGGAATCGAGCGCGTCACTGCTTGCGCATCGTCGATACAGGCGGGGAAATTCTGCGGATCGGCGGTCAGGCAAATGCGCACGAAGCCCTTGTGCGACCGCAGATTGGAGACGTCGACCGAGAGCTCACCCGTCCCGACCGCTCCTGGCAGCAACAGCAGCGCCGCCGCGCTCAGGCTGCCGACTTGCGCCAGCTTGCGCGCGCGCAGCCTTGGCGTGGCTCTTGGCGAAATCGCCGACGCCGCGGTCGGTGCCGCACAGCCGGTCCCAGAAACGGAAATAGAGTCCATAATTGCCCCGATACAGTTCGTGGTGGCGTTGATGATGACTCGCAGTGATGAGCCAACCCCCCAGTCGGCCTTTCCACATGAACGCAGGAAAAACTTCCCACCCCATGTGATTTGTCACTCCCATAACCGTCATTATGGTCAACACCAACCCAAGCGCGCCGATATGAATGGGAATCAGGAAGACCAGTAGCGGAATTATCACAGCACCGGTGATCGCTTCGATCGGGTGGAACGCCATCGCCGCCCAGGCGGTGGGCGGGCGGCTTTCGTGATGGACGGCATGGGCAAGCTTGAAGACGCGCGGCGCGTGCATCCAGCGGTGTGTCCAATAGAACCAGGTGTCGTGCGCGAAGAGATACAGCAGCACCGAGACCGGCGCGTACCACAGGGGCCAGGCGGCGATATCGGCATAGATCATCGTCCAGCCGCGATTCTGCCACCCCCAGGCGACGACCCCGGCCGGAACGCCGTAGATCAGCGCCGAGGCGAGGCTCCACGCGATCTCGCGCCGGATTTGCGGGGTGAGGCCGGCATAAAGGCCGGGATATTTCGCGCGCGTCGCGACGTCGAAGGCGCCCGATACTATCAGATAGCGCACTCCGACGATCAACGACATGGCCAGCGCCGAAGCGATGATGGCGACGGGAATGGCGACTGGCAGAGAGAAGATCGTGGGCATCGTGCGAAAACCCTACACCCGCCGAACCGATCCGTCACCCGCGCACGCTTGCGCCACGGCGCTTTTCTAGTATCGCTCTTCACCATGCCGACCATCCACAAATGCGACTTGGCCATTGTCGGTGGCGGGCTGGCCGGTGGCTTGATCGCGCTCGCTTTGGCCAAGAAGCGCCCCGGGATCGACGTGCGGATTGTCGAGGGGGCGGATACGATCGGTGGCAATCACCTCTGGTCGTTCTTTGCCAGCGATATTGACGAGGGCAATCGCTGGATCGTCGCGCCGCTGATTTCCTATGGCTGGACGCAATATGACATCGCCTTTCCAGCGCACAAAAGGACGCTGAAGAGCCCCTATTATTCGATCGAGTCGGAGCGGCTCGACACCGTGATCCGCGCGGCCTTGCCGGAAAAGGCGTTGATGACCGGGCGGAAGGTGCTCGCCGCCAGTCCGACTGCGGTGGTGCTTGCCGATGGCGACCGGATCGAGGCGAAGGGCGTGATCGATGCGCGAGGCCCGGGCGACCTCGGGCTGCTCGATCTCGGTTGGCAGAAATTCGTCGGCATGGAATTCGCGCTCGACGAGCCGCACGGCGTCGATCATCCGATCGTGATGGATGCGACGGTGGAGCAGATCGACGGCTATCGCTTCGTCTATACCTTGCCCTTTTCGGCGACGCGGTTGTTCGTCGAGGACACCTATTACAGCGACACGCCCGACCTGTACCGGCCCAAGCCCGGCGTCGACCGAGTGGGGGGCAGCAACGCCGATCCGATCGCCGAACGCGTGCTCGAATACGCCGCGGCGCATGGCTGGCAGACGCAGCATATCGTGCGTGAGGAATCGGGCGTGCTGCCAGTGACGATGGGCGGCGATTTCGAAGCGTATTGGCAATCGGGCGGCAATAAGGTGGCGAAGGCCGGGATGCGCGCCGGGCTGTTCCACCCGACCACCGGCTATTCGCTGCCCGACGCCGTGCGGATGGCGGCGCTGGTCGCGACCGCGAGCGATCTGTCGGGGGCGGGGCTGCACAGCCTGACGCACGATTTTGCGAGAAGGACGTGGAAGGCGCGCGGCTTCTACCGTATGCTCGACAAGATGTTGTTCCGCGCTGCCGACCCGCAAGAGCGCTACCGGGTTCTCGAACGCTTCTACCGGCTCGATCCGCAGTTGGTGCGGCGATTCTATGCCGGGCGATCGACCTTGTTCGACAAGATGCGCGTGCTCAGCGGCAAGCCGCCGGTGCCGATCCCGCGCGCGATGCGGGCGATCGGCCTGCTGCCCACGGCGAAGAAATCATGAGCGGTCGCACGGCAATCGTGATCGGTGCGGGCTTCGGCGGGCTCGCCCTGGCGATCCGGCTGCAATCGGCGGGGGTCGAGACGACCATCGTCGAGGCGCGCGACAAGCCCGGTGGGCGGGCGTACGTGTGGGAGAAGGACGGCTTCACCTTCGATGCCGGGCCGACCGTGATCACCGATCCGCCATGCCTGCAGGAACTCTGGGCGCTGACCGGGCGCGACATGGCCGATGACGTGACGCTGGTGCCGGTGATGCCGTTCTACCGGCTCAACTGGCCCGACGGCACGACGTTCGATTATTCGAACGACGAACCCGCGCTGAAAGCCGAGATCGCCAAGCTCAACCCCGAGGACGTGGCGGGTTATGCCAAGTTCCTCGATTATGCGGCGGGCGTATATGAGGAGGGCTATCGCAAGCTCGGCCATGTCGCGTTCCTCGACTTTGCGGCGATGATCAAAGCGGCACCGGGGCTGTTCAAATATCAGGCGTGGCGATCGGTCTATTCGGTCGTCAGTTCGTATGTGAAGGACGAGCATCTGCGGCAGGCGCTGTCGTTCCACACGCTGCTGGTCGGCGGCAATCCGATGAACACGAGTGCGATCTACGCGCTGATCCACAAGCTCGAGAAAGACGGCGGCGTGTGGTTCGCGATGGGCGGCACGAACACGCTGATCGCGGGGATGGTGACGCAGTTCGAGCGGCTGGGCGGCGTGCTGCGGCTAAACGACCCGGCGGTCGATATCGCGACGATGGGCGACCGCGCGACCGGCGTCACCACCGCGAGCGGGTGGCACAAGGATGCCGATATGGTCGCCTGCAATGGCGATGTGATGCACATTTACCGCGATCTGCTAAAATCCTCGCGCAGTGCGCAGCGCACCAAGAATGCGCTGGTGCGCAAACGCTATTCGCCCTCGCTGTTTGTCGTGCATTTCGGGATCAAGGGCGATTGGCCCGGCATCCCGCACCACATGATCCTGTTCGGGCCGCGCTATCAGGGGTTGATGGCCGATATTTACGATCACGGTGTGCTACCGGAAGATTTCTCGCTCTATCTGCACCACCCGACCGTGACCGATCCGTCGCTGGCACCCGAGGGGCATTCGACTTTCTATGTGCTGGCGCCGGTGCCGCATCTCGGCAAATTCCCGGTCGACTGGGACGAGATCGGGCCGATTCTGGAAAAGCGTATCCTCGACGAAGTCGGGCGGCGGTTGATCCCCGACATTCATGAGCGGATCGTGACCAAATTCCATTACACGCCGAAGGATTTTGCGGGCGATCTCAACGCGCATCTTGGCAGCGCATTTTCGCTCGAGCCGATCCTGACGCAAAGCGCGTGGTTCCGCGTCCACAATCGCGACGATCATATCCCGAACCTGTATTTCGTCGGCGCGGGCACGCACCCGGGCGCGGGGATTCCCGGCGTGGTCGGGAGTGCGAAGGCGACGGCGGCGTTGATGTTGGAGAATAAGCCGTGAAGCGTCTGGCCATTTATTGCGGCTCTGCCACGCCCGCCGACCCGGTCTATATCGACTGCGCGCGCGAAGTGGGCCGCACGCTTGCCGAGCGCGGGATTGGCGTCGTTTATGGCGGCGGGCGGCTCGGGCTGATGGGGGCGGTCGCCGATGCTGCGCTGGCGGCAGGCGGCGAGGTGATCGGGATCATCCCGCAGGCCTTGGTCGATGCCGAGGTGGCGCATAAAGGCTGCACCGAGTTGCACATCGTCGGCACGATGCACCAGCGCAAGCAGGCGTTTACCGATCTCAGCGACGGTTTCGTCAATCTGCCCGGCGGCACGGGTACGATGGACGAATTGTGGGAGGCGCTGAGCTGGGCGCAGATCGGTTATCATGCGAAGCCGGTCGGGTTGCTCAATATCGCGGGCTATTACGACCATCTGGTCGCTTTCTATCATCACATGGCCGAGGTCGGTTTCCTGCGCGCGCAGCACCGCGACATCATGCTTGTCGATACAGCACTCGACGGGTTGCTGGCGCAGATGGCCGCCCATGTGCCGGTGACGACGGTCACCAAGATCGGCGCGAAGGACCTTTGAGCGGCGCGCGTTCCAGCGGCCCCACCCGCGACGCGATCGTCGCGACCGCGCAGGAAGCGATCGCGCGCGGGTCGCGCAGCTTTGCCGCCGCCAGCCGCCTGTTCGACCGCGAAAATCGTGAACGCGCGTGGTTGCTCTACGCCTGGTGCCGAGCGTGCGACGACATTGCCGACGGGCAGGACCACGGCCACGGCATGACGCCCGGCGACGGCCCTGCGCGGCTTGCCGAGATTACCGAGAAGACCGAGGCGGCGCTGGCGGGGCAGGTGGTCGGCGACCCCGCCTTCGATGCGCTCCGCCTGTTCGCGGACGAGGTGAAGCTCCCCCCCGCCTTACCGCGCGATCTGATCGCGGGCTTCGCGCTCGATGCGGTGGAATGGCGACCGCAGAGCGAGCAGGACCTCTACCAATATTGCTATCATGTCGCGGGGGTCGTCGGGTGCATGATGGCGCTGGCGATGGGGGTGGACCCAGGCGACGACGCGACGCTCGACCGCGCGTGCGACCTCGGCCTTGCGTTCCAACTGGCGAACATCGCGCGCGACGTGGGTGAGGATGCGCGCGCCGGGCGCTGTTATCTGCCGCAGGACTGGCTCGATGCGGCGGGCATCCCGGCGGGCGACCTGCTCGCGCCGCAGTATCGCGATGCGCTCGGACGGCTCGGCGTGCGGCTGGCCGAGCGCGCGGCGGCGTATGAAGCGAGCGCGCGCTTCGGAACGCCCGCGCTGGCGTTCCGATCGGCCTGGGCGGTGCTGGCGGCGGCGGACATTTACGGCGCGATCGCGCGCCAAGTGGCGGTACTCGGCCCGCGCGCGTGGGACAAAAGGGTGGCGACGTCGGGCGCGGCGAAGATCGCCATGATGGCCCGCGCCTGGGGGCAAGCGCAAAGGCGCGGGGCGCTGTATTCCGCACAGCCGCGCGACGCGACCCTATGGACGAGGCCGCGCGCGACGCACCGCTAAGCGTCGGCGGTGTGCGCGCTTTAGGCTTGGCGCTCGTCGAGCTATCACCTGCGCGCAACACCCAAGATGATTGATCTTGTCGGCGCGTTGGCAATTGGCGACAAGCGGGGATGACTGATCCTTCCCTCTTGATGGTGCGCGCGCTCGCAAAAAGCGTCCCTGGTCCGCGCATGCTGTTTCGCGGGTTGGATTTTGCAGTGGGCTCTGGGGAGATCGTGGCGATTACCGGCGAATCCGGCGTCGGCAAATCGACGCTGCTCAACATCCTCGCCGGGTTGGACGACGCCGATGCAGGCGCGGTGGCGATCGAAGGGGTTACGCTCGGCGGCCTCGACGAAACCGCGCGCACGCGGTTGCGGCGCGAGCGGATCGGCTTCGTTTTTCAGGCTTTCCACATCCTGCCGTACCTCACGTTGCAGCAGAACGTCGCGTTACCGCTGGCGCTGGTCTCGCCCGACGCGGCAGCAGCGCAGGTCGAGGCGGAGGCGATGCTCGCTGCGGTCGGGCTTGGCGGGCGCGGCGCGGGCTATGCGCGCGACCTGTCGGGCGGCGAGTTGCAGCGCGTGGCGATCGCGCGCGCGCTGGTCCATCGGCCAGCGCTCATCCTCGCGGACGAGCCGACCGGCAACCTCGATCCCGAAACTGCCGTCCGCGTGCTGACGCTGTTCGCCGATGCCGCGCGTGAGCGTGGCGCGGCGGCGGTGCTCGTCACCCATTCCGCCGCGACCGCCGCGATTGCAGACCGCGTGCTGACGCTTACCACCGAGGGCCTGGTCGAGCGTGCGCGCTGAGCCCGGCCTGTGGTCGGGGCGGCTCGCGCTCGGCTGGTTGATCGCAGGCGAGTGGCGCTTTCATCCCGCGCGCTTCCTGGTCACTGCTGTGGCGATTGCGGTCGGGGTGGCGCTCGGCTTCGCGGTACATTTGGTAAACGGTTCGGCGCTCGCGTCGTTCGACAGCGCGGTGCGCGGCGTGAACGGCGCGGCCGATTTGAGCGTGAAGGCGACCAGTCGGCTCGGCTTCGACGAGCGCCTGTATCCCCGCGTGGCGCTCGCCAGCGGGGTCGGTGACGCAAGTCCCGTCGTTCAACTCGAAGCGCGGATCGGCGCGGCGCGGATGACGCTGCTCGGGCTCGACATCCTGCGGGCGGCGGCAGTGACGCCGACGCTGATCGGGGTCCGCCCGCGCGGGACCGATGCGGACGGCGGCGCGGTTTTCGACGAAGCGAGCGTCTTCCTGTCGCGCGCAGCCCTCGAACGGAGCGGTGCCAAAGTCGGGGCGATGGTCACGATTGCCGCGAACGGGCGTGCGGGGCCGTTTCGGATCGCGGGCACGCTTCCCGGCGCTGCCGAGGGTAGCGCGGTCGCGGTGATGGACATCGCCGCCGCGCAGTGGCGGTTCGACCGGATCGGACGGCTCGATCGGATCGACGTGAAGGTCGCGGATCGCGCAGCGGCAGAGGCGGCGCTCGCGAAGGTCCTGCCCGGTGACGCTGTGATCTCGACCGCGCAAGCGCAGTCGCAGCAGGGCGATGCGCTGTCCCGCGCGTACCGCGTCAATCTCGACATGCTGGCGCTCGTCGCGCTGCTGACCGGCGGGTTCCTGGTCTATTCGGCGCAGTCGCTGTCGGTCGTCCGGCGGCAGCGGGCCTTTGCGCTGCTGCGGACGCTCGGCATGCCGCGCGGCGGGGTGGTGACGGCCGTTGTGGCCGAGGGCGTGGCGATCGGCGTGATCGGTTCGGGCATCGGGCTTGCGGCGGGTTATGGGCTTGCCTGGGGCGCGGTGCACTGGCTGGGCGGCGACCTTGGCGCCGGATATTTTCGCGGCGCGGGGGCGGGGTTGGTGTCGCAGCCGCTCGCCGCGCTAGGCTTCTTCGCGGTCGGCCTGCTGGCGGCGGTTGCCGGAAGCGCGGTACCAGCGCGACTGGCAGCGCGCGCGGCACCGGCTGCGGCGCTGAAGAATGCCGGCGACGTGATCGATCCGCGGCAACGCGTGGCGTGGTGGCCGGCGGCCGCTCTGCTGGCCGCAGGGAGTGTGGTGTCGTTGCTGCCGCCCGTCGCGCATTTGCCGCTGTTCGGTTTTGCCGGGATGGCGCTGTTGCTCGCCGGTGGCATTGCGGGGGTGCCGTGGTTCGCGCGCGCGCTGCTGGCGCCGCTCGCCCGCGCCACGATCCGCACGGTCCCGCGCCAGCTCGCGATCCGGCATTTGTACGGCGCGCCGGGTGAGGCCGCGACCGCGCTGTGCGGCATCGTCGCGTCGACGGCGCTGATGATTGCGATGGCCACGATGGTGACGAGCTTCCGTGGCGCGGTCGACGACTGGCTCGGCCAAGTGCTCAGCGGCGATCTGTATATGCGCACCAATGCGGGCGCGAGCTTCGACCCGGCGACGCGCGCGCGGCTTGCCGCGACGCCCGGTGTCGCGGGTATGGCGTTCGGACGCCAGCTCGCGCTGACCATCACGCCCGATCGTCCGCCGATCGCGCTCGTCGCGCGGCCGCAAAGCGCCGGGGAGGATCGTCAGTTCGTGCTGATCGCGCGCGCGGACGTACTGCCGACGGGCATCACGCCGATCTGGGTGTCGGAACCGGCGCAGCGCCTCTACCGCTGGAACCCCGGCGACGTGATCCGCTTGCCGATCGGCGGCGGCACGCGCTTCGCGGTGGCGGGCGTGTGGCGCGACTATGCGCGGCAAGGCGGGGCGGTGCTGATCGACGACGCCGACTATCAGCGTCTGACCGGCGACAGCGGACGCGACGAGGCGTCGGCGACGCTCCTACCCGGCAGCGACGCAGCCGCGGTGATGCAGCGGCTGCGCGCGCGCGTCCCGCCGGAGTTGCGTAGCCAAGTCGATATCACCCAGCCGGCGATCCTGCGCCGCTTCGCCTTGACGCTGTTCGACCGGAGTTTCGCCGTGACCTACCTGCTCGAAGCGATCGCCATCCTGGTCGGGCTGGCCGGTGTCGCCGCGACCATGTCGGCGCAGACGCTCGCGAGAGAACGCGAGTTCGGGATGCTGCGCCATCTCGGCCTGACGCGCGGCCAATTGAGCGCGATGCTCGCGACCGAGGGTGCGATCGTCGGGCTGACTGGTGCGCTGGCCGGGATCGGGCTCGGGCTGGTGCTGGCGCAAGTGCTGATCCATGTGATCAACCCACAATCGTTCAACTGGACGATGGATACGCGTGTGCCCGTTGGGACCTTGCTGGCGGTGGCAGCGGCGCTGACCGGTGCGGCCGCGGTGACTGCGGTGCTGGCCGGTCGGCGCGCGACGTCGCGCGGCGCGGTGCAATCGGTGCGGGAGGATTGGTGATGCGCGTGTCCCCGATCGTAGCGCTTCTCGCCGCTGCGAGCCTGACCGCATCTGCACCAGCACCCTACCCGGTGGTGAAGCCCGGCATCGTGCTACGCTTCCCGCGCGATCACGGCGCGCATCCGCAGTTTCGCACCGAATGGTGGTACGTCACCGGCTGGCTCCGCACTGCGGACGGTGCCGATCTCGGCTTTCAGGTCACGTTCTTTCGCACCCGCCCGCCGGTCGATCCGGCCAATCCGAGCCGTTTCGCCGCAGGGCAGGTGCTGTTTGCGCACGCTGGTTTGTCGGACCCGAGGATCGGCCGCTTGCTTCACGGAGAGCGCTCTGCGCGGGCGGGGTTCGGCCTGGCCAATGCGGCCATCGCCGATGCCGACGTCGCGATCCGCGATTGGCGGTTGCGGCGGACCAAGGACGGCAACTGGGCGACCCAGGTGACGGCACCCGACTTCGCGCTCGCGCTCGCTTTCGCGCCGACCCAGCCGCCCCTGCCGCAGGGCCAGGGCGGGTATAGCCGCAAGGGGCCGCAACCCGCGGCGGCGAGCTATTATTACTCGATCCCGCACCTGCGGGTCTCGGGCCGGGTCCGCCGCGGCGGTACCTCGGTCGCAGTCACCGGCGAGGCGTGGCTCGATCGCGAATGGTCCTCCAACTACCTCGGGGGCGATGCGCAAGGGTGGGACTGGACTGGCCTCAACTTCGATGACGGCAGCGCGCTGATGGCGTTCCGTATCCGGCGCAAGACGGGCGGGACGCTGTGGGCGGGCGGATCGCTGCGCCGCGCCGATGGCACGACCGTCGTCCTGGCGCCAGGCGACATTGCGTTGCGGCCGCTGGCGCGGTGGCGCAGCCCCGTGACCGGCGCGGTGTATCCGGTGGCGCAGGAACTCAGCGTGAGGCTGCCCGATGGCGTACACCGCTGGCGGCTCACCCCGCTCTTTGCAGCGCAGGAACTCGATGCGCGACGCAGCGGTCTGCCGGTCTATTGGGAAGGTGCAGTGCGGACGCCGGGTGGACGTGGGTATCTCGAACTGACGGGCTACGACCGGGCCCTGACGATGTGAGCCCGGCTGCGCAAAGGAGACCGCAGTCGTTAACGGCGTGATGGACCGTGGTATCGGCGATTCTGAGGTATCATGCGCCGGTGCAGGACCGTCCGCCCGGCATGCGTTTGGGGATTCACACCAAAGCCCCCAACTATCTCCGCGCGGGTGCTGATCTCATCGATCTGGTCACCTACGGGATGAATTTTCCCGAAGGAGCGGCAGTCTTTGGAGAGCGCAAAGCGGCCGTGAACGACCAAATCTGGGTCACGCCGCAACGCGCGCACGGTCAGCGTTGCTTTTTGCTCGCGGTCGCGGTGAAATCGGGCTCCTTCTTCGCCACCCAATCCACAAATTTACGGACCGTGGGATCGGCAAGCAGGCCGGCGACATCCATCCCATGGCGTTGCAGCTCGGAATTGGTGAAATTAGCGATCAAAGTCTGCTGGCAAATGGGATGCATCGGCACGACATCGCGACCGCCGCGGCTTTTTGGAACGGGGTGATGCCAGACCGTGGTCTGGCCGAGCACGCGGCCACAGAGCCAGCAAGGTGCGACCGGTGCCGGACTCTCCTCCTCTTCAAGCTGTGGCTCCTCGTAGGGGCCATGTTTCGAGTGTTTGCGGGCCATGCGACTGTCTAATCTCTCAACGAATGATGGCACTCTGTAGCGCCTCACCTGCCACTACGACAGCTCCGACAAGCACGCTTGCGATCGTGCGGAATGGCAGCATCTGAGCAGCGTTGAAGAGCCGGGAGCGGGTCGCTCCGGATGCCCGCAAGATTTACGCAGTCCGACGCTGCGGATCTCGCGGACGCTCCAGGCCGTCGTCACGTCGAGGCGGAGGCGCTCCCTGAAACACGGTGCGTGGCACCGTTGGTGCCCTTACCGGCCGGTCCTGTTTCCGTGGTGACGCCCGACGCACTGCCGTCTCCAAGCTGCTCGACCGCCGCCGCGCCGGCAAGCATGCCACCCATCGTGGCGCCGTTCATCCCCAATTCGCTCATGAGCGCATCGATCAGCGGCCCGCCGACCCGGTAGCGCATTGCAGCCGCCACGGCCGCGTCAGCCAGATTGGTCGCGTTTCCGGTGCCATCGCTGCCGCCTCCGTCCCCGTGCAGCCCGCGTGCGTCAAGGATGCTGATCCTATCGATTTGCTCGATGGGCTTTCCTGCAGCGGCCAGAATTCCGGGGAGAGCTTCCAACATGGCCTTGCGGACCAGGAGCGCCGTTTGCGCATCGCTCAAGATGTTGGTTGCTTCGTTCAACGCGGTCTGGCCCGCCGCATCGACCTTGAAGGCTGCTGCACGGCCTTCGGCACGCGCCTTTTCGGCGTCAGCCTCAGCGTTGGCTTCGGTGCGTAGCGCTGTGGCGCGCGCCTCGGCCGCTTCCTTATCTGCTTGCGCCGCCACGGTGATCTGGACAGCTTCCTCCTGCGCCCGCTGCGTCGCTGCGATGACCGCGACGTTCTTTGTGCGGTTGGCGATTTCCGTCGCCTTGGCCGTTGCCACGCTTTCCTCAGCACGCACCGCAAGCGCACGCGCTTCGTTCGCTGCGGCGGTCGCTGTCGACTCTTCCTCCGACTTCTGTGCTGTCTGCACTGCGGTGGTAATGCGGGCGAGCTCGATGTTGCGATCACGTTCGATGGTCGCCGTCTGAATGGCGCCGTCGCGCGCGATCGTCGCGGTTTGGGTGATTTTGTCCGCCTCGGTTTGCGCCACGGCCTGGGCTTGCTCTGCAGAGATGCGGGCGATTTCGGCGAGCTGGGTCTGTTCGGCTTCGGCGGTCGCGATCGCCGTCGCCTGTTGCGCCCGCAACGCGGCAAGCGTCTGCCCCTGGGTCAGTCGCGCTTGCTCGGCCGCCTGCGCGATTTCGAGCGACTGGTTATTGGCATCGAGATTGCGTTGTTCGATTTCGACGCGGTTGGTCGCCACGATGTCGTTGCGGATTTTCTTTCGTTCTTCGATCGTGCGGGTCAGCACGGTGAGACCCTCGGCGTCGAACGCATTATTCTCGTTGAAATGCTCGAAAGCCGTCTGGTCGAAATGCGTAATGCTGACGGATTCAAGCTGGAAGCCATTCATGTCGAGATCGGTCATGAGCGCTTCCTGCACCTTCTGAATGAAGTCGGCGCGGTTGGCGTGCAAATGCTCCATGGTCATCGTGGCGGCGACCGAACGGAGCGCCGAGACCAGCTTGCCGTCGAGCAACGATTTGACGGCATCGGGACTGTTGACCGCATCGCCCAGCGTCTGCGCGGCGGCAGCGATCGATTCCGCATCGGGCTTCACCTTGATATGGAACAGGCCAACAACATCGACGCGGAGCTTGTCGAGCGTGATCAGGGCGTCCTTGTTGAGGCGCGACACTTCCAGCTTCACCGTCGTCAGCCGCACCTGCATCAGTTCATGCAGCACCGGGATCACCATGATCCCGCCGTTGAGCACCACCTTCTCGCCACCGAAGCCGGTTCGGATCAGCGCCACGTCCTTGGTCGCTCGGCGGTAAAGGCGCGTCAGAATCAGGCCGATTACAGCAAGAACAACCAGAACGATTACGGCGTAAATCAGGATATTGATAAGCGATGCAGGCACGAAAGCCTCCTCTGGGTTTACCGCTGGTTAGACCGGACGCAGCGCGGTCGGCGCGTCGGGCAGAACAAAGAAGATGCTGCCATCCCTGCGGACAAGCAGCGCCGTTTCACCTTCGGCAATGACGTCGGTGTCGTGGTGTGGCTCGACCATCACGAAATGGGCCTGGCCGTGCTGATCGATGATCTTGGCGCGCGCCGGGTGGCCACGCTTGGCAACGCCTTCCAGGATCGTGCCGCGCTGGCGCATGAAGTCGCCCTGCGAGATGACGGTCGATTCGTAGCTCGGCATAATCCGGGCAAGGCCACGGGCCGCGAACACATTGATGAAACCGCCGACGATGAGCGCGATGCCTGCGGCGAACCCCGCGGACAGCGGCGCACCCGTAATAGCGGCCGAGGTCTGCTGCACCGCCACACCAACGATCGTAAAGCAGCCAAGCAAAGACGTTAGCCAAATCAAGATCGGCAGCCTCGCCCCCAAGCCGAGCCAGTCAAGCACCCCGCCCGAACCATCGGCTCCATCGAGGCCGGCATCGGCGTCGACGCCAAGTTCACCCAAACCAAGGCCAATCGCCTCGATCAAGCCAATGCCGATCATCACGACAAACGCGACCATAAACGGGGCATAAGCAGACGTCAGGAGCAGCATGACCATGACGTGGACATTAGGCCCTCCCAATTGGCCTGCACAGCAAAACCGGTATTGGTCGTTACGATTTTCGCACTCGGCGAGTTTGCTTTGAAGCGATAGTTGCTGATTAGGCCCTGCAGCGATCCACGGGTCACCAACGGATCAAGCCGTCGTGCAAGCGCCGAGCGCCATTCGAAGACCGAGACCCAGTAGTGGACCCAGCGCATTCTTATCCTGTTGTTATCCGGGTAACGTGCCTGCGACCCCGGCCGGGGAGATTTTTCGTTAAGCTATCGAAAAGAATGGTGCTGCCGGTGAGGATTAAACTTACGACCTCAGGCTTACCAACGCGATCGGTTTTGTAGCCAATTCTACGCTATAGGCACATTAACCTAACACTATAAGTATGTTATTGAATACTCTTATGTTCGGTAGGCTTAAGGAATGGCGGTGGATCCATACACGCTACGACCGCTGTGCATACACCTTCATGTCCACCATCTGCATCGCCGCAATCCTCATACTCTGGTTTCTGCAATCAGTACTGAGTCTAAAATTAACCGTAACATAAATAATTACCGGCCTAGCGCCGTTATTGCATCCATCATTCCTAAAATGAATCCGGATCGTCGAGTGTGTCACTCAAAGGAACCCGGTTTACATGTTCGAGTCGTTCGTCAAGGCAACGCCTATTCGCGCCAAGTTGCTGATTTCATATGGTACGTTGATCGGTCTCACCGCAATTGTGGCGCTGGCGTCGCTCTTGCCGGGGGTGTTTGGTTTTGCGGTCGGCGTGGCGGCGACGGTGATTTCCTGCCTGTTGGGCATGAAATTCCGGAGCATGATCGCGGATCCCTATGTTGCGACCGTCGTCCGCATGGAAGGCCTGGCTGCTGGCGATCTCGCGTCGCCAATCGCCTTCACCGACTATACCGACTGTGTCGGACGGATGACGACGGCCATGGCCACGTTCCGTGAAACCGCCAATGCGGTCAACCGCCTCGCGGCAATCAATGAAGAGGTTGTCGCGGCGATCGGCGTGAAGATGAACGAGCTCGCAGGCGGCGACTTGTCGGCCGACATTACCGCAGACTTCCCCGAGAGCTTTGTCGAAGTGAAAAATGGTTTCAACGCAGCGTTGATCAATCTTCGCGAGTTGATCGGCGGGGTCGCCCACAGCGCCGACGGCATCCGCACCGGGTCCGCTGAAATCGCTCAAGCATCCGAGGATCTCGCGCGCCGCACCGAAAGCAATGCCGCCAGCCTGGAGGAAACCAGCGCCGCGCTGACTCAAATCGATGGTCGGCTGAAGGCCACCGCGCTCTCGTCCTCACAAACGGTCACGCGCGCCGATCAGGCTATCGCGACTGTGGATGGCGGCCGCGTCACGGCGGAGGAAGCGGTGCAGGCGATGGGCCGCGTCAGCGATAGCGCAAAGGGCATCGACAGCGTGATCGAGGGGCTCGACAAGATCGCGTTCCAGACGCGCGTCCTGGCGATGAACGCTGCGGTTGAGGCCGGTCGCGCGGGCGATGCCGGGCGTGGCTTCGCGGTCGTCGCAGACCTTGTCTCCGCGCTTGCCATGCGCGCCGAGGAAGAGGCCAAGCGCGCACGCGATCAGCTGACCGTGACACAGAGTGAAATCGGCTCGGCGGTCGACGCGGTGCGACGCGTCGACACTGCGCTCGCCAATATCTCGGGCGATGTCGCCGTGGTCCACAAACTGCTGGGCACTATGGCTGACGATGCCACCGCGCAATCCGCAGCGATCACGCAGATCTCGGCGGCGATTGGCGCGATGGACCAGTCGACCCAGCAGAATGCGGCAATGGTGGAGGAAACGTCTGCCGCCGCGCGCAACCTGACCAGTGAGGTCAGCGCGCTATCGGACCAGACTGCGATGTTCACGATCGACACGGGATCGACCGGTCGGCGCAAGGCCGAAGCGCAGCGCGCCGCCCCGGCCGCCAGGACGAAATCGCCCACGCCCTACCGCTCGCCGATCACCGCGCTGGCCTCGCAGGCGACCCGCGACGCTGTGCCCGCCGGTGGGGACGACTGGAACGCTTTCTAGACGAGCTCGACTGCGCCACCGTGATCGGAACGCGCACGCCACGGAGCAGGCCCCGTCACAAGCATTAGGCTTTGTCGGTTCGGCGCCGATAGGGCTTCTCCGCACGGGCCGACGTCACAGCCCCGTAGCGTTGCTGACGTAGAGCGTCATGCCATCGACCTTGCAGCGTCCCGCCGAACGCTGCGTTACCGCGGGCGATGAGCCATGCTGCGGGTGCCAAGATTAGGATTTGGTCACTCAAGCGAAATCGATGTCCGAAGAAGGCGCTCTGGATCTTGGCAACGAGAGTTCGTCAAAAACTCACCACGGCTGCTGACAAATTGCTGACAAGCGGACTTAATACGACTTCTGTCAGCGCTGCCCGAAGGCAAAAATCATTCTTAACTGTTTAATTTCTCAAGAGAGAAATGGTGCTGCCGGTGAGGATTGAACTCACGACCTCAGCCTTACCAAGGATGCGCTCTACCACTGAGCTACGGCAGCATGCCGGCGGCGCTTACGCTGCCGACGGAAGCGGCCTAAGAGACGGATGCGCCGGCAATGTCAACTTGATTGTCGCAAAGGAGCGGGTGATTTGACGACCAAGGACGAAGAGACCGCCGCACGACTGGCCGCCGCGCTGCGTGAAAACCTCAAACGGCGGAAGGCGCGCGACCGGGCAATCGACCTGCCCGCCGACCCGGATACGCCTAAGCGATAGGCGCGCATTTCGCCGACAGCCAGGCGCGTTCCTCGGTTTCGAGGTGCGGGCCGATCACCTCCATGACGCGGGCATGATAGGCGTCGAGCCACCCGCGCTCGGCCGGGGTGAGCAAATCGGCGACGATCAGCGCGCGTTCGATGGGTGCAAAGGTCAGCGTCTCGAACCCGAGCATCGTGCCGCCTTCAGCCACGCGTTCCTCGACCAGGATCAGGTTCTCGATTCGGATGCCGTATTCGCCCGCTTTGTAATAGCCCGGCTCGTTCGACAGGATCATGCCAGGGCGCAGCGGCTCGGCCGGGCCGCCGCCGGGATAGAAAGGCTGGGCGATTCGCGCCGGGCCTTCATGCACCGACAGATAGGCGCCGACGCCGTGGCCGGTGCCATGCGCATAATCGAGCCCGATTTCCCATAAGGGGCGCCGTGCGAAGCCGTCGAGCTGGCCCCCGGTGGTGCCCGCCGGGAAGATCGCGGTGGCGAGCGCGATGTGGCCCTTGAGCACTCGGGTGAAGCGGTCGCGCATCTCTGCCGTGGGTTCGCCGATCGGCAGGACGCGCGTCACGTCGGTCGTGCCGTCAGCATATTGGCCGCCCGAATCGACCAGATAGAGCTGTCCCAATTCGAGTGGGACGTTCGATTCGGGCGTCGAATGGTAATGCGGGCTGGCACCGTGCGCGCCGGTCGCGGAAATGGTGTCGAACGAGGTGTCGAGCAACACGCCGGTGCGCTCGCGGAAATCGAGCAGCTTGGCGACGCAGGAGAGTTCGGTCAGGCCGCCCTTGGGTGCTTCGGCCTCGACCCAGCGCAGGAAGCGCGCGAGGGCTGCTCCGTCGCGCGCGGAGGCCGCACGATGGCCGGCGATCTCGACGGGGTTTTTGGTCGCCTTGGCGAGCACGACGGGATCGCGCAGCGGCAGGATCGTCGCGCCGCCCTGGTCGAGCCGGTCGAAGATCGCGGCGACCGCGCTTTGCGGATCGGCTGCGATGCGCTTGCCCGCATAGCCACCGAGTGCTTCGGCAAAGGCGGTGCGCGGGTGCAGGCGAATGGCGTTGCCGAGGTGCTGCTGTACCGCGTCGGTGAGCTTCTCGGGCGCGATGAACAGGTCGGCGGTGCCGTCGCCCTGGACGATCGCATAGGCCAGCGCGACGGGCGTGTGCGCCACGTCCTTGCCGCGCACGTTGAGCGCCCAGGCGATCGAGTCGAGCGCGCTGAGCACGACCGCGTCGGCTTTCTGTTCGGAGAGCCAATCGGCTACGCCCGCGCGCTTCGTGGCAGAGCTCGCACCCGCTTGTGCTTCGTCCTGCACGACGAGCTGCGCATCGGATGGGGCGGGGCGGTCGGGCCAGACCGCATCGACCGGATTGGTGTCGACCGCGACCAGCTCGGCCCCGCGCGCCGCAAGAGCCGCGCGCGCCTCCTCGACCCAGGCGCGCGTATGGAGCCAGGGATCATAGCCGATCCGCCCGCCGGTCGGGGCGTGCGCGCCCAGCCAGTCGGCGATGCTGGTGGCGGGGACGGCGACATACTGCCAGTCATCGCCCGAGACCTGTTCGCGCACTTGCAGCGTGTAGCGCCCGTCGGTGAAGATCGCCGCCGCCTCGGGCAGCACCACCGCGCTGCCGGCCGAGCCCTGGAACCCGGTCAGCCAGGCGAGCCGCTGGGCATAGGCGCCGACATATTCCGACATGTGTTCATCGGTCAGCGGGACGACGAAGCCGTCGAGACGCTGGCGGGCGAGCTGGTCGCGAAGGGCGGCGAGGCGGGCGGTGTAGGTCGACATGGGCGGTCTCGCGAAGCTGAAAGGGCAAGCTAGGGTCGCTAAGGTGAGGCGAAATGCGGTCTCTTTGCACGTGTTAATTAGCGTTCGGGCGGACGATCGGAAAGCCCAGCGCTTGTGCCAGTCTGACAGATCGCCGATGTGGAGGACAGCCGCCGTGGCGCGCGAAAGACCGATCGTTACGAAGACGCATCTTAATTGACAATCTGCGCACATTCGTCATAAAACTGTGCTGTTCTTACAAGACGGGGCAGTGACATGGCGCGTCCTATGACCGATCTCGAGGCGGGGCGCGAAGCGCTGCTCGATCATGTCGAGGCGTTGATCGCGCAGCGCGGCGGCGTATCGATCACGCTTGCCGAACTGGCCGCCGCAGCGGGTATGTCGCCGGCCAACCTTTACCGCTTCTTCGAAAACAAGGAGGCGCTGTACGAGGCGGTGGCCGAACGCTGGTTCGCGCCGAAGGTGCGTGCGATGGAAGAGGTGCTGGCGAGCGATTTGCCGATCCGCCAGAAATTCTATGCCTTCTATGCGCGTCGGCTGGGGATGATCTGCGACGATTATGCGCGCGATCCAGCGTTGTTCCGCAGTTACCTCGAACTCGGCCAGCAACATATCGAGATCGTGCGCGGCTTCATCGACCTGGCCGATCATTTCCTTGCCGAACTGATCGCCGAGGCAATTGCGGAGGGCTATTTCCCCGGGCTCGAGATCGACTCGGCGGTGTCGCTCGTGAATTTGATGCTGCAGACGTTTTGCGATCCGGAACTGGTCGTGATGTTGATCCACAGCGTTTCGGAAGAAAAATTGGCGATCGTCGTCGATACGATCTTCGATGGCTTGCGCGGTGACCGGCCAAGCAACGTCCGGCGGCTCACGCGCGCCGCACGATAGCGCCGGACGGGGATGCCGGAGCCGCTATCCCGCGTCGGCGATCGCTGCGATCTGCGCGGGGACGAACGTCAAGCTGCTGATCGTGCCGCCGCCCGGCGCGGCGCGGACCGCGAACTGTCCGTCGAGTTGCCGCGCGAGCGCGCGCACAATGGTAAGGCCGAGGCTGGTGCTGGCGGCGACGTCGAAGCCGTTCGGCAAACCTGCGCCGTCGTCGGCGATGCTCAGGACGATCTCCCGCGCAGTGCGACCGACATCGACCGTGACCGTGCCGGTTTCGCGCCCGGCAAAGCCATGCTCCATCGCGTTGGCGACAGCTTCGGCGAGGATCAGCGCGAAGGGGATGCGGGCATCGGCGGCCAACGCCACGGCGGGATCGACGGTCAGTGTGTAGCGAACCCCGGTGCGCCCGTCCGCCGCCGCGAGATCATCGACCAGTGCGCGGATAAACGCCGTCAGATCGATATCCTTGCCATCGATATCGTAGAGCTGTCGCTGGATCCGCCCGATCAAGCCGATCCGCGCGGCGGCATCGTCGAGCGCGCTCCTGGCGCGGGCATCGTCCAGCCCGCGGCGATGCAGGCTGAGCACCGCGCCGACCATTTGGATATTGTTCGAAACGCGGTGTTGCAGCTCCTGAAACAGCAATTCATTACGTGCGGCGAGGCGTGCGCTGCCGGTAGCGAGCGCCTGGTTGCGCTCGCGTTCAAGCCGGACCGCCTGATTGGCGTGCTGCATCCAATGGACCAGAGCGATGTCGACCGTGACGACCGCGGCGTAGAAGCCGAGCGCGACCGCCGTACTCCCGACGATCGCGAAGCTCTGAAAGGGCGGGATGAAGTAATACCATGCCATCAGCCCGCACAGCCCCGCCGCGACCGTGCCGGGGCCGCGCCCGAGCAGGAAGGCAGAGACGATCACCGCAGGAAAGAAGGTCAGGAAGGGGAAGCCAGGGGGAAACCAGGCGTCGAGTGCGCTGCGCACGATGCATGCGCCGACCGATACGGCGATCGCCAGCGCATAACGCAGGACCGGCCGATCGCCGAGCAACGGCAATCGTTCGAGAAACGCGGTGCGCCTATCGGACATCGCGTGCCTGTCCGGCGAGAGCGTCGATCGATCGGGCGGTCACGTGTACGATAATCCCTATCCTGATTGGCCGCGCAGAGACGATCGCATCCGCAAAGCGGCGTCGAAGAATGGACGCCGAATCAATCGGTGTCATTACGTATATGAAACGTACAGTCGTTAATTCGGATCAAGTATTTTGGCTGCTTCGCGATTTTTCGGCAAGGCTTCGACAAGGCGCGGTGGTGCGCTAAGAGGCCGCATGACCAAGACACCTATTTCCCCCCCCGTCGCGGAAACGCGCCCGCACAGCTTCACCGCGCATGGCGTGACGATCCACGACCCCTATGCGTGGTTGAAGGACCCCAACTATCCGCAAGTCGATGACAAAGACGTCCTTGCCTATCTCGAAGCCGAGAATGCCTATTTCGAGGGCGTCATGGCCCCGCTCAAGGGCCTGACCGACCGGCTGTATGCCGAGATGAAAGCGCGCATCAAGGAAGACGATGCCTCGGTCCCGCAGAAGGATGGCGACTGGCTGTACTGGACCTCGTTCGAGACCGGGGGCGAGTATCGCAAATGGTGGCGCAAGCCGGTGGCGGGCGGAGCCGATGACCTCATTCTCGACGAGACGGCGCTGGCCGTGGGACACGAATATTTCCGGCTCGGTGCGTTTTCGGTGTCGAACGACGGGCGGCTGCTCGCTTATGCGATCGACGACACCGGGTCGGAACGGTTCGAAGTGCGCGTCAAGGATTTGACGAGCGGCGAGCATCTGCCCGATGTCATTCCGGGGATGTTGTCCGAACTCGTCTGGACCGCCGACGATAAGGGGTTTCTCTACGGCCTCGCCAACGAACAGTGGCGCACCGACAACGCGCGGCTGCACTGGTTGGGGACCGATCCAAAGACCGATGTGGAGTTGTTCAGGGAGGCGGATGAGGGCTTCCGGGTCGGGGTCAGCGAGACAAGCGACCGCAAATGGATCGTGCTGGCGACCAGCGACCATGTGACGAGCGAGCTGTATTTGATACCCGCGACCAACCCGCTGGCCACCCCGCTGTGCGTCTCGCCGCGCAAGGTCGGGCGTGAATATGACGTCGACATGCATGGTGACACGTTGTTCATCCACACCAACGACACCGACCCCAATTTCCGGCTGTGTACGGCCGACATTTCGGCGCCGGGCGAATGGGTCGAGAAGATCGCGCCTTCACAGCATTTCTACATGACCGGGGTCGATTGTTTCCGTGACTTCTTCATCGTCGACGGGCGCGAGGATGGGTTGGATCAGATCGAAATCCACCGCTACGACGCCGCAATCGCGCCGCAACGGATCGTGTTTCCCGAGGCGAGCTATGATGCGGGCCTTGGCAACAATCCGGAATATGACATGTCGGTGCTGCGGCTGGGCTATGAATCGATGGTCACGCCAGGGACGGAGTATGATTATGACGTGGCGACGGGCGGGCTGACGACGCTGAAGGTGCAGGAGATTCCGTCGGGCTACGATGCCGACGGATATCGGACCGAGCGCCTGAAAATCACCGCCCGCGACGGGACCGAGGTGCCGGTTTCGATCGTCTATCCAAAAGATTTCCCGAAGGATGGCAGCCGGCCGCTCTATCTCTATGCGTACGGGGCTTACGGCTATGCGATCCCGCCGGGTTTCTCGACGGGGCGGCTGTCGCTGCTCGACCGTGGGTTTGCCTACGCCATCGCGCATATCCGCGGCGGTGATGACCTCGGGCAGCAATGGTATCTCGACGGCAAGCTCGAAAAGCGCGCCAATACTTTCAACGATTTCGTCGATGTGGCGAAGGGGTTGATCGCGGATGGCTGGACGGCGGCGGGCAAGATCGCGATTGCCGGACGCTCGGCCGGGGGCGAGTTGATGGGTGCGGTGGTCAATTCCGATCCCGACCTGTGGGGCGCGGTGATTGCCGACGTGCCGTTCGTCGACGTGCTCAACACGATGCTCGATGCCGACCTGCCGCTGACGCCGGGCGAATGGCCCGAATGGGGCAATCCGATCGAGGACAAGGCGGCGTTCGAGCTGATCCGGGGGTATTCGCCGTATGATCAGGTGACGCCGCAGGCCTATCCGCCGATGTTCATCTCGGGCGGATTGAACGACCCGCGCGTGACCTATTGGGAGCCGGCGAAATGGGCAGCGAAGCTGCGCGCCACCAAGACCGACGACAAGGTTTTGCTGCTCAAGACCAATATGGGCGCGGGGCATGGCGGGAAATCGGGGCGGTTCGAAAGCTTGCGCGAGGCGGCGGAGGAGCATGCCTTCGTGCTGTGGCAATTGGGTCTGGCGGATTGAGCTTCGCCCGCCCTTTCACCGCGACGCCCGCCGACATCGACGAGCTCGGCCATGTCAACAATGCGGTGTGGGTGCGCTGGATCCAGGAGCTTGCCGTCGCGCATTGGGCGGCGGTCGCGTCGGCGGAGCAGCAGGCGGCCTATGTCTGGGTCGTGACGCGACACGAGATCGATTATCGCGGTAATGTCTCGGTCGGTGAGATGGTGACGGGGGAGACCTGGGTGCCGGAGCCGCCCAAAGGCGCGCGCTTCGACCGGCATGTGCGGTTTACCGGCGCGGACGGCACGGTGAAGGTCGAGGCGGTGACGACCTGGGCCTTGCTCGACCGCGCGACCGGGCGGTTGCTGCGGGTGCGGCCGGAGATTGCCGCGCCGTTTATCGGGCCACGCTGACCGGGATCGTTGCTTGTGCTGTGACACGCTCGATTTCGGCGGCGCTGAGATGGAAGCGGAACGCCATGCCGAAGCGCAATCCATCCCGCCACATGACCGATGCGGCATGCGCGACTTCGCCGATGACGAGAATGATCGACACGCCGGCGGCGGGCGGGTCAACGCAGTGTGCCAAGGCACCGCCCGCGGAAAGATCGAGCAGATGCGCCCGCCGTGCGTTTCCGCCCGCGCGCAGCTCGACCGGGTGAAAGATCTTGCGCCGTGGTGCCCCGCGGAGTCGGCGGACCTGCTTGCTGTCGTATTCCATGTTCCGATCGCCCGACAATTTTGCGCAACAAAGTCCCGGGCGACCACATAGTTCCAAATAATATGCTTATATTTCGGTCTGTTACGGTAGCGACTCGAAAATCGTGCGTTGGGCGCGCCGCCGGATGGAACTTCGCGGGCCGCTCCGACGCTTGATAGTCTGTCCCGGTGGAGAGATCAGATGCTCGAACATATTCCTGAATGGCTGGGCGCGAGCCTGCGTGGCGTGCGCGCGGGCGCGGAGCATCTGACGATCGTCAATTCCGCGCTCGGTAACGGCTATGCGCCGATCACGCTCAGCAGCCCGGCGTTTGGCGATTGGACGGAGATGCCGCTGCGCTTTACCGCCGATGGCGACGGCGTTTCGCCCCCGCTGGTGTGGGACGCGGTGCCGGCGGGTACGCAGAGCCTCGCGCTGATCGTCGAGGATGCCGATTCGCCCACGCCCGCGCCGCTGGTCCATGCGATTCTGTGGGGCATGGCGGCGGATACCGGGCGGATTCCCGAGGGCGACATCGCGGCGGATGGCGCGACCGGCGAGGTAGGCCGCAATTCGTATCTCGCGCAGGGTTGGCTCGCGCCGGATCCGCCGAGCGGGCATGGCGAGCATCGCTATGTCTTTCAGTTGTTCGCACTCGACGTGACGGCGGAGGATTTGGGCGATGCGCCGGGGCGTGGCGCGGTGCTGAACGCGATGCAGGGGCATGTGATTGGCGCGGGGATGCTGACCGGGCTCTATTCGCGTGGCGAGGTGGTGGATGCGCCGGTTGTTGATCCGGGGATTGCGCCGCTGCTTGCGTGAAGAAGGAGAAGGGGTTCACGCGAAGGCGCGAAGAGAAGGTAAGGGCGCGAAGCAGGACGTTTTTTAGGCGCGCATCGCGCGCAAAACATCGCGTCTCGGCAAAGTCTTCCGATCGCAGAGGACGTCTCAAACCCTTCTCTTCGCGCCCTTATCTTCTCTCCGCGCCTTCGCGTGAACCCCTTCCTTACTGCTACCCCGAATTGCGCAGCGCGGTCGCGATGGCGTTGATTGACAGCAGGATGCCCTCGCCGATGCGTTCGTCCTCGTCGCCAGCGCGGCGGCGTTTGATCAGTTCGATCTGGAGCAGGTTGAGCGGCTCGATATACGGGAGCCGGAGCCGGATCGACGCATCAAGCGCGGGGTGGGCGGCGAGCAGGTGTGATTGGCCGGTGATCTCCAGCAAGCCATCGTGCGCCTGGCTCCAGCCGCGTTCGATTTGCGGGAAGATCGCGTCGGCAAGGCCGCGGTCCTCGACGAGCGCCGCATAGCGCGCGGCGATGCCCATGTCGGATTTGGCGATCACTTGCTCCATATTAGCGAGCGTCGCAGCGAAGAACGGCCAGCCTTGCGCCATTTCCTTGAGCAGGCCCTTGTCCTCGAACTCGGCTAGCGCCTGGCCAACGCCGTACCAGCCGGGTAGCATCACGCGCGCCTGCGCCCAACTGAACACCCAGGGAATCGCGCGCAAATCCTCGATCCGGTCGGATTTGGTACGGCTGGCCGGGCGGCTGCCGATCTTGAGGCCGGAAATTTCGGCGAGCGGCGTCATCTGGCGAAAGAAGGTGCGGAAGCCTCCATCATCCCCGTGAGCGCCATAGACGAGGCCGCGATAGGCCTGGAAGGCGGAAGCGGAGAGCGTGTCCATCGCGGTGGCGAAGCGGCGGGTGTCGGCGCTCGACAGCGCGTCGGGTTCGAGGCTGGCGAGCAATGTTGCCGCCGTCATCGCCTCGAGATTGGTGACCGCACTTTCGCGCGTGCCATATTTTCCTGCGATTACCTCACCTTGCTCGGTGATGCGGATTCGGCCTTGCACCGTGCCGGCCGGCTGCGCGCGGATCGCTGCAAAGGCCGAGCCGCCGCCGCGCCCAACTGCACCACCGCGCCCGTGGAACAGCTGCATCCCGACGCCGGCGCTGGCGAAAACGCCTTTCAACGCGGTCGAGGCTTTGGACAGGCTCCAGGTCGAGGTGAGATAGCCCCCGTCCTTGTTGCTGTCGGAATAGCCGATCATCACTTCCTGATAGCCACGCGCAGCCGTGATGCCGCGCACCTCGGGCAGTGCGAACCATTCGGCCATGATGCCGGGGGCGGCCTCCAGATCGCCGATCGTTTCGAACAGCGGGACCGCCATGATCGCGGCGCTGGGTTCTGCGCCGCCTTCCGAATTGGGACGGTACAGGCCCACTTCCTTCAGCAGGATGTTAAGTTCGAGCAGGTCCGACACGCTTTGCGCCATCGAGACGATGTGCTGGACGATGCAGACCGGGCCGTACGTTTCGTGCGCTTGTGCGGCGGCGCGCAGGATCGCGAGTTCGGATATGGTCTCGTCCGAATACGCCGCGAAGCCGCTGGCGAGCGGGCGGGCGTTGGAGAGTTCGTGGCGGAGCAGCGAGACGCGCTGGGATTCACCCAAAGCGAGATAGTCCTGCTCGACCCCCGCCACCTTGAGCAATTCGGCGACGACGCGTTCGTGGACCGCGCTGTTCTGGCGCAGATCGAGCGTGGCGAGGTGGAAGCCGAAGGTCTCGACCGAGCGGATCAGCCGCCCGAGCGCACCACCCGAGGAGAGCGCGGCGCTCCCCCCGCGCAAGCCACGCGCGATCGTCACGAGATCGGCGCGGAAGGCCTGCGGGTCGGGATAGCGCTCCCCGTGGAGCAATCCGGGGCGCGGCGCGGGCTTGCCGGTGAGCGCGAGGTGCGTCGCGGCGAGGCGGGCATAGACGCCCGACAGCGCGCGGCGATAGGGTTCGTCGCTGCGGCTTTCGGCGGTGTCGCCGCTCGCTTCGGCCAGCGCGGTGACAGCATCGTCGGCGGGGGCGAGGTTAGTCGAGATCGACAGCTCGGCGCCGAGCGCGTGGACCGCGTCCAGATAATGGCCGAGCACGGCTTCGCTGGCCTTGGCGAGCGCGGTTTTCAGCGAATCCGCGGTGACGAAGGGATTGCCGTCGCGGTCGCCGCCGATCCAGCTTCCCGGGCGCAGGAAGCTCGGCACGCGCGTCCCCAGCGCCCGATCCCAGCGCTGATACAGCGCAGGCAAAGCGGGGAGGAACACGTCGCGCAAATAGCTGAGCGCGATTTCGACCTCGTCGGTGACGTACAGCCTTTCGCGCCGCAGCACGCGGGTTTGCCACAGCAAAGCGATCTGCCGGAGGATCGCTTCCTCGACATTATCGCCATCGGGGGTTTCGGTCGCGCCGGTATCGCGCAAACCCATCAGCGCGGCGATGCGGTTGCGATGGTCGATCATCGACTTGCGCCGGACCTCGGTCGGGTGCGCGGTGAGGACGGGGGCGATCAGCGCGTGATCGAGCAGCGCCATCACCTGCGCATGGTCGATCCCTTCGCCCGCCAGCCGATCGAGTGCTGCGGCCATGTCGGCGCCGGGTTCGGCGGCGATGCCCTGCCGGTCCTCGGCGAGATTGGCGAGCATCGAAAAGAGCATGAAGCCGCGCACAAAATCGAGCGTGTCATCGAGGCTGAGCGCATCGAGCCCGAGGTCAGCGGCGCCACCCTTATGGCGATCGACCGAGGCGGCGCGGATCGATTCGGTGCGCGCATAGAGCGCCTCCCCGCCATAGGCCCGGATCACGTCGCCGAGCAGGCGCCCCAGGAAACGGATGTCGGGATTGTTTGCGATGCCGGGGAGGGTTGCCATGCCCTGATGCTGCATTGCGGCAGACGTAGCGTCAACCGGCAACGCGCCGGTGCGGCCGCTAAACCGTCGAGGCGAACGGGATCATTTCGAGCGCACGACGCCCTAGCGCGCCCGTGCGGCGTCGCGTTCCTTGTTGGTGACGATGCCGTTGTGATCGGTGTCGTTGCGATCGAAGCGGGCGAGCCGCCCGGCGACGAATTCCGCGCGCGAAATCTTGCCGTCCTTGTCGGTGTCGAGCGTGTCGAGCATGCCGCTGCCTGCCGCGACGGCTTCGCTCTTGTCGATCGCGCCATTGGCGTTGGTATCGAAGCGGGCAAAGCGCCGATCGAGCAAGACCGCAAAATCGGCGCGCGGCATGACAGTCGGCGGCTCAAAGCCGGCGGCGACGGCGTCTTCCTCGGTCGGCTTCTGTTCGCAACCGGCCAGCGCCAGTGCGGCGGCCGATCCCAGCATCGCCAGCCGCAGAAACAAAGCGGAGCGCTTGGGCATTTTCGAAACGGTATGAGTCAAACGAGCATCCTTTCGGCATTCCAACGGAATGGAGCCCCCGCTCACGCCTCCAGTTCGACATCCCAATAGAGCCAGTCATGCCAGGTGTCGTGCAGGAAATTGGGCGGATAGCGGCGGCCATGTTCCTGCAAATGCCAGCTCGTCGGGCGGATCGCGTCGATGTGGAGCGGCATGCCCGCTTGCTTGGGCGTGCGGCCGCCCTTCTTGAGGTTGCACGGCGCACACGCGGTGGCGACGTTTTCCCAGGTCGTGCGTCCACCCTGCGCGCGCGGCACGATATGGTCGAAGGTCAGGTCGCTGCCCGATCCGCAATATTGGCAGACGAATTTGTCGCGCAGGAACAGGTTGAAGCGCGTGAAGGCGGGAAATGCGCTTGGCCGCACATAGGATTTCAGCGCGATGACCGAGGGGATTTTCAGGCTACGCGTCGGGCTGCGCACTTCGCGTTCATATTCGGCGACGATGTCGACGCGGTCGAGGAACACCGCCTTGATCGCGGTCTGCCACGGCCACAGCGACAGCGGATAGTAACTGAGCGGCGTATAGTCCGCATTGAGCACGAGCGCAGGGCAGCCATCAGGATGGCGGATCAGATCGGGATGGTACATGCGAGCCCCCCTTTACACCCATGTGGCGCTTTCCTGGCGGCTTCTTAACCCGTAGGATGACGCCGTGATGACAGCCCCACCCGTCGTTAACGAGTTTCACACAACGCACGACTCGCGGTCAAGAGCTTGATGATCGCGCCCGTCACGCGCTTCGCGCCGAGCCCTACGGGTAAGCTGCACCTTGGCCATGCGTATTCGGCGATCCAGGCGCATGATCGCGCGCGGGCTGCTGGTGGACGGTTCCTGTTGCGGATCGAGGATATCGATGGTGCGCGATCGCGGCCGGAGCATGCCGCGGGAATCGAAGCGGATTTACGCTGGCTCGGGCTGGAATGGGATGGTCCGGTGGTTTTTCAGTCGGCGCGGCTGGAGCTTTATGCGGCGGCGCTAGAGCGGTTGCGGGGGATGGGGTTGCTGTATCCGTGCTTTTGCACGCGCGCCGAGATTGCAGCGAGTTTGAGTGCGCCGCATGGGGTGGAGGGGGTTTATCCGGGGATGTGTCGGGGGTTGGGCGAGGCTAAACGCGCGGCGCGGGTTGCGGCGGGGGTGCCTTATGCGTGGCGGCTGGATGTGGGGCGGGCGGTGGCCCAAGTTCGTCACCCCGGCCCTGTGCCGGGGTCCACCTATCCCCATGCACCGCAGCCGGTTTTGCACGGTGGACCCCGGCACAAGGCCGGGGTGACGGATTTGGAGTGGCCGGATGCGCTCCTCTGGCACGACGAAATCGCAGGCGACGTGCTCGCTGATCCGCTCGCGCTTGGCGATGTCGTGCTCGCGCGGAAGGACGCCCCGGCCAGCTATCATCTCGCGGTGACAGTCGACGATGCGGCGCAAGGGGTCACGCATGTCGTGCGCGGGGTCGACCTGTTTTCGGCGACGCACATCCACCGCTTACTGCAGGCGCTGCTCGATTTGCCGACTCCCCTCTACCGGCACCACGCCCTGTTGACCGGTGCCGACGGGCAGCGGCTGGCCAAGCGACATGGTGCGCCGACGCTCGAAAGCGTGCGGTTGCGCGGTGGCGAGGGTCTTGCGCTTGCGGATCAACTGCGCAGCGGGGTGCTACCCATTGGCTTTGCCCGCGCGAATGCCTAAATAGGTGTCATGAGCACTTTCCTGACCATCCTCCTGATCGCGTCGATGATCGCGGTCGTCGTCGTGCTGGTGCGCGGCCTCATCGTTTTCCTGCTTGGCGCAAGCCAGGATGTGCGGGAAGGGGCCACCAACGGCGAGGGTTTGCTTGCTTCGGCGACCAAATCGAACAAGCTGATGCAATATCGCGTGATGTTGCAGGCGGTGGCGATTTTCATCGTCGTGCTGATCCTGTTCATGTCGAACAGGACCTGATCGACCCAAGTCGGCGCTGATCGATGGTAAAGCTCAACCGCATCTATACCCGCACCGGCGATGACGGCACGACTGGCCTCGTCGATGGATCGCGCGTGGCGAAGGACGACGCGCGGATGGCCGCGATCGGCGATGTCGACGAAGCCAATAGCGCACTCGGCGCGGGGGTAGTGGCGCTGCGCAGCGACGGTGTCGCGCTCACCTGGCTCGCTTTTCTGCTCGAGCGGATTCAGAACGATCTGTTCGATCTCGGTGCCGATCTGGCGACGCCTGCCAAGGACGAAGAGGGCAAGGATTTTGCGCCTTCGGAAATGACGCTGCGGATCGTCGCATCGCAAGTCGATCGGTTAGAGGCCGAAATCGACCGGATGAATGGCGAATTGTCGCCGCTAACCAGTTTCATTCTGCCCGGCGGGACTCCGGCAGCGGCGGCATTGCATATCGCACGCGCGACGGTGCGGCGGGCCGAGCGGGCGGCGGTCGCGGCGGCGCGGGTCGTGCCGCTCAACCCGCTGGCGCTCGCCTATCTCAATCGCCTGTCGGATTATCTGTTTGTCGCCGCGCGTGCGGTGAACCAAAATGCCGGTGGCGACGTTTTGTGGAAGCCGGGTGCCACGCGTTGAGCGTGTGATGCCGATCCGGCGACGCCGGTGTGTGGCGCAAAACGGGGACGAACGATGCAAACGCGGACTGCCCCCAAAACCGATCCCACAGATTTAACTGCGCGCTTTCAAGCGGTGCGCGGGCTTTCGGTCGCGTTGGTCGCGCCGCTGTCGGATGCTGATGCGAGCGTGCAGTCGATGGACGATGCGTCGCCCGCCAAATGGCATCTGGCGCATACGACCTGGTTCCTCGAAACCTTCGTGCTGCGCGATTTCGTGAGCGGCTACACGCTGTACGATGATCGTTTCCCGTTCCTGTTCAACAGCTATTACGAGGCGGAGGGCCAGCGCCACGCGCGCGGGCGGCGCGGGATGGTGACGCGCCCGGCGCTCGACGAAATCATCGCGTATCGCGCGCATGTCGACGCGGCAGTGATGGCGGTACTGCCCGATTTGCCGGAGGCCGCGCGCGATCTGGTGGCGCTTGGCTGCCATCATGAGGAGCAGCACCAGGAATTGCTGATTACCGATGTGCTGCATTTGATGGCGCAAAACCCGGTCGAGCCGGCGGTCTGGCCCGCGGCGCGGAAAGTGCCGGTGGAAATGCCGGGGCCGCTCGGTTGGATCGAAGGTGCTGCCGCGGTGACCGAGATCGGGCATGAGGGCGACGATTTCGCGTTCGATTGCGAGGGGCCGCGTCATGCGACGCTGCTCAGCCCGCATGCGCTGGCGACCCGTACCGTCACCAATGGCGAATGGGCCGATTTCATCGCCGATGGCGGCTATCAGGATGCGCGGCACTGGCTGTCCGATGGCTGGGCCTGGGTGCGCGCCGAGCGGATTTCCGCGCCGCTCTATTGGGAGCGGGGCGAGAGCGGGTGGACGCGCTTCGGGCTTGATGGCCGCCGCGCGATCGATCCGGCGGCCCCGGTTACACACGTCAGTTTTTACGAGGCCGACGCTTATGCGAGTTGGGCGCGCGCGCGCTTGCCGACCGAGGCAGAATGGGAAGCCGCCGCTGCACCGTATGATCCGGCGGGGGGCAACCAACTCGACCGCGCTGGGCCGGTCGAGCCGCGCCCGTCGACCGACGGCCCGGCCTTCTTCGGCGATGTGTGGGAATGGACCGGCAGTGCGTACCGCCCCTATCCCGGCTTCAAGGCGGCCGAAGGCGCGGTCGGCGAGTATAATGGCAAGTTCATGAGCGGGCAGTGCGTGCTGCGCGGCGGATCGTGCGCCACGCCGCGCGGGCATGTGCGCGCCAGTTATCGCAATTTCTTTTATCCCCATCAGCGCTGGCAATTCACCGGCGTGCGGCTCGCCAAGGATCTGTAATGCTCAAGCAGGAAATCGAGGACGGTCAGGCGTCGCTGGCCGACCCGGCGTTTCGCCGTGACGTGCTGCGCGGGTTCGAGGCGCGGCCGCGCGCGATCCCGGCGCGGTGGTTCTATGACCGGCGTGGGTCGGAATTGTTCGAGGCGATCACCGATCTGCCCGAATATTATCCGACGCGGACCGAGACCGCGATCCTGCGTGATTGCTGTCCTGAGATCGCGGAGATCGCAGGCGCGGGGCGTGCGGTGGTGGAGTTCGGCTCGGGGTCCTCGACCAAGACGCCGATCCTGCTGGAGGCGGTCGATCCGGCGGCCTATGTGCCGATCGACATCTCGGGCGATTTCTTGCGCGAATCGTCCGCCGTGCTGTCGGACGCGTTTCCGGGGCTGACGGTGCTGCCGGTCGAAGCCGATTTTATGAAGCCGATCGCTTTCCCGGCGCAGATTGCCACCACGCCGAAGCTCGGTTTCTTTCCGGGGTCGACGATCGGCAACATGATCCCGCATGCCTCGGTCGATCTGCTGCGCGCGATGAAGGCGTCGCTCGGTGACGGCGCGATGCTTGTCATCGGGATGGACCGGATCAAGGATCCGCTAATGCTCGAGGCGGCGTATGACGATGCGCAGCGCGTGACCGCGGCGTTCAACCTCAATTTGCTCGAGCGCATCAACCGCGAGCTCGACGGGACGCTTCCCATCGACAAGTTCCGCCACCGCGCGATCTGGAACGATGATCGCGCGCGGATCGAGATGCATTTGGAGGCGATGGCGGAGGTTGCCTTCACAATCGAAGGTCGTCCCTTCGCGATGCTGCCGGGCGAGACAATCCACACCGAGAACAGCCATAAATACGCGCCGCGCGATGCGCGGATCCTGCTGCGCGCGGGCGGGTGGACGCCGGTTGGCGAATGGACCGACCCCGAGGGGTTGTTCGCGGTGATCCTGGCCGAGGCGCAACCCGCGCGATCGGCACCCTAATCAGCGCAAGTAATCGAACAGCGACAATTGTCCGAGCTTGGTGAAGCTCGCCTGGGTCGCCTGCAGCACCGTCATCGTCTTCTGCAATTCGGTGATCGCGGTCGAGATGTCGGTGTCTTCCAACCCGACGCGATCGGTTTCGCGCGCGGCGGCAGCATCGGTTGCTTGGGACGCGACGATATCGAGCCGCGCGGCGCGTGCGCCGACCGAGCCTTGCACGTTGCTGACCTGCGTGAGCGCCGCTTTCAGGCCATCTGCGGCAGCGCCCGTGGCGGCGGAGACATTGCCGCCCGCATTGAGTGCGGAGATCAGGCTGGACAGCACCGCAAAGACGTCGGTCGTACCGCCGCCGCCGGGCAAATTGCCGAACACGCGCTGCGCACTGTCGGTTGCCTGAATATCGGTACCATCGGCGACAGGGATCGCCGAAATTTCGCCCGTCCCGCCGAAGCTGACCGTGCCGTCGACCGCCTGAACCACTGCCGGGCCGCCGCTCGCCGTGCCGAACAGTGGCTGGCCGCGCGCATCGGTCGTGCCCGCCAGACTGACAAGATCATCGCGGATGCTTTGCAGTTCGATCGCGATCGTCTTGCGGTTGGCGTCGTTTAACGTGCCGTTGGCGGCTTGCGTCGTTAGTTCGGCGGCGCGCTGGAGTTGGTTGCCGATCGACGTCAGCGTCGTGTCGGATTGCTGGAGCAGCGACTGGGCGAGGCTGACATTGCTCGCATAGGCTTTGCTGTCGGCATTGGTCTGTTTGATTGCGCTCAGGCGGTTGTACGCGACGACGTCCTGCGACGGCGCGGAAATCTTCTTGCCCGTCGCGATTTGCGTGTTGATCGTGTCCGCCTGCGTCGCCAGCTTGCCGAGCTGCGTCGCATTCTTGTTGTAGAATTGGTTGGTGCCGATTTGCATGAGCTATCCCTAGCGGATGTCGAGGATCGACTGGAGCGTGTCGCGCGCGACTTGAATCACGCGGCTCGACGCCGAATAGGCTTGCTGGAAGCGCAGCAGATCGACCGCTTCGCTGTCGAGATTGACACCCGAGACGGCATCGCGCGCGGCCACGGCATTGTCGCGGATCGCGCTTTGCGCCTCGGCGATTTGCTTGCGCCCGTTGAGCGTTGCGGCGTTCCCGGAGATGAGCGCCGTGGTTTTCGCCTCGAACGCGCCGCTGCTGCGCAGCGTATCAAAATTCTTGAGGTTGCTGGCGTCGCGCGGGCCGCCGCCGACGGCTGCCGCGGCGATGCCGCGCGGATCGGTCAGGCTAAGGGTGATATCGGTCGGGCTGGACCCACGCGTGAAGAGCGCCGCGCCGGGATTGCCGTCGAGATCGCGCCCCTGCGCCTGCACCGCGTTGACGCCGTCGGTGAAAGCGGTGGCGATCGTCTCGAGCGAAACGCGCGCATCGGCGATCCGCGCCGCGCCGTCGATGACACCCGCCAGCGCGCCGCCGCCGGGCGTGACCGTCGAGACGCCGAGCGGCGTTTGCAAGGCGAACGCCACCGTGCCGTCGCTGCCGCGCGCGAAGGTAACGGTGCCAGTGGTGTTGCCGGTGACGAGAACCGGGCCACCAGCGTTGCCGAGCTTGACCGTCGCGCGCCCGGCGGCATCGGTGCTGACCGAAACGTCGCTGATCGCACTGATCTGGTCGAGGATCGCGTCGCGTTGGTCGGCAAGCTGCGCCGCGCCGTTCGAGCCGGGCTGCGCACGGCCGATCCCGTCGTTGACCTTGGCGAGCGCGAGGCCGAGGCTGTTGAGCGTCGTGACAGCGCTTCCAGCGGTCGCATCGAGATTGTCGTCGAGCGCATCGAGCGCCTTGCCGGTCGCGGTGAAGCTGCCTGCGACCGCGCTCGCCTGTTCGAGCAAGGCGCTGCGCGGGACGGTCGCGCTGGGATCGGCGGCGACGTTCTTGGCGGCGTTGAAGAAACCGGTCAGTCGGTCACCCAATTGGTTGCCGGTCAGCGCGGTCTCGATCCGGTCGAGCCAGGCGATGCCGGTTTCGCTGCGCGCGAGATCGGCGCTGGATGTGCGGACATCGGCCGCGCGCAGGGCATCGGCCGAGCGTGTGACGCCCGCGACGGTGACGCCCTGGCCAGTCTGGATTCCGCCACCCGAATGGATGCCGAGCGCGGGCGCAACTTCGCGCACGTCTGCGGTGCGCTTGGCGTAGCCCGGCGTGGCCGCATTGGCGATGTTTTCGGATACGGTGGTAAGCGCGCTTTGGTACGCGCGGACCCCGCTCGCGCCGATGCCGAGAAGGTCGCTCATGACGGCGTGCCGTCAGTGGGCGGCGGCTCGGCCTGTAGGCCGCTTTGCGAGCGTGCGAGGAATTCGGTCATCGCCTTGCCGATGCCGAGCGGGGCGTGATCCGCCATCCCGGTCGCGAATTGCGTGTCCTGCATTTCCTTGAAGGTATCGAGGCCCTTCGATCCGAACAGATCATCCTCGGCGAGATGCGTCGAGCGCATCGCCTTAACCATCATGCCGGTGAACACCGCCTCGAACTTCTTGCCCGCCGCTTCCAGATTGGCGCGGTTCTGCAAGCGGCTCGTGTCGAGGTTGATACCCGTCGTGGGTCCCTGGACGGGCGAAAGGGCTGGAACGTCGCTCACAGGATGATCAACTCCGCTTTCAGCGCGCCAGCCTCTTTCAAGGCTTCAAGGATCGCGACCAGATCGGCCGGTGATGCGCCGATCGCGTTGATGGCTTTCACCACGTCCGACAGGCGCGGACCCGGCTCGATCAGGAAGATCGGGTGCTTCTCCTCATCCACACCGACCGCGGATTTCTGTTCCTTGGTGGTCTGGCCCTGGCTGAAGGGGGCGGGCTGGCTGACGCGCTCGGATTCGTCGATGCGGACGGTTAGCTTGCCGTGCGTGATCGCAGCGGTGCCGACGCGGACGCTCGAATTGATCACGACGGTGCCGGTGCGCGCGTTGACGATAACGCGGGCCGAGGGTTCAGCGGAAACGATGTCGAGATTCTCGATCTCGCTCATCAACGTCGCGCGGACATCGCCGCCGACCGGCGCGCGGATCGCGACCGAGATGGCGTCGGTCGCTTGTGCGGTCCCGGCACCGAGCCGCGAATTGATCGCGGTGGCGACATTCTGCGCGGTCGTGAAATCGGCACGCGCGAGGTTGTAGGTGAGGAAGGGCGTGCTTTCGAACCCGGTCTGCACCGCGCGTTCGACTGTCGCGCCTTCGGGGATGCGCCCGGCGGAGGGGATGTTGACGACGATCTGCGACCCGTCCTTGCCCTCGGCACCGAGGCCGCCGACCGCGAGATTGCCTTGCGCCATCGCATAGATCTGGCCGTCGGCGCCGAGCAGCGGCGTCAGGATCAGCGCGCCGCCGCGCAGCGACTTCGCCTTACCCATCGAGGCGACGGTGATGTCGAGCTTCTGCCCCGGCTTGGCGAAGGGCGGCAAATCGGCGGTGATGATGACGACGGCGGCATTCTTGAGGCCGGGATTGACGTTCGCGGGCAATTGCAGCCCGAAGCGCGAGGCGACCGCCTTCATCGACTGGATCGTGTATTCGAGATTGTCGTCGCCGGTGCCGGGCAGGCCGACGACGATGCCGTAGCCGGTCAGCTGGTTGCTGCGGATGCCCTGAAAGCCGCCGAGATCCTTGATCCGGTCGGCGGAGGCGGGGGCGGCAAGGGCTGCAGCACTCAGTGCCACGAGTGCAATGAGAAAACGCATACCCCACACCCGTTCGCCCTGAGCTTGTCGAAGGGCCTGTGCCACACCCACGCGCTCGCCTGTTGCACGCTGTGCTTCGACAAGCTCAGCACGAACGGGGAAGGGGGACAGGCGGGCGATCAGGTTGCGCATCAGAACGGACTCACCACGGAGAAAAACCGGCCGAGCCAGCCCTGGCGGCTGGCGCGGGCGACGTCGCCCTTGCCGGTATAGGCGATCTGCGCATCGGCGACGCGGGTCGACAGGACGCGGTTGTCGGCGTCGATATCGGCGACGCGGATCAGGCCCTTGATCTGGACGAATTCGTCGCCGCGGTTGAGCGTAACGCGCTTCTGCCCCTGGATCAGCATCGTGCCGTTCGGCAGGACCTGGCTAACCGTGACGCTGACTTCGCCCGACAGCGTGTTCGATTGGTCGGTGGCACCCGTGCCGCCGAAATTGCGCTTGCTGCTGATGCTCGCATCGGTCCCCTGGAACAGCGCAAGGCTGCCGGTGGTCGGCGGCGTGATGCTGAGGCCGCCGCCCGAATCGAGCTTCGAGCTGGCGGATTTGGAGGCGGCGGTGCGTTCAACCAGCACGATCGTCAGCGGATCGCCGACGCGGCGCGCGCGCGTGCCTTCGTACAAAGCGGCATAGCCATCGGACACCTGGAAGATCGAGCCGGTCGACACCGGCGGTGGCGGCGGTGGGGGCGGGGGCAGCGCCGCCGAGAAATCGACGGGCGGCTTCTTCTTGCCGAAAATGCTCGCATCCGCCGGGTCGGTTGCGACCACGACGGTGACGAGGCAAGCGGCGCAGGCCGTGGCGAGAAGAGCGAAGGACTTCATGCCACTAGCTACCGAAATGTTGGTTAACATATTGTAGCATTTCGTTGGTCGCCGAGATCATCTTGGAATTGACCTCATAGGCGCGCTGCGTCTCGATCATGTCGACGAGCTCCTCGACGACGTTGACGTTTGAGCCTTCGAGCTGCCCCTGGCGGATGTTGCCGCGCCCGTCCTGCCCGGCGATGCCGAGGTTGGCGGCGCCGCTAGCCGATGTTTCGACCAGATAGTTGTCGCCTTTACTCAGCAGCCCGGCAGAATTGGGGAAGCCCGCAATCTGGATCTGGCCGAGCTCGGTCGAGGCGCTTTGCCCCGGGATCGTCGCCGAGACGGTGCCGTCGGTGCCGATCGTGATCGCGGTCGCGCCCTCTGGCACCGTAATGCCCGGCTGGACCTGATAGCCTTCGGATGTGATCAACAGGCCTTCGGGCGAGCGCGAGAAATTGCCGGCGCGGGTATAGCCGAGCGTGCCGCCGGGCATTTGCACCTGAAAATAGCCGTCGCCGTCGAGCGCGAGATCGAGGCTGTTGTTGGTCTGCTGGAACGAGCCCTGCGTATCGATCCGGGCTGTACCCTGAATCTTCACGCCGGTGCCGAGGTTGAGCCCCGTGGCATAATTGGATTCCGCCGTGCTCGGCGCGCCGGGCGCGGTCACCGTCTGGTACGCCAGCGTCTCGAATGCTGCGCGATCCTTTTTGTACGCGGTCGTGTTCACGTTGGCGAGGTTGTTCGAGATGACGCGCATGCGCATGTCCTGGGCATCAAGCCCGGTCCGCGCGATATGCATGGCTGCACTACCCATGGTCTATTCCTCTCAAGCCGGCAGGCGCATCAGAGACGCGCTGCTTTCATCCAATTCCTTGACCGATTTCATAAGGTTGGCCTGGACCTCATAGGCGCGCTGATTCTCGATCATGTCGACCAGCGCTTGCGTCATGTTGACGTTCGATCCCTCGAGCATGCCCGTTTCGATCTTCGCGTCGAGATCGGCCGGCAGCACGCCGCCACCCTTCACATGCAGCAGGTTATCGGTGCCCTTGACCGTCTCGCTGCCCTTCGGGCTCGACAGTTTGAGCGTGTCGATGACTTGCGGGTTGCGTGCGTCGCCGCCGACCGGGACGATCGAGATCTTGCCGTCGTTGGAGATCGAGATGCTTTGCACCGGCGGCAGCGTGATCGGGCCCCCCGACCCGATCACGGGGAAGCCATCGCCCGTTTGCAGCACGCCCGACGGGGCGATCTGGAGATCGCCGCGGCGGGTATACGCCTCGGTCCCATCGGTCGATTGTACCGCGAGCCAGCTTTCGCCGGGGATCGCGATATCGAGCGCACGCCCGGTCTGCTGCATCGTGCCGGGTTTGCGATCGGCATCGGCGACTTCGGCCGAAGCCGGCGTGCGCGTGTCGAAAGCGGAGCCTTGCAGCGATAGCCGGTCGAACACCACGCGGTCGGCGCGAAAGCCGATCGTCGATACGTTCGCCATATTGTTGGCGATCGCAGCCTGCGACGCGAGATGCGCCTTGAGGCCCGAGGCCGCGGTATAGACCAATTTGTCCATGTGCTGCTCCGATTAGCTCCCGCTCAACCCTGGATCTGGAAGATCGTCTGCGAAATCTGGCTCGCGGTATCGAGCGCCTTGGCATTCGCCTGGAAATTGCGCTGTGCCGCGATCAGGCTGACCAGCTCCTCGGTGATGTCGACGTTCGATCCCTCGAGCGTACCCGACAGCAGCGAGCCGTAGCCATTCTCATTGGCCGCACCGAGTGCCGCCTGGCCCGAAATGCCGCTGGCCGACCAATAGCTGTTGCCGGTTTGGCGCAGGCCCGTCGGGTTGGCGAAATTGGCGAGCGCGACCTTGCCGAGATTGACCGTGTCGCCGTTCGAATAATTGGCGGCGACGATGCCCTGGGCATTGACCGAAACGCCGGCTAATTCGCCGACCGAAGCGCCGTCGGTGGTGCGGGCATCGACCGAGAACGCGCTCGATTTCTGCGTCGATCCGGTGAGGCTGAACGCGAGCGTCTGCGCTACGCCGCCCGTCGTCGGGGTGAACGCGTCATAGCTGACCGGCCCGGCTGGCGCGGTGATGTTGCCGCTCGCGTCAAAGGTGACGGGCGTGCCCGCGCTCGACCCGCCGACGCTCAGCGCCTGGTCGCCGACATAACTGTGGACGTTCCAGGCGTTCGCGCCGGTATGGACATAGTAATTGGTGAGCGTGCTCGCCTTGCCCGACGAATCGTAGATCGTCGTTGTGGTCGAACTGTTGTAGCTCGACGCGTTGGTGGGATCGAACGCGGGCGCCGGGGTCGAGGCGGCGGCGTAAAGATTGACCTTCAGCGCGACATTGGCGGTGGCCGCCGGCGTGCCGCTGGTTTCGGGCAGATTGAGCGGTACCAGGCCGTCCGCGCCCGATGCCGTGGCATTGCCCTTGGCGTCGACCGGATAGCCGAGCAGTGCCGAGCCTTGCGCATCGACGATATTCTTGGTCGCGGGATCGACCTGGAACGCGCCGTTGCGGGTGTATGCCGTGGTGGCGTTGAGCCCGGCGGTCTTGACCGCGAAGAAACCGTCGCCACTGACCGTGAGATCGAGCGCCGAACCGGTGGTCTTGAGATTGCCCTCGGTGAATTGCTGGCGGTTGCCCTTCACCACCGTGCCAGATCCGACCAGCTTGGTCGGATCGGTCGCGATGCTGGAGGCGATCACGTCGGCGAAATCGGTGCGGCTTTTCTTGAAGCCGTTGGTCGAAACGTTGGCAAGGTTGTGCGAGACGGTCGAAAGCTCGGTCTGGGCCGCCTGGAGGCCGCTCAAGGATGTGTAGAAGGACATGGGATTTGCTCCTTATCGAATTCGGATAAAACGGGTTCAGCCGACCTGGCGGACGGCGCTGACGGCAACGGTGCCGAGACCCGGCACGGTGAGAGTGGGGCTGCCGCTCGCCGGCACCGAGACGGCGGCGACGGGCGCCCAGACGAGCCCGCGGCTGGTGACCTTGGCCCCGGCGTTGGCGGCGGAGACCGCGACGGTGAACGGGCCGCTTCCGGCCGCGGCCCCATCGGCGGTCTTGCCGTCCCAATCGTAGGAGACGGTCCCGGCCTTCTGCGCGCCGAGTTGCAGCGTGTTGAGCACTTGGCCGTTCGCGTCGCGGATCGACACCGACACGTCGCTCGCGTCGCCGTCGAGCTCGACCGCGCCGGCCAGGCCACCGCTGGTGCGACCGTAGGCGGTGGCGCCCTCGGTCAGGATCGTCTTGCCGACATAGGCCAGCGCGTCGGACGTACTGGTCGCGCCGAGCTTGGTTTGTATCTCCTTCAACGTGGCACCCATATCGGCGATGCCCGACGTGCTGGTGATCTGGGCGAGTTGCGCGACCATCTGGCTGTTGTCGGTCGGCGAGAAGGGGTCCTGATTCTGCAACTGCGCGGTGAGCAGCTTGAGGAAATCGGACGTGCCGAGCGACGAGGATTTTGCGGTCGCCGTGGCGGCCGTGCTGCTGGTCGAGCGGTTGATGCCGAGGTTGGTCAGCGTGGTATCGAACGTGGAGGCCATGATTTAGCGTCCCATCTTGAGGGTATCGAGGATCAGCGACTTGGCGGTCTGCATGACCTCGACATTGTTCTGGTAGTTGCGCGCGGTCTCCATCATGTCGACCAGCTCGCGCGTTTCATCGACCGCCGATTCCCACACATTGCCGTCTTTGTCGGCCATCGGGTGCGATGGGTCGTAACGCTTCGCGGGCGCTTCGCCTGCGGTGACGATGCTTTCGACATTGACGGTGGCGAGGCCGGAGACCTTGTCATATTCGGTGCGGAAGATGGGCTTGATCGTGCGATACGCGGTGTCCGCGCTCGACGTGACCGACCCTGCGTTGGCGAGGTTGGAGGCGGTCGTGTTCATCCGCACGAGCTGCGCCGACATCGCGCGCCCGGCGACCTGGAAAATGGTGAGGGGTTGGTCAGCCATGCTTATTCGCCCTTCAGCGCGCGGGTGATCTGACCGATGCGCCCGTTGAGAAAGGACAGCGTCGTCTGATAGGCGACCGCGTTTTCGGCGAAGGCGGTCTGTTCGGTCGATAGTTCGACGGTATTGCCGTCGAGCGAAGGCTGCGAGGGCACGCGATATTGCAGCGCGCCCGCGATGCTGGCGTTGCCGCCGGTGCTCGCCGCATTCTCGAGCGAGGCGAGCGCCTTCTTGAAATCCACGTCCTGCGCCTTGAACCCCGGGGTGGAGGCGTTGGCGATATTGGAGGCGAGCACGCCCATGCGCTGCGAGCGCACTTCGAGTGCCGCACCATGTACCCCGAAAAGACCCCCGGAAAGACCGTTGCTGGGCATCGCCCATCTCCTCACGCCCTATTGCGCGATGGGGTATCAGCAAAGGCCGTGCCAAATGCGCCTGAGGCCGGGGAGGGGGGTGTTGAGGCGGTAAAGCGGCAAGGTCTTGCCGGTTGGCGGCAAGCGGGTTGCCGCTCTTTCCGTCACCCCGGCCTTGTGCCGGGGTCCACCACGCGGCGCGTGCAGCGGGCGGCAATACGGGACGCGCACGCGGCTAGGTGGACCCCGGCACAAGGCCGGGGTGACGGTGATGGTCGGAACTGGCCCGGCCCTTGCAGAGCGTTCGCGCGATGACAGCCTTGCTCGCCCCCTTTCTCGATCCCATCGCCTTCGCCATCGTCGGCGGCGGGACGCTGGCCGCAGCGATCCTGCGGACGCCGCTGCGCGACGTGATCCGCGCGCTCGGTGCGCTCGGCACGCTGTTCGCGCGGGCGTTCGAGGCCGACCCGCTGCTCGAACAGATCGGCGCGTTCGGACGGATCGCGCGGCGGCACGGGGTCATGGCGCTCGATAAATCGGTGATTGCCGATCCCGACATGGCCGCAGCGGTCGCCGCGATCGTCGATGGCGCGACCCCCGATGAGGTCGCCGAGCTGTTGCGCCAGCGTCACCGCGCGCGCAACGAACGGGCCGTTGCCGTATGCGAATTCTGGAGCGCCGCCGCCGACACCGCGCCGGCCATGGGCATGGTCGGTACGCTGATCGGCCTGGTCGGGATGTTTGTGAAAATGCAGGATCCTGCCGCGATCGGTGCGGCGATGGCGGTCGCACTGCTCGCCACCTTATATGGCGCGTTGCTCGCCAATCTCGGGCTCGCGCCGATCGCCGCGCGCTTGCGTCGCCACGCGCGCGACGAGGCGGTCGAGCGCTTGCGGCTCGATGCGCCGTTGATCGCGCTCGCCACGCGCGAACAGCCGCGTGGTGCGCATCTGGCGGAGGTCGCATGAGCAATTTCGCGCTTGATCTGGAGCTTCCCGATGCCGCGCCCGCGCGCCCGGTGTGGCTGATGACGCTCGCCGATCTCGCGCTGCTGCTGGTCGGCTTCTTCGTGTTTTTGCAGGCGAGCCAGCAGCTCGACCAGCGCGCGCTGGCCAAGGGGATTCGTGAGGGATTCGGGGTTCAGACGGCGGCGCCCGCCGCGGAGCCGATGGCGGTGTCCGCTGGATCGATCGGCGGTTTCGCCACCGGATCGGCGGATTTGCCGCAAGCGCCCGACGCGCTGATCGGCTGGGCGCGGGACTCGACGCGCGATGGCCGCGTGATCCTGCGCGTGGCGGGCGCGGTCGATGGAAGCCCAAGCGACGTCGACCCGGTGACGGGCAGCGGCGCGGTGCTCGCCGCCGACCGCGCGCGTGCCGTCGCCACCGCGTTGATCCTGGCGCACGCCGTGCCCGCCGACCGCATCACGCTTTCTGCCGCCCGGCCTGGTCGTCGCGCCGTCACCGTCACGACCGGTTTTGCCGTGCCGAACGCCAGCGGGCGGCAATGATCCGCCGCCCGGCACCCCAATTTTGCCGCTTCATCCAGGGATAAAGCCATGTCGCGTAGCTTCGCTCTTCTTTCGATCGTCCCCTTTTTCGCCTTTGGCGCGACCCCGCTCGCCGCCGCGTCGACGTTTCAGGACACTGTCGCGATCGACCGCGCCGTTGCCGCCTTTGCCGGGCACGGCATTGGTGACGACGGTGGCGCGCGCACGCCGGTCGATACTCGCTTGAAGCTCGCTTCCTGCCCGATGGTGTCGATGGGGTGGCGTTCCGACGCGCACGATGCCGTTGTGGTGACCTGCACCGGGCCCGAATGGCGGCTGTTCGTGCCGATGCGCATGCCCGCGGTCGCGCCGAAAGCGGCGGCACCGCTGGTGATCGAGCCGACCATGGCGCCGCAGCCGATCCGCCCGGTCTATGTCATCAAGCGCGGCGATCCGGTGACGATCAGCGCGGGGTCGCCCGGCTTTTCAATCACGCGCGAAGGCGTGGCGGCGGGGGACGCGGTCGTGGGCGGGCGTTTCCTGGTGAAGGTCGACCAGACCCGCGCGCCGGTCCAGGCGGTCGCGATCGCCGGGGGCCGCGCGACGTTGCCGGGTTGGACCGAATAATCTTTGGAAGTATTTCTTAAGGTCCGTCGATCTCGGTCGTTTCTATCTCTGTCAGCGAAACCCAAAAGGTGCAGCCATGATAGAGTCGATCGGAGCCAAGGCCGTGTTACCGCAAGACCGGCTGGTCGTGCCCGTTGCACCAACGTCGCAAACCGCGAACGCTGCGGCCCGGCCGACCGAGACGGCGGCCAAGCAACTCGAGCTCTCGGCGCTGGCGTTCGATTTCGGCAAGGCAGCACCAGTCGATGAAAAGCGGGTCGAGGCAGTGAAACGCGCGGTGCGCAACGGTACCTATCCGATCACGCCCGAGACGATCGCCGACCGCATGCTCGCGCTGAAACTCTATTGGAGCCCCACGAAATGACCTTTGCGGGCACCCGGCGTGATGCGCTGATCGGCGTGATCGAAGCCCTTCACGCGGAGATCGCCGCGCTGAAGGTCAATGATGTCGTCGGGCTGGAAGCGGCAACGCAGGAAAAGCTCGCCGCGATCGAGGCGGTGGCGGCGTTCGGCACTGCGCCCGCGGGCGATGAGCTGCGCGGGCTGGCCGAGGAAGCACAGCGGCTGAACGAGACATGCCGGATCTACGTCAACCTGATGGCGGCAAATGTTCGCCGCCGCCTGCAAACCTTGACCGGTTCTGCCGGGGTGGCGGTGGGTAGCGCACCGGGCGCGGTGTATCGTCCCGGCATGGGGATGGCCGCGTACGCGTGATGTGGTGAGGCGCGCGGAAGGGCGCGTCTCACAGCGGTGCCGGCACCGCGCCTCACAAAAATGGCACGGCTCTTGCTGATGTTGCCCTGAACACAGGCGATTCAGCTGGGGACCGATGCCTTTCAATCCACTCACGATCCTGAACGGGGCGGTCAACGAGGCGAAGAGCCTTGGCGGCGGTGCGGTGCGCAACGCGATCGCCAATGCCAGTCAGAAGACTGGGATCGACTTCAACTATCTGCTCGGCCAGGCCAAGCTCGAGAGTGGCTTACGCGCCGATGCGCGGGCCGGCACATCGAGCGCGAGTGGGCTGTACCAGTTCATCGACCAGAGCTGGTTGCGCGTGGTCAAGGCGCATGGGACGGAGCACGGCCTTGGCTGGGCGGCGAACGCGATCTCGACCACCGCCAGCGGCCGCGCGACGGTCGCCGATCCGGCGATGCGCAAGGCGATCCTCGATCTGCGCAAGGACCCCAACGCCGCGTCGCTGATGGCGGCCGAACATGCCAGCGACAATAAGGCTGCGCTGGAAACCGCGACCGGGCGGACCGCGACCGGCACCGATCTCTACATGGCGCACTTCCTCGGGCTGGGCGGTGCGCGGTCTTTCCTGACGGCGATGCAGGCGTCGCCCGATCGATCGGGCGCGGCGATGTTCCCGGCGGCGGCGCACGCCAATCGCAATGTCTTTTACGATGCCAGCGGCGACGCGCGCTCGCTTTCCGAAATCTACAGCCGCTTCGGGGCCAAGCTCGAACGGAGCGTCGGCGGCGCGAGCATGCCGGCGATGACGCCTGCGCTGATGACGACGCGGCTGGGGCAATGGGGCGCCGACGTCATTCCTGGCAATAATGAGGGTTCGACCTCCGATGCGGCGGTGTGGGCGCAGACGACGCTCGAACGGCTGAGTGGCACCGTCGGCCAGGCGAACCGGGTCGAGACGGCAAGCTTGCTGCGGCCGACACCGAACACGGCGCGGCTGGCGTACATGATGCTGGCGAGCCTGGGAGCGTAACGCGTGGCGATTGCTTTGAATTCCGCAAAGGCTGGCGGCGTGTTGCCGCTACTGCGCTCCGCCGCCTTGCCGGTGGCGATCCTGCTGCTGGTCGTGTTGATGGTCGTGCCGATCCCGGCGGCGATGCTCGACGTGTTCTTCATCATGAACATCACGATCAGCCTCGCCGTGCTGATGGTCAGCCTGAATGCGCAGAAGCCGCTCGATTTCTCCGCTTTCCCGACGGTGCTGCTGTTCGCGACGCTGTTTCGCCTCTCGCTCAACGTCGCCTCGACGCGCGTCGTGCTGGTGCATGGGCATGAGGGCGAGGGTGCTGCGGGCCATGTGATCGAGGCGTTCGGCACCTTTCTGATCGGCGGCGATTATGTCGTTGGCCTGTTCGTCTTCGCGATCCTCGTCATCATCAACATGATCGTGGTGACCAAGGGCGCGGGGCGCGTGTCCGAAGTTTCCGCGAGATTTACGCTCGACGCGCTGCCGGGCAAGCAGATGGCGATCGACGCCGATCTCAACGCCGGGCTGATCACCCCTGAGGAAGCCAAGGCACGCCGCATCGAAGTGGCGACCGAGGCCGATTTCTACGGGTCGATGGACGGTTCGTCGAAGTTCGTGAAGGGCGATGCCGTCGCGGGCCTGCTGATCCTGTTCGCCAATATCGTCGGAGGGCTGATCCTTGGCCCCGTCAGCCACGGCATGACGATTGCCGGTGCCGCGCACAATTATGTGCTGCTCGCAATCGGCGATGCGCTCGTTGCGCAGATCCCGTCGCTGATGCTGTCGATCGCCGCCGCCGCAATCGTGACGCGCGTTACCTCGAGCATGGATCTGGCAGGCCAGATCGGCAGCCAGTTCGGCTCGGCGCGGACGTGGACGCCGGTCGCGATCATTCTGGCGCTGCTCGGCGTGATGCCGGGGATGCCGCATCTGGTGATCCTGCCCGCTGCCGCTTTGGCCGGGTTCGCGGCGTGGCGGATGCGGCAGGCGGCACTCCGCCCACCCCCGGTCGTCACGGTCCCGGCCGAAGCGATCGATTATTCGAAGATCGGCTGGGACGAAGTCACCGACACGATGCAGGTGAACCTCGACATCGGGTACGGCCTGGTGCCGCTGGTCGACGAGCGTCGCGGTGCGCCGCTGATGGGGCGGATCACGGGCGTGCGGCGGCAATTGTCGAAGGACATGGGCTTCGTCATCCCGCAAGTGCGCGTGCGCGACGATATCAATTTGCCGCCTTATGCCTATCGCATCCTGGTTGGCGGCGTGGTCGTCGGTGAGGATAGCGTTTCGCCTGATGAGATGCTTGCGCTCGATACCGGCCAAGCGGTCGGCGGGTTGATGGGCAAGCGCGCCAAGGACCCGACCTTCGGGCTCGACGCGGTGTGGATCGCGGCTGGCGATACCGATGCGGCGACGGGGGCGGGCTATCTCGTGGTCGATCCGGGTACGGTGGTGGCGACGCACCTCAACCATCAATTGGGCGTGCATGCCGCCGAGCTGCTCGGCGCGGACGATGTCCAGGCGCTGCTCGATGGCCTCAAGGAGCGTAACCCGCAATTGGTCGCCTCGCTCTCGCCCAACCCGCTGCCGCTGACGACGCTGACGCAAGTGCTGCGCGGGCTACTGGCGGAGAATATTCCGCTCAAGGAATTCCGCCGGATCGCCGCCGCGATCGCGGTCGCCGCGCAGAAGTCGCTCGACGCCGAGGATATCATCGAGGCGATCCGCCCCGATCTCGGCGGGCTGATCATCGGCAAGCTCTGCGGCGTGCGCGAGCCGTTGCGCGTCATGACGCTGGAGGGACAGCTCGAAGGCTTGCTCGGCCAAGCGTTGCGCAACGATCCGTCGCGCCGCCACACGATCGAACCCGATCTCGGCCGCCGCATCGTCGAGGCGCTGCAAAACGCAGCGCAGCCGTTGGTCGATGAGGCCAAGCCGTTCGCGCTCGTCGTCCAGCCGGCGATCCGCCTCGCGATCCGCAAGCTGGTCAAGACCTGCCTGCCCGATTTGCCGGTGATGAGCTTCTTCGAAGTGCCGGAAGACAAATCGGTCGAAGTCGTCGCCGTGATCGGCGCCCCTGGAGCCCTCCCCGCATGACCGCCCAGCCCCATTTCGCCGCCTTCGCCGAAGCTATGCCGCTGACCTATGGCCGCACCGCTGCGCCCGATCTGAACGTGCTTGCCAGGAAGCATTTGCCACTGGTGCGGCGGATCGCGTGGCATGTGCATGGCAGTATGTCCTCGGCGGTCGAGGTCGAGGATCTCGTCCAGATCGGGCTGGTCGCGTTGGTCGAGGCGGCGAACGGGTTCGAGGAGCGCGGCCAAGTGACGTTCGAGCAATATCTCGTCACGCGCGTACGCGGGTCGATGATCGATGCGCTCCGCCGCTCGGCGACGCTGACGCGCGGCGCGATGCAGCGCAAGCGGGTCTATGCGCAGACCGTCGCGGCGCTGGCGGCGGAACTGGGGCGTGCGCCCGATGAGGCGCAAGTGGCGTCGCGGATCGGGGTCAGCCGCGAAAAACTGCGGCTGGAATACGCCAACGCCCAGCCGATGCGCTTCGAGGCGATCGACGAGGTCTATTCCGACGAAGGCCCGTGGTTCGCGAGCGACGAGCCCGATGCGTTCGCGCAATTATCCGAAGGCGAGGAACGCGACACGCTGATCGCGGCGATCGCGTCCTTGCCCGAGCGCGAGGCGCTGGTGATTCAGCTGTATTATGTCGAGGAGTTCAACCTCGAGGAGATTGGCGAAGTGATCGGGGTCGGGGCGGCGCGGGTGTGCCAGATCAAGGCCTCGGCGCATGCGCGGTTGAAGAAGGCGATGTTGCGGCGGGGGTAGGGGGTGGGGGTGCGTTGTTAAGCCAAGCCAATTTCTGGCGTGAGCGATAACGATCAGTCCGTCGTGGTCCACCCGACATAGCAGTCCTCATCGATTAGTCCGATAAGCTTCCGACCATCTTTGCCCGTAAAGCTAACCTTCGCTACATAACCTGTAGGGTCCTCGGGGACTGTGGCGGTGTCAGAAGCGAAGTTTTCCTGCTCCGAGCGAACAGAACGGCTCAGCATGCCACTCTTCTGGTGTCGGGCCAACTGCACCGAAAGCGGATGAGACATACCTTTGCACTCCGTTGATGGGATTAACGGCGAGCACGCCGATCCCACGCCTGCAAGCATCGCGACGATGAGGAACCGGAGGAGTGTCACGAGGCGACCATGCCGCACGCGGCTCATGCCCGCAATTGGACGAGCGCCGACCGTCCCTTACCGTCACCCCGGCCTCGTGCCGGGGTCCACCGTGCAGCAAGCAGTGTGTGAAATTTCAGCGTTGAATGCGCGGCAAGGTGGACCCCGGCACGAGGCCGGGGTGACGAACAAGTCAGCCGATCAACAACCCCGCCAACGCCGCCGACATCAAATTCGCCAACGACCCCGCCGCCAGCGCCTTCAACCCGAGCTTGGCGATCATCGGGCGCTGATTCGGGGCCAGGCTCCCGGTCACCGCCATCTGGATCGCGATCGAGGAGAAATTGGCGAAACCGCACAACGCAAAGGTCACCACCGCGATGGTGTGCTCGCTCAGGCCCTTTTGCGTGCCGAGGCTGATATAGGCGACGAATTCGTTGAGCACGATCTTCTGCCCGAACAGGCCCCCCGCGATCTGCGCTTCGTTCCACGGAATGTTGAGCAGGAACATGATCGGCGCGAACACCGTGCCGAGCAGCCCCTGGAAGCTGAGCGTCGGATAGCCGAACCAGCCGCCGATCCCGCCGAGGATGCCGTTGGCGAGCGCGACCAAAGCGACGAACGCTAGCACCATCGCGCCGACCGCGACGGCGAGCTTCACGCCGGTCTGCGCACCTTGTGCTGCCGCCATGATCAGATTGGCGGGCTTTTCCTCGTCATGGCTGGCTTGCGGCATCGGCTCGCCCGGCGTGCCTTCGGGAAGGAGCGCGGCAGGGCCCGCGCCGCTGATCCGGGTCTCGGCCAGCTTGATCTGCTGTTCAGGATGGTCGCCGAGCGGGAGTTCGCCCTGCGGCACCGGCTCGTCGGGCATCATGATCTTGGCCATCAGGATGCCGGCAGGCGCCGCCATGAAGCTCGCCGCGAGCAGATATTCGATGCGGATCCCCATCGACGCATAGGCCGCGAGGATCGTCCCCGCGACGCCCGCCATGCCGCTGGTCATCACGGTAAAGAGCTGCGCCGGGGTGAGCCCCGCGAGATAAGGCCGGATGACGAGCGGCGATTCGCTTTGCCCGACGAAGATGTTGGCGGCCGCGCACAGTGCCTCGACCTTCGACACGCCGATCACCCATTCGATCGCGCCACCGAGCCAGCGCACGATGAACTGCATGATGCCGAGGTAGTAGAGGATCGACACCAGGCTGGCGAAGAAGATGATCACCGGCAGCGCGGCGATCGCGAAGCTGTTGCCGCCGATCTCGGGTCGCGCGAGCGGGCCGAACAGGAAATCGACGCCGTTATGCGCATAGCCGAGCAGGTTCGACACGCCGCCCGACAGGAATTGCAAGGCCGCGACACCCGCCGGGATTTTCAGCACCAGCACCGCGATGCCGATCTGCAGCGCGAACGCCGCGCCGACCACGCGCAGCCTGATCGCGCGGCGGTTGCTCGACAGCAGGAGGGCGAGGCCGAGAATGACGGCGATGCCGAGGATGCCGATCGAAAAAGAGCCCATGAACTGCGCCACTCGCGTTTGAATCCGCCCACGCGGTCCCCCCGCGCGAAAGCGGGCACCATACAGGGCCGCGCGCTTGGGGCTAGAGCCGATTGATAGGTTGGGGGGATGCCGCCGAACCAACCGCGTCACCCCGGCCTCGTGCCGGGGTCCACCACGCGGCTTGGCACGGCGTCGAACAGCTAGCGTGGCGCGTGCTGCTCGGTGGACCCCGGCACAGGGCCGGGGTGACGGAGGGTAGGGGGGCGACTCAAGCGTCGACGTTGCGATTTGACGCGCGGGCGAAACCGGCTAGCGTTGCCGCGATGGAAACACCTGCCCAAAATGCGACCAGCGGCATCCCGCGCTCGCTCTTCGCTTTCTCGATTTTCTACGGCGGCATGGTCTGTATCGCGGGCGTGCTCGGCAACAAGCAAGTCACGCTGGGGCCGATCTCGGCGCTCGGGCCGGTGGTCGGGCTGGGGCCGCTCGCGGTCGAGGCGGGGATTTTCGCCTTCCTGCTGCTGGTGGTTGTGTCGAGCGCGGTGGCCGAGCTGCACGGGCGAGCCGTTGCCAATACGCTGGTGCGGATCGGGTTCGTGCCGCTGATCGCCTCGATCCTGCTGTCGATCGTCGTGCTCGCCGCCCCCGCCGCGGCCGACATGGAACCGGCGCGGCGCGATGCCTTTGCGCTGATGATGGGCGGTACGCCGCGGATCTGGGCGGGCGGGATCGTCGCCTACGGGATTTCGCAGACGCTCAACGTCACGATCTTCAGCTGGTTACGCCGCGACGGCACTGCGGGCGGCGGCATGCTGTGGCTGCGCGCAGGGCTTGCCAGCGTGCTCAGCCAGATCGTCGATACTTTGTTGTTCGTGACGATCGCGTTTTGGGGCGTGTTCCCGATCGGGCAATTGCTCGCTGGGCAGATGCTGACCAAGGTCGTGTTGTCGGCGCTTCTCGTGCCACCGCTGATCTATCTTGCGGTCGGCATCGGGCGGTGGCTGGATCGGGCTTGAAAATCCCCCTCCCGCTTGCGGGAGGGGCTAGGGGAGGGCATGGCGCTTACAGCCCCTCCCCCAGCCCCTCCCCCAGCCCCTCCCGCAAGCGGGAGGGGAGTAAGAAGATGCTCCCATGACCGACCACAGCCCCGCCCCAGAACTGCTCGCCAAGGCCGAAACGCTCGTCGAGGCGCTGCCCTATATGCAGCGGTACGCCGGCAAGACCTTCGTCGTAAAATATGGCGGGCACGCGATGGGCGATCCCGAACTCGCGCGCGATTTCGCTGAAGACGTAGTGTTGATGAAGGCGGTCGGCATCAACCCGGTGGTGGTGCATGGCGGCGGGCCGCAGATCGGCGCGATGCTCAAGCGCCTCGGCGTCGAATCGCGCTTCATCGATGGTTTGCGCGTCACCGATGCCGAGACCGCGCAGATCGCAGAAATGGTGCTGGCGGGCAGCATCAACAAGGAAATCGTCGGCTGGATCGGGCAGGCGGGCGGCCGCGCGGTCGGCATTTCGGGCAAGGATGCGAACCTGGTCGTCGCGGAAAAGGTCGGTGGGCGGCGCGAGCCCGATCCCAATTCGGGGATCGAGCGGCATGTCGATCTCGGCTTTGTTGGCGATCCGGTTGCGGTCGACCCGTCGATCCTGATCAACCTGGCGCGCGACGGTTTTATTCCGGTGGTGGCGCCGGTCGGACTCGGCGCGGATGGCGCGACCTATAATATCAATGCGGATACGATGGCCGGTGCGATCGCCGCGGCCTTGGGGGCGGAGCGATTGTTCATGTTGACCGACGTGGTGGGCGTGCTCGACAAGAGCGGCGATTTGCTGACCGATCTCGTCCCCGCCGACGTTGCCGCGTTGCGCGCTGACGGTACGATCAGCGGCGGGATGATCCCCAAGCTTGAGACATGCGTCCGCGCAGTCGAGGGCGGGGTTGATGCCGCGGTCATCCTCGACGGGCGCGTGCCGCATGCGATGCTGCTGGAAATCTTTACCAAGCGCGGTGCAGGCACGCTCGTGCGGCGGTAAAGGTGAGCCTTGCAGAGCATCGATCGAGTCGTGTATTAATCTCTTAATCCACTGGAGAGCGTTTTGGCCTCTTTCTTCGTCATGATCCTGAACATCGTCCAGATTTTGCTGGATGTCGCTTGGTGGATCATCTTCGTGCAGTTCATCCTGTCGATCCTGATCTCGTTCAACGTGATCAACACCTATAACGAATTCGTCCGCAGCATCTGGAACGGCCTCAACACCGTCACCGAGCCGATGTACCGGCCGATCCGCCGGATGCTGCCCGATACCGGCACGCTCGATTTCGCGCCCTTGATCGTCTTGATCCTGATCCGGATCTTTAGCGGCGCGGTCTTGCCATGGCTCTACCAAATGGTGTCAAGCGCCGGCTGACGGCGTTGCGGCGGGGTGGCTCGCCACGCTTTGAACCTGGGGAGGCGACATGACGGCCACGATCATCGACGGCAAAGCCTTTGCCGCTGGCCTCCGCGCCCGCGTCGGCGACCGGGTCGCGACCTTCGTCGAACAGGCTGGGCGCGCGCCGGGGCTGGCGGTGGTGCTGGTGGGGGAGGACCCCGCCTCCGCCGTCTATGTCCGCAACAAGGGCCGCGCTACGCGCGAGGCCGGGATGGTCAGCGTCGAGCACCGTTTGCCCGCCGATGTGCCGCAGGATGCGCTGATCGATCTGGTCGACGCGCTCAATGCCGATCCCGCGATCGACGGCATCCTCGTGCAATTGCCGCTCCCCGGCCATATCGATGAGCGCGCGGTGCTGATCCGGATCGACCCGGACAAGGATGTTGACGGTTTCCACCCGGTCAATGCCGGGCGGCTGGCGACCGGAATGGCGGGGTTCGTGCCGTGCACGCCGCTTGGCTGCGTGATGCTGCTCAAGGACCAGCTTGGCGATCTGTCAGGCCTCGACGCGGTGGTGATCGGCCGCTCGAACATCGTCGGCAAGCCGATGGCGCAATTGCTGATCGCCGAAAGCTGCACCGTCACGGTCGCGCATTCGCGCACGCGCGATTTGTCGAGCGTGGTCAAGCGCGCCGATATCGTCGTGGCGGCGGTGGGCCGCGCGCAGATGATCAAGGGCGAGTGGATCAAGCCGGGCGCGACCGTGATCGACGTTGGCATCAACCGCACCGAGGCTGGCCTCGTCGGCGATGTCGATTTTGCGGGCGCGATGGGCGTGGCGAACGCGGTGACGCCGGTTCCCGGGGGCGTCGGCCCGATGACGATCGCGTGCCTGCTGCGCAACACGCTGATCTCGGCGGAGCGGCGCGAGGGCGTCGCGGGCGCGGGAGATTTGTGATTCTCGCTTCGCTGCTCCTTGCCACCGCTTCCCCAGCACCCGTTCGGGCTGAGCCTGTCGAAGCCCCCTTGGTGGCGCGCGCGGACAGCGGCCCTTCGACAAGCTCAGGGCGAACGGAAGAGGGGGCGGGTTCTGCCCTCCCAACCAAAGGCGTTGGGTCAGCCCTCGACGCCGAACGCGCCTTTGCCGCCGATGCGCAGACGCTCGGGCAATGGACCGCCTTCCGCAAATGGGCGGCGAGCGATGCGACGATGTTCGTGCCGCAACCAATCAATGCGCAGACATGGCTGAAGGACCGCACGGACCCGGCCAAGGCGATCGCGTGGTGGCCGACCGCGAGCTATGTCTCGTGCGACGGGTCGATGGCGGTCAATACCGGCGGGTGGCAGCGGCCCGACGGCGCGGTCGGCCATTTCTCTACGGTGTGGCAGCGGCAGCGGGATGGCGGCTGGAAGTGGATCGTCGATAGCGGGGACGCGAGCGAAACGGCGCGGGTTAAATCACGGGCCCGACCAACAACAATGCGCGCCTCCTGCAAGCCCACGAATCTCCCGCCGCCACGCGACGTCTTCATAACGAGTGAAGCGGGGTCTGCCGACGGGTCGTCGAACGACGGCACGCTGATCTGGGGCTGGAATATCGGGCAGAACGGTGGACGCGATTTCCTTGTCGTAACGTGGGAGGGCTCCGCTTGGGGCTACGCCGTCTGGAACCGGATTGCCCCACCCTCGGCATCAAAGCCATGATCGAACTCTATATCTCCTCGCTCATCACCTTTTTCGTGGTGATCGATCCGCCGGGCTGTGCGCCGATCTTTGCCGGGCTGACCAGCGGGGCGAGCGTGGCGCATCGCCGGGCGATGGCGTTGCGCGCGGTGTTGGTTTCCGCCGCGATCCTGTTCGTGTTCGCTTTGTTTGGGGAGGCGCTGCTCAAGGGTCTCGGGATCAGTCTCGCGTCGTTCCGCATCGCGGGCGGGATCATGCTGTTCCTGATCGCGCTCGAAATGGTGTTCGAAAAGCGCACAGAGCGGCGCGAGGACCGCGCCGCCAAGGTCGCCGCCACGCCCGAGGTCGAGGACGTGTCGATCTTCCCGATGGCGATGCCGATGATCGCGGGGCCGGGGTCGATCGCCTCGGTCATGCTGCTGATGAGCCGCAATGAGGGGATCGAACGCTCGCTGGTGGTGCTCGGCGCGCTGGCGACGATCCTGCTGCTGACGTTGGTTGCGCTGCTTGCGGCGGGGCCGATCATGCGCGTGCTGGGGGCGAAGATCGAAGCGGTGATCACGCGGCTGCTCGGCGTGCTGCTCGCGGCGCTGGCGGTGCAGTTCGTGATCGACGGGGTTAAGATCAGCCTCGGCTAAGCTGACTGCAGGCTATTTTATCTGCCAGAGGCGGAGCGGCGACTTCTTCGGCATCGGCAGCGGCTCTAGCCAGTCGAATTCCTTGCGATGCGCGAGCTGGTCGTAAAAGCCACCGGGCGCGCGGGCGCGGTAGATCGTCGATTCGGCCATGTTGGGGCATACCAGCAGCAGCGTCGCGCCGTGGCGCTTGGCGATCGTGCGGAAGTTCTCGGGCGTGCCGGAAAAGGCGTGCTGCACGTCGAGGATCGCGTCGCCATTGCGGTGATACGGGCCTGCCACCGCCTTGTGATGCGTGATCGTGATGATCCGCGGACCCAGATCGACGAAGCTGAAGATCGTCTGCGCCGGATAGCGGTCGAGCGGGCGCAAAGCGCTCATCGTCGGGCACATGCCGCTGGCGCGGTCGACGATCTGGGTGCGCTTGTCGGGGCGGTCGATCGGCAGGAAACGGATCGCGAGGCCGGCGAACAGCCCTGATCCGATCAGCAGGATCACGGCAACCGTGCCGAGTACGCGCACCAGTGCCGAATTCCTGCCCTGGAAATATGGCACCAGCATCCAGCCGAGCGCGACTGCGCCGGGGACCGCGAGCATTTGCGCGGCAGGCCCGGCGCGTGCTTGCCACAGCAGGAGCAGGGCGGCACCGGTGACGAACAGCAAGACCGTCGCCCATGCCAGGCCAAGCGCGGTGCCGCGCGCGCGCCATGTCGCGACCGCCGCCCCGATCACGCCGACGACCGGCAGCACCGCGACGGGGAAAGCGACGCGGAACGGATGCGCGTAGATCGGCCGCGCCTCGCGGATCATGTTGAGCCAGTTCTTCTGCAATTCAGGCGAGGCCTGTTCGGGGCGGCCGAGGCATTGCGGGAAGACGAGCGCAAAACCCACCACGATGACCGCCCCCGCCGCGACCGCGAGCGCGAGCCGGACCCAGCGATTCTGCGGGTTTGCCCAGGCCAGCGCGAAGAGCAGCGCCCCCGCCACGACCATCACGCTCAGCCACACCGGCGTCAGCGCGTCACAGCGCAGGGCCGCATTGGCGTAGGAGGCGAACAGCGCGTAGCCAAGCGCGCTGCCGGCGCCGAGCGTCAGGGCGTAGAGCGTCAGGCGCGGCGCCTCGGCGCGGTCCCATACCCAGCGTAAGCTCAGGATCGCGCCTGCGATCGCGGCGTAGGGCAGCATTTCGAGGCCGATCGAAAGCGACACCGCGCTGGCCAGCCCGACGATCGCGCCGCCACGCATTCCCTTGGGGTCGGACAGGCCTGCAACGGTCAGGCTCAGCATCGCGAGCTGCCAACCGTGATGGTCGATCCGCTCGGGCATATACATCAACATGGTCGCCGTGCAGCACAGCAGCAGGAGGATCGCGAGCGGCCAGGCATAGACGCTCACCAGCCGTCGCACCGTCACCCCGATCGCGAGGAAGGTGATCGCCAGCGGGAGCAAGGGCGCGATGCCGCACGCCAGCATCTCGGCCTCGCGCGCACCCACGAACGGCCGCAGCAGCAAAATCAGGCCGGCGATCGGCAGATCGACGATCCGGCTCCAATGCATGTCGAAACCGCCGGGCGGATTAAGCCGATATTGGCGCAAATCGTACCAGCCTTGCCCGCCGAGCCACGCGCGGACTTGCATCAGCCGCATATTATCGTCGGTGTCGCCAAGCTGCAGGAAATGGATGCCGGTCCAGCGTTGGGCCACGAAATAGACCGCGACGCCGAACCACGCCAGCAGGCTGAGCGAGACCCAGTCGCGCTCCAGCGCCTGCGTGAACCGATTGCGCGCGTGCAAAGTGCTTCCCTCGACCATCATCGCGCTCTACTGGCGCAGGCGTAAAGGGCAAGCGCCCCTCGAGGCAAAACGTGACGGCACTTCACCGACAAATTGAACAAATGCGGGCAAGCGGGATGCTCGGCGAGGTGATCCGCTTCGGCATATCCGGGGTGATCACGACGCTGATCTATATCGCGGTCTATTGGCCGCTGACGCGCTATGTGTTCGAACAGCGACACGCCGTCTATGCCGTCCCGTTCGCCTTCGCCGTGGCGGTGACGGTGGGCTTTTTCCTGCACAGTCGGTGGAGCTTCAAGGGGCACGCAACGCGCGACCCCGATCCGCTCCGCCACGTCAAATTCGTCGGCGTGCAGGCGTCAGGCGTCGCGCTCAACGGGTTGATTACCTGGATCGGGACGGCAAAGCTCGGCTATGCGCCGATGGTGCCGTTGCTACCCGCGGTTGCTTGCGCGACGGTGTTCACCTTCTTCCTCAACCGTCAGTTGGTTTTCAAATAATGGTCCCAAATCTGATGAAGCGCGCCTGATGGACCGCATCGTTTATGATCGCATGGCGGCGCACGATTCGACGCATTGGTGGTACCGTGCGCGGCGCGACATCCTCGCCGATTATCTGACGCGCGAAGGCGGTTTGCCGCAGGATGCGCGTATCCTCGAGATCGGCTGCGGGACGGGGCACAATCTGCCGATGCTCGGGGCCTTCGGCACGGTCGAGGCGATCGAGATCGATCCCGCGGCGCGCGCGATCGCCAGCGAACGGCTCGGTGCGCCAGTCGGCGATGCACCGCTGCCCGAACTGCCGGGGATCGAGCGTGGGGCCTATGACCTGATCGCGGTGCTCGACGTGGTCGAACATATCGAAGATGATGTCGCCGCGCTGAAGGCGATGGGCGAATGCCTGAAACCCGGCGGCAAGATCCTGATCGCTGTCCCCGCGCACCAATGGCTGTGGAGCGCGCACGACGTCGTCAATCACCACCACCGGCGTTATTCGAAGGCGACGCTCGCCGCGGCGATCGGCCAGGCGGGGCTCACGCATAATGGCTTGCGCTGGTTCAACTCTTTGCTGTTTCCGCTGGCCGCCGCGACGCGGATCGCCGGGCGGTTGCGCGGCAAGGACGATAGCGACGATTCACCCCCGCCGGCCGTGCTCAACGCGCTGTTCGAGCGGATCTTTCGGCTGGAACGTCACCTCGTCGGCAGGGTACCGCTCACCCCCGGTGTTTCGATCGTGACGCTCGCTTCGGTCCGGAAAGCGACCTAGTTTTCCGTTTGTGCTGAGCTTGTCGAAGCACTGCTTTCCTCCTGCGCCGTCGGATGTGCGGAGAGCAGCCCTTCGACAGGCTCAGGGCGAACGGTTGGTATAGGTTCGGCGCGATATCCCAGCGTCGCGCGCCCTTGCACCGGCCCGACTACGTCTGCGACCAGATAGAGCGGGCGGCGCTTCGATTCGACGTAGAGCCGCCCGAGATATTCGCCGATCATGCCGAGCACGAACATTTGCGCCGCGCTCAGCACCACCACGACGAGCATGGTCGAGGTCCACCCCTGCACTGGCGCGCCTTCGAAAAAGCCCCAGGCGATGTAGAAGAGCAACAAAAGCGACGCCCCGGCGAGCAGCACCGAGGCATGGCTGGCGAAACGCAACGGTGCGGTCGAAAAGCCGGTGACGGCGTCGAGCGCGAGCCCGATCATCTTTCCCAGCGGATAATTGGTCTCACCCGCATGGCGCTCGGCGCGGTCATACGGGAAGGGGACTTGACGAAAGCCGACCCAGGCGACCATCCCGCGGATGAAGCGCGCCTGTTCGGGCATCGCCAGGAACGCATCGAGCGCCCGCCGGCTCATCAGCCGGAAATCGCCGGTGTCGAGCGGGATCGCGGTATCGGTGACGCGATCGAGCAAGCGATAGAAAGCGGCAGCGGTGGCTTTCTTGAACAAGGTCTCGCCCTCACGCGAGCGGCGCACGGCATAGATCACGTCGGCCTGAGCTGCAGTCATCGCTGCGCGCATGTCGCCCAGCAATTCGGGCGGATCCTGCAGATCGGCATCGATGATCAGGATTTGCGCGCCCGAACACAGATCGAGTCCGGCGGTCAGCGCCAATTGATGGCCGTGGTTGCGCGACAGATTGATGACGACCAGCCGCGGGTCGGCGGCGGCGAGGCGTTGCATCACCGGCCAGCTGTCATCCTTCGATCCGTCGTTGATGAACAGGATCTCGTAATCCTCGCCCACCGCCGCCCGCGCCGCCGCTGACACGCGGGCGTGCAGCAGGTCGAGGCAGGCGGCCTCATTGTAACAGGGGATGACGACGGAGAGGGCTGGGCGGGTCATTGCGCGGGCATAGCGAATCCGTCCGCGTGCGTCATGATGAACTTGCGCGCGGAGGCTGGCTGCGGAAGTTCAGACGCGCGTCACGGCGTTGACGGCATCTGCCGCGCGGAGCGCACCGATGACGTGCATCAGATGGTGGACGTCATGCACTTCCATGTCGATCGTGTTGGTGTGGAATCCGGTGTCGCGATTGTCGAGCCGGAGATTGACGATATTGGCCTTTTGCGCGCCGATGATCGTCGCGATCGTGCCCAGCGCGCCGGGTTCGTTCTTGACCTCGAGCGAGATGCGCGCGGTCGCGCCCTCGGTCTTGTCGCCCCATGACAGATCGACCCAATCGGCATCGTCGGCAGAGGCGAGCACGGGGCAATCAATGGTATGCACCTCGATCCCGGCGTCGGGGCGACGCAGGCCGACGATGCGGTCGCCGGGCACTGGGTGGCAACATTCGGCCAGATCGAAGGCAACCCCGGCGGTCAGCCCGCGGATCGAAATGGCGGAGGATTGCGGTGGCAGATCGCGCAAGGCGTCCGTTCCGGCCGATCCCGGCATCAGCGCCTCCATGACCGCCCGATCGGGGATGCGTCGCCGCGCGATTGCCTCGAGCAGGGCAAGTTCGTCGGGGACCTTCAGCCGCTGCAGCGCCACCGCCATTGCATTGGCGGCGAGCGGGGCGGGCAGGCGCGAGACCAACTCATCATACATCTTGCGCCCAAGCGACTGCGTTTCGTCGCGTTCCTTCTGGCGCAAATGGCGGCGGATCGCGGCGCGCGCTTTGCCGGTGATCGCAAAGTTCATCCAGCCGGGCTGGGGCTCCTGCGCCTTCGATCTTAGAATCTGGACCTGATCGCCGTTTTCGATGACCGTGCGTAAGGGGACGACGCGCCCGTTGATCTTCGCCCCCACCGCCTGATCGCCCAGATCGGTGTGGACGGCGTAGGCGAAGTCGATCGGCGAGGCACCCTTGGGCAATTGGTGCAGTTCGCCCTTCGGCGTGAAGGCGAAGATGCGATCCTGGTACATCGCCATCTTGGTATGTTCGAGCAGTTCCTCCGGCGACTCGGCAGTGTCGAGGATCTCCACCAGATCGGTGATCCAGCTATGCTGCGTGTCGGGGCGGACCTTGTTTTGCTTGTACGCCCAGTGCGCGGCGAGACCGATTTCGGCTTCCTCATGCATCGCGGCGGTGCGGATCTGGATTTCGACGCGGGTATTGTCGGCGTGGATCACCGAGGTGTGGAGCGAGCGATAGCCGTTGCGCTTGGGGGTCGAGATGTAATCCTTGAACCGCCCCGGCACCATCGGCCAGCGGCGGTGGATCGTCCCCAGCGCGGCGTAACAGGCTTCCTCGGTCGGGACGATCGCGCGGAACGCCATGATGTCGGAGAGCTGTTCGAAGCTGATGTGCCGCTCGGCCATCTTCTTCCAGATCGAATAAGGATGCTTCTCGCGACCCGAAATCTCGGCTTCGATCCCGGCGCGGGATAGGAGCAATTTCAGGCCCGAGCCGATCTTGGCGATGCGGTCGCCGCCACCTTCCTTGAGCTGCGCGAGCCGGATCGTAATCGATTCATACGCTTCGGGTTCGAGCTGGGCGAAGGCGAGCGTCTGCATCTCCTTCATGAATTCGTACATGCCGATCCGCTCGGCGAGCGGCGCGTAGATATCCATCGTCTCGCGCGCGATGCGGCGACGCTTGTCCTCACTTTTGATGAAGTGGAGCGTGCGCATGTTGTGCAGCCGGTCGGCGAGTTTGACCAACAGCACGCGAATGTCGTCGGACATCGCCAGCAGGAATTTGCGCAAATTCTCGGCGGCGCGCTCGTTTTCGGTCTGCGCCTCGATCTTGCTGAGCTTGGTGACGCCATCGACCAGCCGCGCCACGCTCGGCCCGAACAGCCGCGTGATCTCCTCGGGCGTGGCGACGGTATCCTCGATCGTGTCGTGCAGGATCGCGGTCGCGATCGTCTCGTCATCGAGATGCAGGTCGGTCAGAATGCCGGCGACTTCGATCGGATGGCTGAAATACGGGTCGCCATTGGCGCGCTTCTGGGTGCCATGCGCTTGCATCGAAAACACGTATGCGCGGTTAAGCAGCGCCTCATTGGCGTTGGGATCGTAATCGAGGACGCGATCGACGAGTTCGTACTGACGCAGCATATCGCACTCAAGATGGCGTCGCAGGGCGCTGCTTTGCAACATATTTGCGCAAATACCCCAAGAAAAAGCCCCTCCCGCGCGGGCGCGGAAGGGGCAGCAGCCTCTCGGGGAGGATGTTTACTTGGCGCGGGCGTTGCACTTTTCGAGTGCGGGCGCATCGAAGGACTGGCCGCCTGCGGTGAAGCCCGACAGCTTACCAGTGGTCTTTGCGACCAGCTCGCACATGATCGCGTCGCGCTGGGTTGCCTTGTTGGCGGTGAACGCGGTGGTGTTCCACTTCCACACCGTGCCGCTGGTGATCAGTGTCGTCTTGGCCGGCGCCGCAATCGGGGTCGCCGCATAATAGGGGCCGGTGTCGGCGGCGTGGACCGCGATCGGGCTCAGCAAAGCGGTCGAGACCAATGCGGCAGCAGCGAGCGAGAGCAAGCGGATCATGGGGAGGCTCCTTATTTATTCAGTTGCGAATCACTACTTAAATGCTGCACATGCGAGTTGCAAGTGAAAACGTATATTTCATTCCCATGCCGGGCGAAAATGCGATAAGGTGACAGATTATGGATGGAAAACTCCGCGAACCCTTGCGGGATCTGGCAAGCTGCAGCCTCCCCGCTGCGCTCGAGGCGATGGGGGAACGCTGGAGTTTCATGATCTTGCGTGCAGCCTTTAACGGCCTGCACCATTTCGAAGAATTCCAGTCCGAGCTCGGGATCGCGCGCAACATCCTGGCCAATCGGCTCGGACGGCTGGTCGATCATGGTATCCTGACGCGCACCGCGATGCCCGCCGACCGGCGCAAGATCCATTATCAGCTGACCGACAAGGGTTCGGCGTTGTTGCCGACGATGCTCGCGCTGCGGCAATGGGGCGAGCGCTGGGAGACGGGCTTTCCGGCAAGCCCGGTTTTGGTCGACGCGCGCGACATGCGGCCGATCGGGCCGATCGACGTGCGTGCGCATGACGGACGCGTGCTGACCAAGCACGATTTGCTCTGGGCGCTGCCCGAGGATGTCGAATATGGCGAGGGCGAACTGCGCGCCGCGGAATAAAGCACGCGCTGGAAACGTCGTGAAGCAAACCGCCAGTAGATTCCCGCTAAAATCTTGCGTATCGATGCATCTGTGCCAAGCCTTCATGCCCTCGCGAATCCGGCGCGTTTCCTCAAAATCGCCAGGCCGCTGACGCCCTTGCTGTTCTGGGCAGGGGTGCTGCTGCTCGGTTACGGCGCGTGGGGCGGCCTGACGCAGACGCCGGCGGATTATCTGCAGGGCGAGACGGTACGAATCCTCTACATCCATGTGCCGACCGCCTGGCTTGGTATGTCGGGCTGGAGCGGGATCGCGGTGTCGTCGCTGGTATTCCTGATCTGGCGCCATCCGCTCGCGATGATCGCCGCGCGCGCGATTGCGCTGCCCGGTGCGATGTTCGCGGCGCTGTGTCTCGCGACCGGGTCGATCTGGGGTCGGCCAACCTGGGGCACGTGGTGGCAGTGGGACGGGCGGCTGACGTCGATGCTGCTGCTGTTCTTCGTCTATCTCGGCTTCATGGCGCTGGTGCGCGCCGATGACGATCGCGGCGGCGACGGACGTATCCCCGCGATCTATGGCATTGCCGGGTCGATCCTGCTGCCGATCATCCGCTATTCGGTGGTGTGGTGGAACACGCTGCACCAGGGGCAGAGCATCGGCATCACCAAATCGAGCATCGACCCCACGATCCTGTGGCCATTGTGGTTCACGCTCAGCGGCTTCACCTTGCTGTTTGCCGGGATCGTGTTGATGCGGATGCGCACGATTCTCGCGCGGACCAAGGCCGAAGCGCGGATGCGGCGCATGGCCAACAGCGTGGAGGTGATGGCGTGAATCCCTGGCCGTTCGTCACCGCCGCTTATGGGTTGACCGGCGTAGCGTCGATCGCGCTGGCGCTGTGGAGCTATCTTGCCATGCGGAAGGTCGAAAAGAAGTGAAGGCGAAGCATCAGCGTTTGACCCTGGGCTTGCTGGCGGTCGCCGCCGTCGGCGGGGCCAGCGTGCTCGCGCTGTCGGCGCTCAAGGACCAGGCGGCGTTCTTTTACGCCCCGGCCGATGTGAAGAAGGACGGCTTGCCGCTGGGCAAGGCAGTGCGCCTGGGTGGCATGGTCGAGGGCGGGTCGATCAAACGGCTTGCCGATGGCGTATCGATGCGTTTCGTCGTGACCGATGGCCTCGCCACCGTGCCGGTTGCGTTCCGCGGCATTGCGCCCGATCTGTTCCGCGAAAAATCCGGCGTGGTGGCGGAAGGATCGTTCAATCCCGACGGCAGCTTTACCGCGACCAATTTGCTTGCCAAGCATGACGAAAAATACATGCCGCCCGAAATGGCGGGCAAGATGCACGAGACGAAATCCCTGAAACAATGATCGGCGCACGATGTTAGCAGAAGCCGGCCTTGCCGCCTTGTGGTTCGCCGCGGCGCTCGCCTTGCTCCAATTGGTACTGGCGGGGCTGGGCGTGTGGCGCTCGACCAAACCCGCGCTGGTGGACGACGTGTCGACCGCCGAGATCATGGCAGCGGTGCGCCCGGTCGCGGTGGTGCAGGGGGTTTTGGCACTCTCCGCGATGCTGTTGCTGATCTGGGTCTTCGCGCGCAGCGACATGTCGGTGTTGCTCGTCGCCACCAACAGCCATTCGGACAAGCCGATGTTGTACAAGGTGGCAGGTGCGTGGGGCAATCACGAAGGCTCGATGCTGCTGTGGGTGACGATCCTTGGGGTCGCCGGGGCGGCGGTCGCCTTGCTCGAGCGTAGCCTTGCCAAGCCGACGCTGATCGCGACGCTTGGCGCGCAAGCCGCGATTGCGCTCGGATTCTACGCGTTCTTGCTCTTCTCCTCGAACCCGTTCGCGCGGATCAATCCGGCACCGGCCGATGGGGCGGGGCTCAATCCGCTGCTGCAGGACCCGGGCTTGGCCTTCCATCCGCCCACCTTGTACATCGGCTATGTCGGCATCTCGATCGCGTTTTCGTTTGCGGTCGGCGCGATGATCACGCGCGACGTCGGCCCGGCCTTTGCGCGCGCGATGCGGCCGTGGGTGCTCGGCGCGTGGATTTTCCTGACGCTCGGCATCACGGCAGGCTCTTATTGGGCGTATTATGAACTCGGCTGGGGCGGCTGGTGGTTCTGGGATCCGGTCGAGAATGCCTCGCTGATGCCGTGGCTGGCGGCGACTGCGCTGCTCCATTCGGTGACGGTGCTGGCGACGCGCGACGGTTTGCGGGCGTGGACGTTGATGCTCGCGGTGGTTGCCTTCTCGATGTCGATGCTGGGCACGTTCCTCGTCCGCTCGGGCATTTTGACCAGCGTTCATGCCTTTGCGGTCGATCCGACCCGCGGTTCCTTCATCCTTGCCTTGCTGGCGATCTATATCGGCGGGGCGCTGCTGCTGTTCGGCTTCCGCGTCGGCACGGTGAAGCAAGGGAATACGTTCGATTTCGTCAGCCGCGAGGGCGCGCTGATCGCGAACAATCTGTTGCTGACGGTGATTCTCGGGATCGTGCTGATCGGCACGCTCTATCCGATCGTCGCGGCCGGGTTCGGCACGCAGCTTTCGGTCGGGCCGCCGTTCTTCGACAAGGCGGCAGGGCCGGTTGCGCTTGCGCTCGTCGCGGTGATGGCGGTCGGGCCGATGCTGCGCTGGCGACGCGATACGGCTGAGGCGGTGCTCAAGCGCATGACGCTGCCGGTCGCGGCGACGGGGATCGTGCTGATCCTGGTGGCGATGCTGGGCAATGTCGCGTTGCTGCCGCTGCTCGGGCTTGCACTCGCCGCCGGGCTGGCGGTGGCGAGCGTCGCGCCGTTGTGGAAGCGCAACCTGCGCCGCACGCCGCTGTTTACCTATGGCATGGTGATCGCGCATCTCGGCATCGCGGTGAGCCTTGCAGGCATGGCGTGCGACACCGCCTTCACGCAAGCCACCCTGGTTGCCGCGCGCGTCGGTGTGCCGCAGCGCGTCGGGCCGTTCACCGTGACGCTCGACGGGATCAAGCCCGTGGTCGGCCCGAACTGGTCGGCGCTGGAGGCACGGCTCAGCGTGCGACGCGGGGAATCGGGCCGCGTCTTCTATCTGCGACCGGAATCCCGCTACTTCGCGAACCCGGTGACGACGACCAGCGAATCGGCCATTGCGACGCGTTGGGACGGGCAGCTTTATACCGTGCTCGGTGAACCTGACGGCACCGGGCGGTGGCAATTGCGGCTGTGGTGGAAGCCGTTCGTGACGCTGATCTGGTTCGGCGGCGCGCTGATCGCGATCGGCGGCGTATTGTCGTTGCTCGGGCGCTTATTGCGCACCCGCCGCGCCGCACCACGCGAGGGGTACGCATGAAGCGGCCTTTGATCTGGGTGCCGTTTCTGGGCGCAATCGCCTTGCTCGCGGTGATTGCCTGGGGGCTGTACAAGCCGGCCGACCGCACCATCCATTCGGCTTTGGTCGGGCAGAAGCTGCCGGTATTCAATCTGCCGCCGATCGTACCGGGCAAGCCGGGCCTGTCGACCGCCGCCCTCGCGACGGGCAAGCCGCACTTGCTCAACGTGTTCGCAAGCTGGTGCATCCCGTGCATCGCCGAGGCACCACAATTGCTGAAACTAAAGAAGGCCGGGGTCGAGATTGACGCAGTCGCGATTCGTGACACGCCCGAGGCGATCGCCGATTTCCTCGCGCGCAATGGTGATCCCTATCGTTCGATCGGTGATGACAAGGCAAGCAGTGTGCAGCTCGCACTCGGTTCGTCGGGCGTGCCCGAGACGTTCGTGATCGACGGGCAGGGACGGATCGTCCAGCAGCATGTCGGCGATATCCGTCCCGACGAAGTGCCGGGCCTGATTGCAGCGGTCAGGAACGCACGGTGAAGTGGTTTGCGTTTCTGTTGCTGGCCCCGTTGCTAGCGTTGGCGGCGCCAGCCTTCGCCGATAGCAATCAGCCGCCGGCACCGCTCGCCAATGTGCAGTTAAAGGACCCGGCCAAGGAAGCGCAGGCGCAGGCGCTGATGCTCACGCTGCGCTGCGTGGTGTGTCAGGGCCAGTCGATCGCCGACAGCAATGCCGAAATGGCGGGCGACATGCGATCCTTGGTGCGGACGCGGATCCAGGCCGGGGAAAGCGCGCAGTCGATCCGCGACTGGCTGATCGCGCGCTATGGCGATTATGTCAGCTATGATCCGCCACTCAGCGCGACGACCGCGCCGCTGTGGATCGCGCCGCTGGCCTTGCTGGTCATCGGCGCGTGGCTGGCGCGGGCAAGTTTCAAGCGGCGGCGCACATCATGAATCTGCTGATCCTCATCCTGATCGGGATCGCTGCGGCGGCGGGCCTGTGGGCGCTCGGGGTTTCGCGGCGCTTGTGGTCGATTGCAGGTGCCGCGCTGATGCTCGGCGCGGCGGGGTTCGCGCTGCAAAGCCAGGCGCACCAGCCGGGCAAGCCGACCGCGGCCGATGTCACGCCGATCACGGTCGATCCCGGCATGGTCGCGTTTCGCGAAGCGGTGTTTGCGCCGTCGCGCGAGGATAGCCTCGCGCTGGCCACTGCCGATTCGCGGCTCCAGTCGGGCGATGCGCATGCGGCGGCCGAAGGGCTGCGCGCCGAAATCGCACGGCGACCGAACGATGCGGTGCTGTGGAGCGGCCTTGGGTACGTCCTCGCTTTGCATGATGGCGCGGTGTCGCCCGCCGCCAAATTCGCCTTTCGCCGCGCGCTGACGCTGGCGCCGGGAACGCCGGGTCCGACCTTTTTCCTCGGCATGGCCTATGTCGATGCGGGCGATTTCGCGGCGGCGCGGCCGCTCTGGGCGGCGGCCCTTGCCGCGACGCCCCAGGATGCGCCCTATCGCAGCGACATTGCCGATCGGCTCGGCGCGGTCGATCAGTTCTTGAAAATGTCCGCCGCGCAGCGCGCCGCCGGAATCACGCCCTAATCGTCCACGTGCGTCAGCCGAACGGCTGGTTCAGCCGCACGATCGTCCAGTTGAGGAATGCGGCAAAGCTGACCCACAGCAGATACGGCACGATCAGCAGCGCCGCGAACGACGAGATCGGCGCCAGTCCGATGATCAGCGCGACCAGCGAGGCCCACAGAAATACCACTTCGCCCAACGCCCAATCGGGCCGACGGACCGCGAAGAACAACGGGCTCCATAGGAAATGGAAGGCCGCATTGACCGCAAAAAGGACGATGATCGAGGTGCGCGCGGCACCATCGGGCGCGGCGGTCCAGGCGATTGCGGCGGATCAGGCGGCGAGCCCGAGGATGATCGTCCAGGCCGGCCCGAACGCCCAGCCGGGCGGCTGCCAGCTCGGCTTGCGCAAGGCCTTGTACCAATCGCCGAGCGGCGTCGCCAATCCGCCGGCCACGAGCAGCGCGGCAGCGCAGCCGCCGGAAACGTAAAGAGGATTCATCGAGGTCCAATCGCCTGACACCTCAGTCTTGGCCAACCAATTCCGGCTAAGATTTTGGGGAGTGTCCACTTGTCGTGTGTCCAACGCGTGATACACCGTGAGGATGCGTGTGTCTTTCCCCTTCTCCGCCATCGTCGGCCAGGACGAAATGAAACTGGCGCTGCTGCTCGCCGCGGTCGATGCGCGGATCGGCGGCGTGATGGTGTTCGGCGATCGCGGCACGGGCAAATCGACCGCGGTGCGCGCGCTGGCGGCGTTGTTGCCGCCGGTCTCCGCCGCGCTTGCGGGCTTCCATGCCGAAGGTGCGCCACCGCCGCCCGCAAAGGCAACAGTGCCGGTGCCGTTCGTCGATCTGCCGCTCGGCGCGACCGAGGATCGCGTGGTCGGCGCGCTCGATCTCGAACGCGCGCTGGGGGCGGGGGTCAAGGCGTTCGAGCCGGGCCTGCTCGCGCGCGCCAATGGCGGGTTCCTCTATATCGACGAGGTCAATCTGCTCGAGGACCATATCGTCGATCTGCTGCTCGATGTTGCGGCGTCGGGCGAAAATGTCGTCGAGCGCGAGGGGCTTTCGGTGCGACATCCGGCGCGCTTCGTTTTGGTTGGCAGCGGCAATCCCGAAGAGGGCGAGCTGCGCCCGCAATTGCTCGATCGCTTCGGCCTGTCGGTCGAGGTGCGCACGCCGCAGGATCTCGCGAGCAGGGTGGAAATCCTGAAACGCTGCGACGCGTTCGAACGGACGCCGGCGGACTTCGCCGATACGTGGCGCGCGGCCGAGAAGAAGACGCTGAAACAGATCGCGCGCGGGCGGGCGGGCCTTGCCAAGGTCGCGATGTCCGACGCGATGCTGGCGCGGGCATCCGGCCTGTGCATGGCGGTAGGAGCCGATGGGCTGCGCGGCGAATTGACGCTGATGCGCGCGGCGCGGGCGCTCGCGGCGCTCGACGGCAAGACCGAGGTCACGCCCGACCATATCGCGCGCGTCGCACCGCTTGCGCTGCGCCACCGTTTGCGGCGCGGGGTGCTCGACGAAACCGGGTCGACCGTCCGGATCGAGCGCGCGTTGGACGAACTGGCGGCGGCGTGAGCGAAGCGCGGACGGCGCTTGACGACGCTATGCTGGCGGCGCGGCTGTGCGCGTTCGATCCGGTCGGCCTTGGCGGCATGATCCTGCGCGGCGGCGGCGAACTGCGCGACGCGGTTGTCGCAGCACTTCGGGACGATTTGCCGGAAGCGGCTCCGGTCCGGCGCATTCCGGCGCATGTCGATGACGATGCGTTGCTCGGCGGGCTCGATCTCGGCGCGACACTCGCGCTCGGGCGGCCGGTGCGGCAGGCAGGCGTGCTGGCGGCGGCGGATGGCGGGCTGGTGGTGCTGCCGATGGCGGAGCGGATGAGCGATGCGACGGCGGCACGAATCGCGTCGGTGCTCGATGCGGGCATGGTCGAGGATGCGCCGGTGCGGGTGACGGTCTTGGCGCTCGATGATGGGGTCGAGGAGGAGGAGCCGCCGCACGCGCTGGTCGAGCGGTTGGCGTTCCGGATCGATCTTTCTGATTGCCGTTCCCCGGCGCAGGCCGGGGCCGAGTTGGGCGACTTCGATGATCATCCGTCGCGCTCGCCAACCGAAGCCTCCGCTCTTGGGCCTCGGCCTTCGCCGGGGAAGGAAGTGGGGACGCGGCTTGAGGATGGAGAAGTGCTGGCCACCCTCGCTGCGGCGTCGCTTGCGCTCGGGATCGATTCGGCGCGTGCGCCCTTGTTTGCGCTGCGTACCGCGCGTGCGGCGGCGGCGATCGACGGACGCAGCGCGATGTCCGACGATGACGTGATTCTCGCGGTGCGGCTGGTGCTCGGGCCGCGCGCGACGCGCTTTCCGGCGCCGCCCGAGGCGGAACAGGAAGCGCCCGAGGACGCGCCGCCCCCACCGCCTCCGCCCGAAAGTGATTCGGGCGAAGAGGAGCAAGGCGAACCCAAACCCCCCGAGGATGTCGTGCTCGAAGCCGCGCTCGCGTCGCTGCCGCGCGACGTGCTCGAAAAGCTCGCCGCGGGGCGCGGTCGGCGGCGCGCGGGGGCGGCGCGGGGCAAGGGCGAGCGGCGCAAATCGATGCAGCGCGGGCGGCCGATGAGCGCGCGCGCTGGGGTGCCGCGCGGGGGGCTGCGGCTCAGCCTGATCGACACGCTACGCGCCGCGGCGCCGTGGCAGAATTTGCGCGACCGTGGCGACGGGCCGATTCGCATCCGCCGCGACGATTTGCGGATTCGCCGATTCGAGACGCGCGCGGAAACGCTGACGATCTTTGCGGTCGATGCGTCGGGATCGGCGGCGGCGGCGCGGCTGGCCGAGGCGAAGGGCGCGGTCGAATTGTTGCTGGCCGAGGCGTATGTGAAGCGCGCGCAAGTCGCGCTGGTGGCGTTTCGCGGGACCACCGCCGAGATTCTCTTGCCGCCGACGCGCTCGCTGACGCGCGCGCGCCGCGCGCTGGCGGAATTGCCGGGGGGCGGGGGCACGCCGCTGTCGATCGGGCTCGACGCCGCGCGAGACCTCGCCGAGGCGGCGCGGGCACGCGGGCGCACGCCATTCATCGTCGTGCTGACCGACGGCCGCGCCAATATCGCTGCCGATGGTACGACCGTCCGAAAGCGCGCCGAGCAGGATGCCGAGACGGCCGCGCGCGCAATCGGCCAGGCCGGGATCGGCGCGGCCTTCGTCGATACGTCGGCGCGGCCCCGGCCCGAGGGCGCGCGACTCGCGCTGGCGATGGGCGCGCGCTATCTGCCGCTGCCGCGCGCCGATGCGGCGACGATGCACCGGGCAGTTGCGGCGGTTCAGGCGGCATGAGCACGCCCGACTGGGGCCGCGAAGGCCGCGACTGGCCCAACCGCACCCTCAGCCGCTTCGTCGAGACCGAACGGATGCGCTGGCACGTTCAGATGGCGGGGTCCGGGCCGGTCATGCTGCTGCTCCACGGCACGGGGGCGGCGACGCATAGCTGGCGCGATCTGCTGCCGCTGCTGGCCGAGCATTTCACCGTCGTTGCGCCCGATTTGCCGGGGCATGGGTTTACCACCGGGCGTCCATCCGGCGGGTTGTCGATGGTCGGCATGGCGCGCGCGGTCGGCGCGTTGATGACCAAGCTCGATCTGGCCCCCGCTGTGGTCGTCGGGCATTCCGCTGGGGCGGCGATCGCGCTGCGCATGCTGCTCGACGGTCTTGCCACGCCGAAGGCCGTGATCGGCCTCAACCCGGCGTTGATGCCGTTCCCGGGCCTTGCCGCAAAACTCTTCCCGACGCTCGCGCGGATGCTGTTCGTGAATCCGTTCGCGCCGCACATTTTTGCCGCGATGGCGCGCGGGCCGGGCGAGGCAGCGGGCTTCCTGGAGCGCAGCACGGGGTCGCGAATCGATGCGGCGGGCGTGGATTTCTACCGGCGGCTGTTCGCGACCTCGGACCATTGCGCAGGCGCTCTGACGATGATGGCGGCGTGGGACCTTGAAACGCTGTCGCGCGATTTGGCGCGTATCCGCGTGCCGGTGCTGTTCGTACACGGGTCGAGCGATGCGGCGATTCCGCTGACTTCGGTGAACGCGGCGGCAGCGTTGATTCCGGGCATCCGAGTCGAGGTGCTGCCCGACCTTGGCCACCTTGCGCATGAGGAACGGCCCGATGCGGTCGCGCGGCTGATCGGCGATTTTGCGCGGGCGGTTTAGCGGGTATACTCCCTCCCCGTTCGTCCGAACGGAGAGAGGCGTGCGTCAACTTTAACGGAGGACACCAAAAGGGAGTGGACGGATGATCGGCAATACTCTCGGGCTGATCGAGCTGACGCTGTCGGGCGCGCTCGGGCTCGGCTTCTGCCTCTATCAATATGTCGCGATCACGCGCGACATCGCCCGGAGCAAGCGCGAGCGCACCGAAGCAGCAGAGCGCCCCGACTCGACGGAGCGTGACGCCTCAGCGCGTGGCGCGAGGCATGCGCATGGTGAGCATCGACTGGACGATCGGTGAGCGAAAGCGCCCGAGCGACAGACTTTCATGCACGGCGCGCACGTCTTCACCGAACAGCCGCGTGTCGATTGCCGAGCGCGCGTAGAACGGTGCGTCGACCCAGGTCTTGACCAACTTCGGCTGACAGCCGGTGTCGGCGCGGGTGAGGCGGTCGATCAGCCAGCCGGTGCGCGCAAGCCGCGCGGTCGGCGGCGGGGCGACATCGGTCCAATTGCCTTGCCGGTCCATCCTGAGCGCCAGATCGAACGGCGTGCCATCTGCGCGGCGGCCCTCGTACAGCACCGCCACATCGTTCTTGAGATGCGCGCGCGACCAATGCCAATCGTCGAAGCCCGCCTCGAGCGGTTCCTCGCCGAAGTTCGAATCGAAATAGCCGCCGCCCGTCCAGCTCACGCCGGGGTGACTCATTTCGACTTCGACGCGCGCGCGCGGCGCGACCGGATGCCAGCGATGCTTGCCCGCCGGATCGAGGTAAAAGCCGGTGGTGCCAATCATTTCGGGATAGACGCGGACTTGCCCGCGCACCGGATAGGGGAGCGGGGCGGAGGTCTCGGCGATATCGATCACCAGGACTTCGCCGTCCCAATGCAGCGAACTCGGGCCGATCGCGAGATGATCGGCATCGCGCGTGACGCTGGTGCTCGGGCGTTCGGTCATCGCCCACGCCTTGCCGCGCGGCCCGGTCATCGACACGTTGATCGCACAGTGGTTTTCCGGCGCGTGCCGCCCGCTCAGCTTGTAATAGGGCGAGAAGACGCTGCCGATAAAGGCGATGATCGTGAGCCCGTAGCGCCCGCCATCGGGTCCCGTGGCGTCGCTGAAGGCGTCGATATACCACCAGGCATAGCCGTTCGCGTCGACCTGTACGTCGAACCGAGGTCCTTGAGCAGGATATCGACGGCTAGGCCGCCGCTGAGTGCTGCCATCGGGACGCCGGCGCCCGGGTGCGTGCTCCCGCCCGCGCAATAAAGACCAGGGATCCGTGTCCGGGCGCCGGGCCGACGGAAGGACGCCGCCCATCCGTGCGAGGCCCGTCCATAAAGGGCTCCACCCGTCGAGGGGAACAGCGCTTCGAACCCCATCGGCGTCGTAAGCGTCGTTGCCGCCGGAGAGAGCTCCACCAAGAGCCCGGCCCGCGCCAAATTCTCCAGCATCCGGACTTGGCATTGGTCGATCTCCGCTTGGCTAAATCCGGGGCCGTCGCCAATCGGCGGGGCGTTGACGAGTATCTGCAAGCGCTCAGGCCCAGCCGGGCCGTTGCCCGCGCCATCGCGGTCCTGCGCGCAAACATAGACGGTCGGCGTTTCGGGGAGGCGATTGGCGGCGAGCTGTTCGAACTCTGCCGCATAATCGTCCGAGAAGATAACATTGTGATGGAGCAGCGGGAAGCCGCTGGTTTGCGACTGTGCTGTCCAGACCATCGCGCCGAGCGAGCGCGCCGCGCGATCGGTCTGCGGGACGGCGGCGCTGGCTGCTGTACCAAACCGGCCATCGGCGATCGCAGCGGGATCGGCATTGCAGACGATCGACGCTGCGTTCAGCCGCTCGCCGCTGGCCAGCACGACGCCGGTGGCGCGGCCCTGTTCGATCACGATTTCGCGGACCGGCGCGCCATAGCGGAAGCGTGCGCCGCCGCGCACCGCCAGCGCCTCAAGCGCGCGGGCGAGCGCGTGCATCCCGCCGTCGAGCAGCCACACGCCGCTCGCCTCGACATGCGCGATCAGCATCAGCGTGGCGGGGCATTGGAACGGCGAGGAGCCGCAATACGTGGCGTAGCGCCCGAACAGCTGCCGCAGGCGCGGATCGCGGAAATGATCGCCGAGCGCCTTCCACAATGTTTCGAACGGGCGTTTGGTGACCAGGTCGCGCGGATTGGCGAGGCCCATTTTCCAGGCGAGCCCGAACGGCGTCGTCCGCTGGCTGCGCATGAAGGGGCGGTCGAGCCCGGTGAAGACTTGCTGCGCCTCGGCGCAAAATGCGCGGTAGCCGCGCGCTTCCGCCGGGCCGGCAAAGGCACCAATCGCCTCGGCGCTTTCGTCGCGGTCGGCGAACAGATCGAGCCTGGCATCGCCCCAGGCATGGCGGGCGAGCCGCGCGGTCGGGCGTAGCGTCACATACTCATCGAGCGATGCGCCGCAGGCGTCGAAGATTCCGTCGAACACGTCGCGCATCGTGAAGACGGTCGGGCCACCGTCGATCTGCGCGGATCCCGCCGCGACTTGCCGCATCTTTCCGCCGGGGGCGTCCGCCGCTTCGACCACCGTGACGTCCAGCCCACGTGCGGCGAGCAGCGCGGCGCTGGTCAGACCGCCAACCCCTGCGCCGATGACGATGGCCGTGTCGCGTTGCATTCGACCCCTAACTGCAAGTTGACGCTTATCGTGCATGCGTCCAATTAATTGGACATATGAAGCTGACCAGACCCAATGACAACAGAAATTGGCGCGAACGCTGGATCGCTTGGCGCAATCGCACTCTGGCCGATCCGGGCTTTCAACGCTTCGCGGTGCGCTTTCCGCTCACGCGCGGGATCGTGCGGGCGCGGGCGCGCACGATGTTCGATTTGGTCGCGGGATTCACCTATTCGCAGACGATTGCGGCGTGCGTCGAGCTCGGGCTGCTCGAGTTGCTGGCAGCGGGGCCCTTGCCGCTCGCGGAGATCGCCACGCGACTCGACGTACCGGTGGCGGGGACCGAGCGTTTGCTGCGTGCAGCAGCGGCGCTCAACCTGACCGAACCGCTCGATGCGACGCGCTGGGCGCTGGGGGCGGATGGCGCGGCGCTGCGCGGTAATGGCGGGATCGTCGAAATGGTCGCGCACCACCGGCTGCTCTACGCCGATCTGGCCGACCCCGTAGGCTTGCTCCGGCGCGGCGGTGGCGGCGGGCAGCTTGCGCACTATTGGACTTATGCGGAGCGGTCGGGCGAGGGGGATGGCGAGGATGTCGCTGCCTATTCACGCTTGATGGCTGCGTCGCAGCCGTTGGTCGCGCAGCATATCATCGACAGCTATGACTTTGCGCGGCATCGCCGGATGCTCGATGTGGGCGGTGGCGAGGCGCGTTTTGTCCGCGCGGTTGCGGCGCGCGTGCCGGGGCTCGCGCTGTCGATGTTCGATCTGCCCGCCGTCGGCGCGCGCGCGAAGACTGCGCTGGTCGCGGAGGGCCTTGGCGACCGAGTCGAAATCTTTGGGGGAAGTTTCTTCGAAGATCCGTTGCCGCCCGGGCATGATCTGATCACGCTGGTGCGCGTGCTGCACGATCATGACGACGCCCCCGCGCTTGCCTTGCTGCGCGCGGTGCGTGCCGCCTTGCCGCCGGGCGGTACGCTGCTGATCGCCGAGCCGATGGCGGGAACGCGCGGGGCGGAGCCGTCGGGCGATGCCTATTTCGGCCTGTATCTGTGGGCGATGGGGTCGGGTCGGCCCCGCCCCGCCGACGAAATTCGCGCGATGCTGCGAAGCGCGGGTTTTGCTTCGTCGCGAGTCGTATCCACCGCCTTGCCGCTCACCGTACGGATCATTGTCGCGACGCGTTGACATGCAAAGCGTCAATGCGAGTTGACAATATAAAGTGTCCAGATAAAGTGACACTCGAAGAAGACCCGATGATCGGGTGGTCGCGGTAGGGGAAGCTCGGTGGAAACACTGGCGGTAGTGTTGGAGGCTCCGGAGCGGCTGGCGCTTCGCGCACTTTCGCTCACCGCGCTGGGCACTGCCGACGTGCTGATCGAGGTCGCGCATAGCGGCATCAGTTCAGGCACCGAAAAGCTTCTCTGGTCGGGCAAGATGCCGACCTTCCCCGGCATGGGTTATCCGCTGGTGCCGGGCTACGAATCGGTCGGCCGAATCGTCGATGCCGGTGCCGAAGTGCGCGGGCGGATCGGCGAGTGGGTCTTCGTTCCCGGTGCGAATTGTTACGAAGGCGCGCGTGGCCTGTTCGGTGGTACGGCGCAGCGGGTCGTGATGCCCTCGGCACGGGCTTTGCCGGTCGCCGAATCGCTTGGCCGCGACGGCATTCTGACCGCGCTTGCCGCCACTGCCTATCACGCGGTCGTCGGTGGCAAGGTGCCCGATCTGGTGATCGGCCACGGCATCGTCGGCCGGCTGGTCGCGCGGATCGCCGTCGCGCTGGGTGCGCCCGCGCCGACTGTGTGGGAAACCAATGCCGATCGCCGCGACGGCACCGGCTATGCGGTGATCGACCCAGCTACGGACGAACGCCGCGATTATGCGACGATCTGCGACGCCAGCGGCGCGCCCGAGATCCTCGACATGCTCGTGCCGCGGCTCAGCAAGGGCGGCGAGATCGTGCTGGCGGGTTTCTACGATCGGCTGAGCTTCGCGTTTCCGCCCGCCTTCATGCGCGAAGCACGGATGCGCATTTCCGCCGAATTCACCCCCGCCGATGTGGCTGCTACCAATGCGCTGGTCGCATCGGGCGCGCTGCGGCTCGACGGACTGATCAGTCACGTCCGCCCCGCGAGCGAAGCGGCCGACGCCTATCCCGCTGCCTTCGGCGACCCGACTTGCCTGAAAATGGTACTCGATTGGAGTCACGTATGACGATGTTAGATCTCGGCTCGCTGCGCGATGAAGCGCATCAGGAGCCCGATCCCGTCCACACCGGGCCGATCACCAAAGAAACGCAGATCATCGCGATCTACGGCAAGGGCGGCAGCGGCAAATCGTTCGCGCTGGCCAATCTCAGCTACATGATGGCGCAACAAGGCAAGCGCGTGCTGCTGATCGGGTGCGACCCGAAGAGCGACACCACGTCGTTGCTGTTCGGCGGCAAATCGACCCCGACGATCATCGAGACGTCGAGCAAGAAGAAGCTGGCCGGCGAAGAAATCGGCATCGAGGACGTCTGCTTCCAGCGCGACGGCGTGTTCGCGATGGAGCTCGGCGGGCCAGAGGTCGGTCGCGGTTGCGGCGGGCGCGGAATCATCCATGGGTTCGAGACGCTCGAAAAACTGGGCTTCCACGAATGGGGCTTCGACTACGTCCTGCTCGATTTCCTGGGCGACGTGGTGTGCGGCGGCTTCGGCCTGCCGATCGCGCGCGACATGTGCCAGAAGGTGATCGTCGTCGCATCGAACGACCTGCAATCGCTCTATGTTGCCAACAACGTCTGCAAGGCGGTTGAATATTTCCGCAAGATGGGCGGCAATGTCGGTGTCGCCGGCATGATCCTGAACAAGGATGACGGCACTGGCGAGGCGAATGCGTTCGCCGAAGCGGTCGGCATTCCGGTATTGTGTGCGATCCCCGCCAATGAGGATATCCGAAAGAAGAGCGCGAATTACCAGATCATCGGAAAACCCGGTGGCGAATGGGCGTCGTTGTTCGAGGAGCTCGCCGAAAACGTCGCCACCGCCCCGCCGCTGCGCCCCGCGCCGCTCGATCAGGACGGGCTGCTCGGGCTGTTCTCGGCCGATATCACGGGTGCGGATTACTCGCTCAAGCCGGCCAGTCAGGCGGATATGCGCGGCGTCGCCTATGTGACGAAGCCGACCCTCGAAGTCGTGTACGACGCGGTCTGATCGTGGATGTGGACACTCCCCTCCTGAGTTCGGGCCGCGATCGCGACCGGATCGACCTGACGCCTGTTGCGGCTGCGGACGCTGGCGGGTGCGCGAGCGGATCGACGCTGCGCGAGGCGGCGGAGCTGGCGGGCAAGTCCGAAGTTCTGGCGCGCTACGATGCGGATTATCCCAAGGGTCCGCATGATCAGCCGCAATCGATGTGCCCGGCGTTCGGTAGCTTGCGCGTGGGCTTGCGGATGCGCCGCACCGCGACGATCCTGTCGGGCTCGGCGTGCTGCGTGTACGGCCTGACCTTCACCTCGCATTTCTACGGTGCGAAGCGGACGGTCGGCTACGTGCCCTTTTCCTCCGAGACGCTCGTCACCGGCAAATTGTTCGAGGACATTCGCGACGCGGTGCATCAGATCGCCGATCCGGAACTCTACGACACCGTCATCGTCACCAATCTTTGCGTGCCGACCGCATCGGGCGTGCCGCTGCAATTGCTGCCCAAGGAAATCAACGGCGTCCGCATCATCGGCATCGACGTGCCGGGCTTCGGCATTCCGACGCATGCCGAGGCGAAAGACGTCCTTGCCGGCGCAATGTTGAATTATGCGCGGAAAGAGGCCGAGCAAGGCCCGGTCGCCGCGCCGAAAGAACGCCCCGATCGCCCGACGATCACCTTGCTCGGCGAGATGTTCCCGGCGGACCCGCCCGGCATCGGCCTGATGCTCGAACCGCTTGGCCTCGCGGCTGGCCCGGTCGTCCCGACGCGCGAATGGCGGGAACTCTATTCGGCGCTCGATTGCGCGGCCGTCGCCGCGATCCATCCGTTCTACACTGCCTCGGTCCGCGAATTCGAAGCCGCTGGCCGCACCGTCGTCGGATCGGCCCCCGTGGGGCGCGATGGGACTGCGGCCTGGCTCGATGCGATCGGCAAAGCGTGTGGCATCGCGCAAGACAAGGTCGACGCATCGAAGAACAAGTTCCTCCCCGCCATTTCCGCAGCGCTCGCTGCCAAGCCGATTGCCGGGCGGATCACCGTTTCGGGCTATGAAGGTTCCGAATTGCTGGTCGCGCGGCTGCTGATCGAAAGCGGCGCGGAGGTGCCCTATGTCGGGACCGCTTGCCCGCGCACGGTGTGGTCCGATCCCGACCGCGAATGGCTCGAGGCGCATGGTTGCCGCGTGCAATATCGTGCGAGTCTGGAGCAGGACATCGCCGCAATCGCGGAATATGGCCCCGATCTGGCGATCGGCACGACGCCGGTCGTCCAATATGCCAAGCAAAAGGCGATCCCGGCGCTCTATTTCACCAACCTGATCTCGGCGCGGCCGCTGATGGGTCCGGCGGGTGCGGGAAGTCTCGCAATGGTGGTTAATGCAGCCCTCGCCAACCAGCACCGCTTCGACACGATGAAGGCGTTCTTCGAGGGGGTCGGCACTGGCCCGACCGCTGGTGTCTGGGAAACCACGCCGGTCGACCGGCCCGAGTTCAAGGCCAAATACGCCGCCAAGCGCATCGCGGCGGCCAAGGCCGAGGAGCATATCGGCACATGACGCTCATCCTGGATCATGATCGGGCGGGTGGCTATTGGGGCGCGGTTTACGCGTTTACCGCCATCAAGGGCCTGCAGGTCATTATCGATGGCCCGGTCGGCTGCGAGAATCTGCCGGTCACCTCGGTGCTGCATTACACCGACGGACTGCCGCCGCACGAGCTGCCGATCGTCGTGACCGGCCTTGGCGAGCAGGAATTGGGGCGCGATGGCACCGAGGGCGCGATGAAGCGCGCCTGGGCGACGCTCGATCCCGATCTTCCCTCCGTGGTCGTGACCGGATCGATCGCCGAGATGATCGGCGGCGGCGTGACGCCCGAGGGCACCAATATCCAGCGCTTCCTGCCGCGCACGATCGATGAGGATCAGTGGCAATCGGGCGACCGGGCGCTGACCTGGCTGTGGACACAGTTCGGGCCGAAGAAGGTCCCCGCTTTGCGTCCGCTGAAAGACGGCGAAAAGCCCAAGGTCAACATCATCGGGCCGATGTATGGCAGCTTCAACATGCCGTCCGATCTGGCCGAGATCCGCCGCCTGATCGAGGGGATCGGCGCCGAGGTCGGCATGGTCTTCCCGCTCGGCAGTCATCTCGCCGACGTGCGCAAACTCGCCGATGCAGCGGTCAACGTCTGCATGTACCGCGAATTCGGGCGTGGCCTGTGCGAAGCGCTTGAGCGGCCGTATCTGCAAGCGCCGATCGGGCTGCAAAGCACGACGCTGTTCCTGCGCAAGCTGGGCGAACTGACCGGGCTCGACCCCGAACCCTTTATCGAGCGCGAGAAGCACACCACGATCAAGCCGCTGTGGGATCTGTGGCGCTCGGTCACGCAGGATTTCTTCGCGACCGCCAGCTTCGGCATCGTCGCGACCGAAACCTATGCGCGGGGCATTCGCAACTTCCTCGAGAACGACATGGGGCTGCCCTGCACGTTTTCGTTCAACCGCTCCGCCGGGATCAAGCCCGACAATCAGGCGGTGATCGACGCGTTGAAGACCAATCCGCCGCTCATCATGTTCGGCAGCTTCAACGAGCGGATGTACATGGCCGAAGTCGGCGCGCGCGGCGTGTATATCCCGGCGAGCTTCCCCGGCGCGGTGATCCGTCGCCATACCGGCACGCCGTTCATGGGCTATGCCGGGGCGACCTATCTGATCCAGGAAGTGTGCAACGCGCTGTTCGATGCGCTCTTCCACATCATTCCGCTCGCTGGACAGCTCGACAAGGTCGAGCCGACCCCGGCGCGGATCGAACGCGAAGTCGCGTGGGACGATGCCGCCAAGGCCGCCCTCGACGAAGTCGTCGAACGCGAGCCGGTGCTGGTGCGCATTTCTGCCGCCAAGCGCATCCGCGATGCCGCCGAGCGTGGCGCGCGCCGCGCCGGCGAAACACGAGTCACGGCGGAGCGGCTTGCCGGCGCCATTACCGAAAGCCGTGGCGGATGACCGCCCGAGCAAGCTATCTCCGCACGCCTGTGCGGACCAGCCGATCTCCGTGGTGCTCTGCGCTGCGTGGATGCCGCCGAGGGACGCGTGTCGCGCGCCTTATCTCGTCGGTTCGAACGACACAGAAGGAGCGACCGTTATGAGTGACGAAAGAATGGGACCGGGCACCTACCTGACGCCCGATGAAGCGAAGGAGTTTCACAAACTCTTCGTCGTGAGCATGGGCTTTTTCGTGGTGATTGCGCTGGTTGCGCACTTCCTCGTTTGGCAATGGCGCCCCTGGTTCCCCGGCACGCCCGGGTATGAAGCGACGTCGGCCATTTCGGCCCCGGCAACAACCCCGGCCAAAGGCTAAGTAGGAGATACTATCATGTGGAGAATGTGGGTAACTTTCGACCCCCGTCGGGTCCTCACCGCGCTCGCCGTGTTCTTGTTCACGCTGGCGATCCTGATTCACTTCATCCTTTTGAGCACCAACCGGTATAACTGGCTTGAGGCTCCGAACCCCACTGCTCCCGCAGCTGCGGTAGCGGCACCGGCTGCGCCCTAATCGGGCTCGGTCGACAGTAGAAGTCGTACTACCTAACGACGAGGCGGACGTGACCTGATTGGCGCTAAGCGCGCCCAGGTCCGTCCAGTCCTCCAATCTTTCGAAATTTGTCCATCTCGCCGCTGACCGGTGGGGGGGAAGGAGCGGGTCCATGGCACTCTTGAGCTTTGAACGGAAATACCGGGTTAGGGGCGGGACGCTCGTGGGCGGCGATCTGTTCGATTTCTGGATCGGCCCGTTCTATGTCGGCTTTTTCGGGGTCACGACCGCGTTCTTCGCGGGGCTGGGCACGGCGCTGATCTTTTACGGCGCATCGCTCGGACCGACCTGGAACCCGTGGCTCATCAGCATCGCGCCCCCCGATATCAGCTACGGTCTGGCCTTCGCGCCGCTCAAGGCGGGGGGCTTGTGGCAGATCATCACGATCTGCGCGGTCGGGGCGTTCTGCTCCTGGGCGCTGCGCGAGGTCGAGATCTGCCGCAAGCTCGGCATGGGCTATCACGTGCCGATCGCCTTCGGCGTCGCGATCTTCGCCTATGTCAGCCTTGTCGTCGTCCGCCCGATCCTGCTGGGCGCCTGGGGCTTCGGCTTTCCGTACGGCATTTTCAGCCATCTCGATTGGGTGTCGAACACCGGCTACCAATATCTCCACTTCCACTACAACCCGGCGCACATGATCGCCGTCAGCTTCTTCTTCACGACGACGCTGGCGCTCGCGCTGCATGGCGGGCTGGTGCTCTCGGCGGTCAATCCGCGGGAGGGCCCGAATGGAGAATTGGGGGAAGTGAAATCCCCCGAATATGAAGACGCCTTCTTCCGCGATACGATCGGTTATTCGGTCGGCACGCTCGGCATTCACCGTGTCGGCTTGTTCCTCGCGCTTTCGGCGGGCTTCTGGAGCGCCATTTGCATCATCATCAGCGGCCCGCTTTGGACGCGCGGCTGGCCTGAATGGTGGAGCTGGTGGCTCAATCTGCCGATCTGGGCTTGAGAGGACCGCGAATATGGCAAGCTATCAGAACATCTTCACCCAAGTTCAGCTGCGCGCGGCACCCGAAATGGGCCCGCCGATGGCACCTGGGAACTTCGAGCGCACCAATGCGGGTGGCTTCTCCTACCTGATGGGCAAGATCGGCAATGCGCAGATCGGCCCGATCTATCTCGGCTGGCTCGGCAGCTTCTCGCTGGTCTTCGGGCTGATCGCGTTCGAGATCATCGGTCTCAACATGCTCGCATCGGTCAATTGGAGCCCGGTACAGTTCGTCCGCCAGCTCTTCTGGCTGTCGCTCGAGCCGCCGGCGCCTAAATACGGCTTCTCGCCCTTCGTGCCGCTGAACGATGGCGGCTGGTTCATCCTGACCGGCATGTTCTTCAGCGCCTCGGTCTTGCTCTGGTGGTTGCGCACCTATCGCCGCGCGGTCGCGCTCGGCATGGGGACACACGTCTCCTGGGCGTTCCTCAGCGCGATCTGGCTGATGGTGGTGCTCGGCTTCATTCGTCCGATGCTGATGGGGAGCTGGTCGGAGGCGGTGCCCTACGGCATCTTCCCGCATCTCGACTGGACGGCGGCGTTTTCGATCCGTTACGGCAACCTCTTTTACAACCCGTTCCACGCGCTTTCGATCGCTTTCCTCTACGGATCGACGTTGCTTTTCGCGATGCACGGCGCCACGATTCTCGCAGTTGGTCGATACGGCGGCGAGCGTGAGATCGAGCAGATTACCGATCGTGGTACCGCATCCGAACGTGCCGCCTTGTTCTGGCGCTGGACGATGGGTTTCAACGCGACGATGGAATCGATCCACCGTTGGGCCTGGTGGTTCGCGGTGTTGACAACGCTCACGGGCGGGATCGGCATCCTGCTGACGGGCACCGTCGTCGACAATTGGTATCTCTGGGCACAGCAGCATGGCTATGCGCCAGCCTATCCGGATACCGGCGTCGTCGATCCAGCCACTTTGCCGGGAGCACCGCAATGATCCGCGTCGCCACCATCACCTCGTCCCTGACCTGCGGAGTCCTGCTCGTCGCTTTGGGTGGCTGTGAAATCGGCCCGAAGAAGATCGAGCAGACTGGCTACCGCGGAACCGGCGGCGACCAGATCACTGCCACGAAACGCCTGGTCCCCCAGCCGATCCCAACGCCACCCTACGCCCTGCCGGCGGACGGTGGGCCGACCGCGGCGCAAACCTATCAGAATGTGAAGGTTGCGGGCGCGCTCAGCGCCGAACGCTTCAACCATCTGATGGCGTCGATGAACGAATGGGTCGCGCCGAAGACGGGCGACGCCAACAAGATCGGGTGCAATTACTGCCACAATCCCGAGAATATGGCGTCGGACGAAAAATACACCAAGGTCGTCGCGCGGCGGATGTTGCAGATGACCCTCAACATCAACACCAACTGGTCGACGCACGTCAAAGGCACCGGCGTAACCTGCTACACGTGCCACCGCGGCTATGCGGTGCCGCGCAACGTGTGGGCCCGTGCCGACGCGCCCGGCGATTCGATGCGGACGATGGGCAACAAGCACGGGCAGAACACGCCGGTCGCGACCACGGGCTATGCGTCGCTGCCCTATGACAGCTTCTCGTCCTATCTCGGCGCAAACGGCAACATCCGCGTCGCGGGCAAGACGCCGCTGCGCACGGTGCCCGCCGGCGCCTCGATCGCGCGGACCGAAAAGACCTATGGCCTGATGGTCCATATGTCGTCAGCGCTCAACGTGAACTGCACCTTCTGTCACAACACCGATTCGTTCGGCAGCTGGTCGAACAGTCGGCCACAGCGCGTTACCGCCTGGTATGGCATCCGCATGGTGCGCAACGTCAACGAAGCCTATATCACGTCGCTGACGTCAGTCTTCCCGGCGAACCGCAAGGGGCCGCATGGCGACGTGTACAAGGTCAATTGCACGACCTGCCACCAGGGCCTCAACAAGCCGCTGGGTGGAGTCAGCATGTTGCCCGACTATCCGTATCTGCGGAATGCGAAGGTGGTGCCCGCCGTCAATCCGGTGACCGAGGCTCCCGTGCCTCAGGCTGCCGCGACGACCACGGCAGCGGTTGCTCCGGCCGCGGGTGCGGCCGCCGGCGGAAACTGACGCCCGCCCGATACGTCTTTCCGGTCAGGCCGTCGAGGCACGATGAAACTGTTTGAGATCATCGTCGTCCTCCACGTCCTGGCCGGCGCGACCGGACTGATGTGCTTCTGGATCCCGATCGCCGCGCGCAAGGGCGGCGTTTCGCATCGCAAATGGGGCCGGGTCGCAAGCCTAGCGTTCATGGGCGCGGGGACGCTCGCCGTCGCGATGGCGTTGCTGTCGCTATATGGCCCAGAGCAGCGGCTGCCGATGATCACCGATCGCGTGCTGTTCCGCGGTCTGTTCGGCTGGATGATGCTCTACCTCGGCATTTTGACGATCAGCTTTGCCGACTACGGCCTGTCGGTCGTCCGGCATCGCACGAACCGCGCGGGCTTGCGCACGGCGCGGCACCAATTGCTCTTTGCCGCAGTAGCCGTCTCGGCGCTCAACTGTGGCATCTACGGGCTTATGACGGGCGAACCGCTGATGGCGCTGGTTGCGACGATCGGGCTGATCGCGGTTGCCACCCAGCTCTTCTACATCTGGCGGCCGAACGTGGCGCGCGGCGCGCATGTGGCCGAGCATTTCCGATCTTTGCTCGGCATGGGCATCTCGGCGTACACGGCGTTCCTGTCGGTTGGGCTAATCCGGCTGGTACCCGACCATGTCTTCAATCCGCTGATTTGGGCGATTCCCAGCACGGTCGGGGTCGCGCTGATCCTTGCCTTCACCCTGAAGGGGCGCAAGGCAGGCCCCAGCGGCCGCGCACCGCAGATCCGTTAGGTCGCCCAGCGAAAGGCGCGCTGCAGCTCGGCGGTGATGTCACGGTCAAAGCCTTTGCCATGCGACAGGATGATTCGCTGCGGTGCCCAGCGCAAAATGTGCGCCAGCGCATCGCGCGCGCGATCGCGGTGGCCGCGTGCGGCCATGCGCACATCGAGCGAGGTTTGCCCACCCGGGCCGGTGGAGCCACCGATGCGCAAGACCGTGCGGAGGAAGGGATTGGGAATCCGCTCGGCTTCGAAATTCTGCACCAGATCGGTCACGATCAGCGTGGCGCTGGGGCGGTGGAAAAAGAGCGTTTCGACGAAACCGCCGAGATCGACATGCAGTTGCTCCAGATCGTCGCGCCAGCCCGAGGACGCCGCGTCGCCAAGCGGGATCGGGCGATCGGGCAGCGGCGGTAGCTTCGCGATGACGTCGGGCGAGACATGGCACGCCGCGGCCGGATAGGCGGCGGCCCAGTCGGCGATATGGCTGTAATGGAAACTGTTGGGCGCGACGATCCACGTCACATCGCCCAGAGCGTCGATTCGTTTGCCGAGATCGGGCGCATATTCTGTCGGTGAATGGAGCCATAGCGCTTCACCAATCCGCACGACCGTCATCCGTGTCGGGCAGGGCAGCTTCAGCCCGGCAAAGCGGTACGAAATCTCAGGGCCGTCGACGACCCAGAGATTGTCGGCGACCGCGATCGGCTCCGCCTGGGGCAGATACGGGAGGTAACCCGGCGGGCGCAACGAACGGGTTTCGTCGCGCCGCCGACCGTGTCGGTTATGCCGCCATCGCGCGCCGCGCGAGCGCGCATTGCGACCAGATTTCGGAAAGCGCCGTCACCAGCCGGTCGACATCGCCGTCGGTATGCACCGGCGAGGGCGTGATGCGCAGCCGCTCGGTCCCCATCGGCACGGTCGGGTAATTGATCGGCTGGACGTAAATGCCGTGATGCTCAAGCAGCCAGTCGCTGATCATTTTGCACTTGTGGGCATCGCCGACCATGATCGGAATGATGTGGCTCGGATTGTCGAGCGTCGGGATGCCCATCATGTCGAGCCGACGGCGGACATGCGCAACGCGCTCCTGGTGCTGGGTGCGCTCGGCACTGCTCGTTTTCAGATGGCGAATGCTGGCGCAGGCACCGGCGGCGATCGCTGGCGGCAGCGCCGTTGAGAAGATGAAGCCGCTGGCGAAGCTGCGCACGAAGTCACAAAGAGCGGCGGAGGCAGCGATATAACCGCCCATCACGCCGAACGCCTTGCCGAGCGTGCCCTCGATCACATCGATCCGGTCCATCAGCCCTTCGCGCTCGGCGACGCCGCCGCCGCGTGGGCCGTACAGCCCGACGCCGTGCACTTCGTCGATATAGGACAGTGCGCCATGCTTCTCGCAAACGTCGAGGATCTCGGCGATCGGCGCGATGTCACCGTCCATCGAATAGACGCTTTCGAACGCGACCAGCTTGGGGCGGCCCGGCTCGATCGTGGCGAGCAGCCGGTCGAGATCCTCGGGGTCGTTATGCTTGAAGCGCAGGCATTGCGCACGGCTGTGGCGAATGCCCTCAATCATCGAGGCATGGTTGAGCGCGTCCGACAGGACGACGCAGTTCGGCATCCGCGACGCGAGCGTACCGAGTGCCGCCCAGTTCGAAACATAGCCCGAGGTGAACAGCAGCGCCGATTCCTTGCCGTGCAGATCGGCGAGTTCGGCCTCGAGCTGGACGTGCTGGTGCGTGGTGCCGGAGATGTTGCGGGTGCCCCCGGCACCCGCGCCGCAGGAATCGAGCGTTTCGTGCATCGCGGCGAGGACGGACGGGTGTTGCCCCATGCCGAGATAATCGTTCGAGCACCAAACAGTGACATCGTTGATGTTGCCCTCGACATGGTGCCGCGCGCGCGGAAAGGCACCGGCGCGGCGTTCGAGTTCGGCGAAGATCCGGTAACGGCCATCGTCCTTGAGCGTCGTGAGCTCGGTCTGAAAAAACGACTGATAGTCCATTACTCTACCCTCCCGATATTCTATTCGGCTACGACCGGTTTTACCGGCTGCGCCTGCGTTTTTTTGGTGGATGAAGCCCACGTCCACATCTTGGCATCTCGCATGGGCAACACAAGGAACAAATGCTCGACGACGCCGAGCGCCGCCAGCCCCGCGAGCAAGGTCGCGGTGGCGGCCGCACCGCTATTGGCGGGCGAGGCTTCGGCGGCGAACCACGACCAGATCGTGATCGCGACCCAGCCCGTAACCGCGAACGGAAACAACGGGTTCATCGCGCGCACGCGGAAATAGCTCTTGAGATAGGCGAGGTGTTCCGGGAACACTTCGTCGCTCAAATTGGGCACGCCCAGATACAGGTTGAACTTGGCGCTGAGCCGTAACACGAACAGCAGCAAGAAGGTGAGCGGCGCCGCCTGATTGGCCTGGCCCCAGCATAAAGCGAACAGCACTACCGCGTTGATCGCAATCGATATTTCGTGATGGATCACGGTGTTGGTCGCGAGCTTCAACCGCGTCCAGCCGACCGCGTCGGGTGGGCAGGGTGCCTTGTTGGGCCCCGCCACGAAACCCATCAGGAAGCCCATCTCGTGCCATCCCCACATGACGATGGCTGCGCCGAAGCCAATATAGGATCCGACCCAGGTCGCATCGCCAGCACTTTGCCAGACGGCACCGAGCGCGATCAATGCGGCCACGCCGGCGAGCCTGAAGCTGGTCGCGAACGTGTCGCGCGAACGACTGTCGAGCCAGACGACCGCCGCCGTCCCGACGAACCACATCACCAGGGCAAAGATGAGCGGCGGAACGGTCACCAGACCGGCACCAGCCGGATCTGTGCGGGCAACGCGTTGCTGACCACCGGGTGGAAATAGAGCCGCGCAAAATTGACCCCGGCCGCAGCGATCAGTCCGATCTTCTTCAGTCCCCCGATCACGCCGCCCTGCGCCTTCGCCGCGTCGATCGCGAGTGCAGTCTTGCGCATCCGCTCGAGCCCGGCACGGAATGCCGGGCTGTCGGTGTCGAGCGTCATCGGGAACACCTGCTTGGTGATTTCCGAACAGACGCGGAAGACCTGGAAATCATAATCCTTCGGATCGATGCCCAGCGCCTTGTGGAATTGCGGGCGATTGTGATCGCGCACGTACATTGTCGCATAGACCGCCACCAGGAAGAAGCGGACCCACAATGTGTTGTGGCCGCTCAGCAGCTTGGGGTCGTTGCGCATCAGCAGCGCGAATGCCTCGCCGTGGCGGAACTCATCGTTGCACCACTCCTCGAACCAATTGAAGATCGGATGGAAGCGCAGCTCCGGGTGGCGCGCGAGGTGCCGGTAGATCGTGATGTAGCGCGCATAGCCGATCTTCTCGGACAGATAGGTCGCATAGAAGATGAATTTCGGCCGGAAATAGGTGTATTTCTTGGTCTTGGTCAGGAAGCTGAGATCGACGCCGATATCGGCATCCTTCAGCGTGTCGTTGATGAAGCCGGCATGGCGGCTCTCGTCGCGGCTCATCAGGCGGAAAAGCTGCTTGATGTCGGGGTTCTTCGCGCGCTTCTGGATCTCGGCGTACAGGATGCAGCCCGAGAATTCGGCGGTCAACGAGCTCACCAGGAAATCGATGAACTCCTCACGCAGGCCGTCTGGCAGGCTTTCGATCACGCCGTCGAACTGGTTGGTGCGCTTGAAATGCAGCTTGTTGGGGTCGGCCACCATTTCGGCGATCAACTTGTCCCATTCGGCGCGCACCGGGGTAACGTCAATCTTGTCCATCGCCACGAAATCGGTGGTGTAGAAACGCGGCGAGAGAACGGTGTTCTCGCGCGCGATCGCCATCGTGTCGGGCGCTGCCTTGATCTTTGTGACGGCGTTCATGCGGTCCTCCGGGGCGTAAAGCTGACTTCGTACAATTCGGTCATTTCGAAATGACCGGCGAATTTGGTCCACAGCCGCTCGATCGCGGTCGCGCGTTCCACCGTTGCGGTGCGGTTGAACACCGCGCTCTCGCCGAAACCGACGACGATCGGGTCGCCATGCACGCGCACTTTGTCGCCCGGGAAGATCGGCACGCCATCGGCAAGTTCGACATGCGCGTGGAAATGCTCGTCGCTATGCTCCACCTCGATCCGGCAGGGCGTATCGAAGCGCGTGCGGGCGAGCGCGAGCATTAGCTGCGCGCTCCACCAGCTGCAGGGGACGCCGCGATCGGTGCGACAGGGCGCGCTTCGGGCCGCATCAGCAAATCGACGAAGGTGGCGCGGTTGGTCGATCCGAACGCGTTCAGTTCGATCGAGCGGCCCGTCACAGTGTCGGTCAGCGACAATTGACGATCGGTCCACAGCGTGAGCGTGAAGGGTGCGTCGGCGCCCACGCCGTTCATCCGCCGCTCGCGTGCGAGCCCGCGCATGACGCCGCGGATAAAGCCGCTATTGCTTCCGCGCTCTAACATCAGTGCGGTCTGGCCGGTGCCGACATCCTGAATCTCGACCGCGCCATCCGGGCGATCGCTGAAGCGCAGGTTGCGCGTCTTGACGATCTGCGCATGCTCCGCCGCACGCAGTAGGGCTGGTGACGCGGTCGGCGGAACTTGCGCGATGCGCATGATGCTGGTCGCGGTGATCGCCATCGCGACCAGCGCGCCGGCCATGATCAGCGCGCCACGCGGGACGTCGACGTGATCGCTGTGGGTCGTGTTCATGCGGCTTCTGCCTGCTCGGTCACCGCGCTCATGCGGCTTGCTGCTTCAATCGGGACGACGCGGCCGTCGGTCTGGATCGTTAGGCAAGCGCGCGCCAGCATCGTCGCCACCGCCTGAATATCCGGGACGGCGCGCAGCATCGGCTGCGGCTCGCTGACGTGCCAGGGGCGCGCGTGCGGCCACAAGGCGACATAGCCGAGCCGTTGCTGGCTGGTCAGCTTGATCGCCAGATCGCCGGTGCCTTCCATCCGCTCGCGCAAATCCACATTGCCGATGATGTTAAGCGGCAGGTTGATGCACTTGGGCAGCGCGATCCCGATTCGCAGCACGATACGCCGATCGGTCAGGGTGTAGATGGTCGCGCGCGCCGTGGCCCAGGCGAGCAGGTGCAGCAACCCAACACCAATCACCGCGCCGGCCACCGTGATCGCCACGCCCGAGAGATCGGCCAGGCCGGTAACGCCGTGCCAGACGGCATTGGCCAGGGCGAACGCGGTTAGCGCCGCGAAATATCCGGTGATCAGCCGCGTGTGGAACGCTGTGCGAGCGAGCACCCGCCAGTTCGGTGATCCCTGCCAGATGATAGTCTCACCCTTTGGCAGCAGACCGGGCAGGCCCGGGATCGGCTCCGATTCATATTCGGTTCTCATATCAGCGGCTCCGAGCGGGCTGGGGTAGCGTAGAGATAGCCGCCACCGAAATAGGCCTGGACACGTTCTTCCTCATACAGCGTGATGACGCCAGTCCCTTCGATCGCGGGCGCGTCCGAAAACTGCGCGGCGGTGACGGCGTCGACCGTAATCCTGCTCTTTGAACGGGCGATCGTGGCCATCGTCATGGGCGCGAGCACATGGCGCCCGCCTGCAATCTCGACTTCGAGATAGCGGATCAGGCGATCCGCTTTGTCGACCCAGACTTCGCTGACGGTGCCGGCGACCTCGCCGTCACAACCGACTACTGTGTAGCCGCGCGGATCGGCGTCCTGGCGGGCGATGAAGAAGCCTGCGGCGGCGCTCAGCGGCACGATCCGCGCATGGCCTTCCCAGTCGAGATCGGGCTGCTTGGCGCGTTCTGCCCAGGCAGCGGGGCCGACGCCGTCGACCAGCGGGTTGCCGGTCGGTTCGATCGGAGCACCTGGGAACCAGTCGGACTTGCGCGCGCCCGGCACAGTAACCGGCTCGCGGCCCTTGGTCGGCGCGCTGACGGTGCCATGGCCGAAGGGCAGCTTGAAGAATTTGGTGGGGGCAGTGGACAGCATCCCGCCCTCGCTCTCGATTCGGCCGGTCAGCTCATGTTCGAGCGGATAGCCCTCGCGGCGATCCTCGCGGCGCAGGTAAAACACCAGTCCCACGAAGAAGAGAAAGAACGCGTTCAGTACGACTAAAGCGACGTCGATCCCGTTGGTCAGTTGCAGGTTCATGACACTATCCTTCGCATTCCATCAAATGGGAAATTCGGTGAGGCCGAAACGCAGCGTGGGTTTATTCTCGCGAACGCGAACCAATGGCCCCAGCGCCACCAGCGTCGCCAACAACAACACGATCTCTACACAGTACACAAAGGCATAGCCGGTGGTCGGCACGGCGAGCGTCGTCCCCAGATCGTGCGCCACCGCCGCCGCCGAGATCAGGTCGCGCGCGAAGGCGCCAATGGCGATGGCGATGCCGCCACAGGTCGCCTGCACCGCGCCCCAGGCACCAAGCGCGAGGCCGGTCCGGCCCTCGTCCGAAATACCCATCGCCGCCGTCAGCGTGCCGACCGAAAACAGCCCGCCGCCAAAGCCGATGATGATCGCGCCGACCGCGAGGAGCGGTGCCGACCCGATCGGTCCGGCGAACAGCACGCACAGGAACGCGCCGATCCCGGCGGTCGCGCCGAAGCCGGCGAGCCGGTTGGGCTCGCCGCCGCGACCCAAGGCGCGCGCGGCGAGCCCGAAGCCGGTCAGCATGCCCATCGCCCACAAGGCGGTGAGCGAAGTCGTCGCGCCGACCGAAAGACCCAGGATCTGGCCGCCATAGGGTTCCAGCAGAACGTCCTGCATGCTGAATGCCGCCGAGCCGAGCCCGACCGCGACCAACAGCCGCAGCGTCTTGGGCTGGGCGATGAAGTGCCGCCACGTATCGCGAAATGCCGGTCGTGCGTCGCGCGGCGTCATCGCGCCGCGATTGCGCGCCTCCTGCTTCCACAAGGCGACGACGTTGAGGATCACCGTCATCACCGCGACGGTCGACACGATCTGGACCAGCCGGGTCGCCGAGAAATCAGTCAGGAGCTGGCCGATGATCAGCGCGCTGATCATCATACCGAGCAGCAGCATGACATAGAGCAAGGCGACGACGCGGGGCCGGTTCTCCGCGGTCGCCAGATCGGTCGCGAGCGCGAGGCCGGCGGTCTGCGTCGTGTGCATGCCGGCGCCGATGAACAGGAAACCAAGCGCGGCGGCGATCTGGCCGAACATCGGTGAACCCTGGCCGCCACCGGACATGACGAGCAAAGCGAAGGGCAGGATCGCGAAGCCGCCGAACTGCAGCATCGTGCCGAACCAGATATAGGGAACGCGCTTCCACCCGAGCAGCGAATTGTGATGGTCGGATTTGAAGCCGACCAGCGCACGCAGCGGCGCGAACAGCAAGGGTAGCGAGACCATCGCGGCGACCACCGAGGCCGACATGCCGAGTTCGACGATCATCACGCGGTTGAGCGTGCCGGTCAGCAGGACCGCCGCCATGCCGACCGAAACCTGAAACAGCGAGAGCCTGAGCAAGCGGCTGAGCGGCAATTCCTTGGTCGCAACATCGGCGAAGGGCAGGAACGCGGTGCCGAGCCGGTTCCAGAACGCGCCGGTCTTCAGCGCCTCCGCACCGACCGCCGCAACCGCCCGCTCGGGCTTCGCGGGACGCGCGAGCGATGCCCTGAGCGAGGCCAGATAGAGGTCACGATCGGCAGCGGTGCTCACGCGGTCAATACCTCCAAAGCGTGGCTCGTGTAGAAGCCGCCCGACACCTTGCGGTCACGGCCCAGCTGCGCCGTCGGCATGGCATTGCGGACTAACGTGCGGATCAAGCGCTCACGCACCGGGATGATCGCGGGGGAGCGATCGCTGCGCGGGAACAGCCGACCCATGCCGAGCGCCGCCATCAGCAGCGGCGTCTGCGGCGCGAACGTGAACACCATCGATCCGCTGGTCCGGTCGGACAGGCCGCGCAGCACCGCGACGATGTCGAACGCCTTGTAATGAATGAGCGAATCCATCGCCACGACATGGTCGAAGCGACCGAGCGCGGGATCGAGCATGTCGCCGACGCGCCAATCGATGTTGAGACCTTTCGGCGCGCGCTTGCGGGCGATGTCGACGAGGCTGCCGGCGACATCGATCGCAACGACTTCGGCGCCGCGCTCAGCCGCTTCCACCGCCAGCGCACCGGTACCGCAGCCGGCATCGAGCAAGCGTAGGCCCGTCATGTCGGCGGGCAGCCACGACAGCAACGTGTCGCGCATTTCGGTGCGGCCCTTGCGCACCGTCGCGCGGACCCCGCTGACCGGCGCATCCGAGGTCAGTTGTTCCCACGCCTTGCTCGCGGTCTTGTCGAAATAGGTTTCGAGGTTCCCGCGGAACCGGTCGTAGGTCTGCGTCGTCATCTCACTCGAACCCCAGGAACTCGAAAATCTCGCGGTCCTTCATCGGCTGCGCATCGAGCGGCTCACACCCGGCCCACATTTGCGCAGCGAGGCGTTTGTATTCGAGGCACGCGGCATCGACCGCGGGCGAGGAGGGCATTTCGAACAGTGTGCATTTCTTGAGGCGCGAGCGGCGAATCTCGTCGAGATCGGGGAAGTGTGCGAGGCGCTTCAGGCCCGTCGCGGCGTTGAAGCGATCGATCTCGTCGCACGCCGCGGAACGGTTGGCGATCACGCCCGCCATCCGCACGTCGTAATTCTTCGACTTGGCCTTGATCGCCGCGACGATGCGATTCATTGCGAAGATGCTGTCGAAATCATTGGCGGCGACGACAACGGCGCGCTCGGCATGTTGCAAGGGTGCGGCAAACCCGCCGCACACCACGTCACCCAGCACGTCGAAGATCACGACGTCGGTTTCTTCGAGCAAATGGTGCTGCTTGAGCAATTTGACGGTCTGCCCAACGACATAGCCGCCACAGCCGGTGCCGGCCGGCGGACCGCCCGCCTCGACGCACATCACGCCGTTATAGCCCTCGAACATATAATCTTCGGGGCGAAGCTCCTCCGCGTGAAACTCGACCGTTTCGAGCACGTCGATCACGGTCGGCATAAGCTTCTTCGTTAGCGTGAACGTGCTGTCATGCTTCGGGTCGCAGCCAATCTGCAGGACGCGCTTGCCAAGCAGCGAGAAGGCGGCGGACAGGTTGGACGAGGTGGTCGATTTGCCGATCCCGCCCTTGCCGTACACCGCGAACACCTTGGCGTTGCCGATCCGGTCATTGGGGTCGAGGCCGACCTGGAGAGAGCCTTCGCCGTCTAAGCCGCGGACTGGTGGGTCGAGAAGTGCCATGTCGTGTTTCCTTTATGCCGCGACCGCGACGATACCCTCGAGGCGATCCTCGAGTTCGTCACTGGCAGCATGGAGTGCGGCGAGCGTCGCCGCGTCGGGGGACCAGTATTTGCGTTCGGATGCTTCGATCAGGCGGTTGGCGACGCGCGCCGCCGCCTTGGGGTTGAGCGCGGCGATCCGCTCGCGCATTTCGGCGTCGAGCACATAGGTTTCGCCGATCCGCTGATAGACCCATGGGTCGACTTCGCCGGTCGTCGCCGACCAGCCCATCGTCGTGGTGACGCTGCCTTCGATCTGGCGAACGCCTTCGTAGCCGTGGCGTAGCAGGCTTTCGGTCCACACCGGATTGAGGATGCGCGTGCGCGTTTCAAGCGCGACTTGCTCTTGTAGCGAGCGGACCTTGCCGACGCCCTGCGTCTGGTCGCCGATATAGACCGGCGCAGTCTGACCACCCTTGGCGCGGGTGACGGCGCGGCTGATGCCGCCCAGCGTATCGACATATTGATCGATGCTGGTGATGCCGAGTTCGACGCTTTCGAGGTTCTGATAGGCGCAATCGACCGTCTTTAGCGCAGCGGCCAACACCGCGGCCTGGCGGACTGGGGCACCCTTTACGCCATAAGCGAAACCCTTTTGGCGTTCGAAACTGTCGGCGAGTTCGTCGGGGTCGGTCCATGCGCCGGTGTCGATCATCAGATTGACGTTGGCGCCGTAAGCGCCCTCGGCATTGGAGAAGACGCGCAGCGCAGCGGTTTCGATGTCGCAGCCTTGTTCGGCGCTGTGCGACAACGCGTGGCGGCGGATGAAATTCTGTTCGATCGGCTCGTCGGCCTGCGCCGCCAGCAAGGCGGCCTGCGCCAGCATCCGCGTCTGCAGCGGCAGCAAATCGCGGAACACGCCCGACAGCGTGACGACGACATCGATCCGCGGGCGACCTAGTTCCTCAAGGCTGACCAGCTCTGCGCCCGCCAGCCGGTTATAGCTGTCGAAACGCGGCCGTGCGCCCATCAGCGCCATCGCCTGGGCGATCTGCGCGCCTTCGCTCTTCAAATTGTCGGTGCCCCACAACACCATCGCCACCGTTTCGGGCAAATGACCCGAGTCGGCGAGGTTGCGGTCGATCAGCCGCTGTGCCTGCTGCGCGCCATCCTTGACGGCATAAGCCGACGGGATGCGGAAGGGGTCGAAGCCGTGGATATTGCGCCCGGTCGGCAGGATCTCAGGGCTGCGCAGCAAATCGCCGCCGGTCACGGGGCGGATGTAGCGGCCCGAAAGTGCGAGCATGAGGCCATCGATCTCGCCATTGGTCGCGAGCGCGGCGTTGAGCGCGGCCATGTCCTTCAGGAGCGGCGTGTCGGCTTTGATCATGCCGTCGACCAAAGCGACGATCGTGTCGTGCGGCAGCTTTTCGCCGCGCGCATCGGAGGAGGCGGCGATCATGTCGATCCGCTCGTCGCGCGTGGCCGCTTCGCCTGCGATGTGCAGCCCTTGCGGGATCAGTTCGCGCTCGATTTCGTACAGTTTGGCGGCGAGTGCGGTCACGTCGCTGCCGTCGAGATCGACCGCCTCGGCTTGATCCGCGATCAGTTCGGCGAGATCGCGTGCTTCGTCGCTTTCGGGCGTGGTCACACGCCAGCGCTCGACCGACGCTTTCAGCGCGGCGAGGCCCTTGTAGACACCCGAATTGGTGAGCGCAGGGGTGAGATACGACACCAAAGTCGCGCCGGAGCGCCGCTTGGCGAGCACGCCTTCCGACGGGTTGTTGGCGGCATAGAGATAGATGTTGGGCAAATCGCCGATCAGCCGATCGGGCCAGCACTCCGCGCTCAGGCCCGATTGTTTGCCGGGCATGAATTCGAGGCTGCCATGCGTGCCGAAATGCAACACGGCGTGCGCGCGGAAATCCTCGCGCAGCCAGCGGTAGAAAGCGGCAAAGGCATGCGTCGGGGCAAAGCGGCCCTCGAACAGCAAGCGCATCGGATCGCCTTCATAGCCGAGCGCGGGCTGCAGCCCGACGAAGACATTGCCGAATTGCGCGCCCAGGATCTGCACCGACGTGCCATCCGATTGCAGCTTGCCGGGGGCGGGACCCCAGCTTGCCTCGATCTCGTTCAGCCAGGTTTCGCGCGCGACGATCTGGTCGGCGCTGACCTTGGCATGGACATTGGCCTCGGTGCCGAAGCGGGCGGCATTGCCGTGCAGGATCGACTCGCGCAGCGCATCGACCGAGGCAGGAACCTCGACGCGGTAGCCTTCGCGATCGAGCCGCTGGAGCGTCGCGTGGAGCGAGGCGAACACGCTGAGGAACTGCGCAGTGCCCGCAGCACCCGCATTGGGCGGGAAGTTGAACAGGACGACCGCGACGCGCTTCTCGGCATTTTCCGCGCGGCGCAGCGCGACGATCTTGGTGACGCGCGCGGCAAGCATTTCGGCGCGTTCGGCGCAACTGTGCATCGCGCGAATTTCGCTTGCCGCCGGGAATTGGCACTTGCGGCTGCACCCGGTGCAGGGCGTGTCGGATCCGTCCGAACGCCCGCCGAACACCATCGGTACGGTGCCGCCGTCGAGCTCGGGAATCGCGATCATCATCGTCGATTCGAGCGGGAGCAGACCTTGGCGGTTTGCGCCCCAGGCTTGCAGCGTCTGGAATTCAACCGGGTGCGCCGCGATGTAGGGCACGTCGAGCTTGGCCAGCATTTCCTCGGCAGCGGCGGTGTCGTTATAGGCCGGGCCGCCGACCATGCTGAACCCGGTCAGATTCACCACCGCATCGACGATGGGAACCCCGTCGCGCAGGAACAGCGCTTCGATCGCGGGACGCCCGTCGAGCCCACCGGCAAACGCCGGGATTACGTTCAGCCCACGTGCCTCCATCGCGGCGATTACGCCGTCATAATGGCCGGCGTCCTTGGCCAGCACATAGGAGCGCAGCATCAGCAGACCGACCGTGCCCTTGGCATCGTGGCGGCGCGGCAGTTCGGTCGCGGTATGTGCGATGCGCTCGGGAAGCGCGGCGTGATAAACGCCGACTTCGGGATAGTCGCGCGGGGCCTCGGCCTTCATCGTGCCGCGCAGCGCGCGGCGCGGGCCGTCGGCATAGCGATCGACCAGGCCGCGAACCATGTCGACGACATTGTCGTCCGACGCGGCAAGCCAGTACTGCATCGTCAGGAAATAGGCGCGCACGTCCTGTGCCGCGCCGGGGATGAAGCGTAGCATCTTGGGCAAGCGGCGCAGCATTGCCATCTGCTTCGCGCCGCCGCTGGCACCGGGCTTCGGGCTCCCGCGCAGCTTCTTCATCAGCGCCATCACGCCGGTGGCGGGCTTGTCCATGCGGTAATCGCCCATCCGCGTGAGCTTCACGACATCGCCTGCCGACATCAGCCCGATCATCGCGTCGCACGCATCCTGGCGCGCCTGGAGCTGCGGCAGAACCGCCTGGATATGGTCCTCAAGAAACAGCATCGTCGCCAGCACGATATCGCCGCGCGCGATGTCGGCGCGGGCGGCGGCCAGCGTCTCGGGTTTTTCCTCCCAATCGGCGGCGGCGTGGAAGCCGATCGTCACGCCGGGATTTTCGCGTGACAAGCGCTCCTGCGCGCGCAGCACCGCGCCCGACAGATGATTGTCGAGCGTCACGATGACGACGCGGACCGGGGTGGGGGCGGGGATGGTCGCGCTACCGGGCATAATGCGCCTTCGCGTCATAGAGGGTGTCGAGCGTGATCGCGGCAAGGCCTTGCTCGGCGGCATAACGCTCGGTGTTTCGCCGCGCTTTCCCTCGCACGAAGAACGGGATTTTCATCAGCTCTTTCTCCGCCTCGGCCGACCAGCCGCTCGCCGCGACGAGCGCATCATGCACGGGTTCGAGGACCGGCACGTCCACATCGGCGGGCGCTTCTGGCGTGGGTGTGTGACTGGATGCCGGGGCCGATGACCCGTGACCGAGATGCGACGCGCCTGCGCCATCCGAAAATTCGAAATCGTCGCGGAACATCGTCAGCAGATGTTCCTCCAGCCCCATCACCAGCGGATGGACCCAGGTGTCGAACAGCACGTTCGCGCCTTCAAAACCCATTTGTGGCGAATACCGTGCCGGGAAATCCTGCACGTGCACCGGCGCGGAAATTACCGCGCACGGGATGCGCAGGCGTTTGGCGATGTGCCGCTCCATTTGCGTGCCGAGCACGAGTTCGGGCTGGAGCTTGGCGATCGCATCTTCGACTTCGAGATAGTCGTCAGTGATCAGCGGCTCGAGCCCGTAGAGCTTGGCGGCGTCGCGGATTTCGCGGGCGAATTCGCGATTGTAGCAGCCGAGGCCGACGACATCGAAACCGAGTTCATCGCGGGCGACGCGGGCGGCGGCGACGGCGTGGGTCGCATCACCAAAGATGAAGACGCGCTTGGCGGTCAGATACGTCGAATCGACCGAGCGGCTCCACCACGGGAGGCGCGAGTCGTCCAGTACGGCGGCAGGGTCGACGCCAGCGAGCGCGGCGACTTCGGCGATGAAATCGCAGGTCGCGCCGTGGCCGATCGGGATCGTGCGCACCGTCTTCTGCCCGAATGTCTTGTCGAGCCAGCGGCACGCCGTATCGGCGATTTCGGGGTAGAGGCAGATGTTGAAATCGGCCGCACCCAGCCGCGCGAGATCGGCCGGGCTGGCACCGAGCGGCGCGGTCACGTTGATGTCGATGCCGAGCGTGCCGAGCAGGCGGGTGATTTCTACAATGTCGTCGCGGTGGCGGAAGCCCAACGCGGTCGGGCCGAGCAGATTGACGCTGGGGCGACGGCCTTCGCGGGCCGCCGGGCGGACATCCTTGTCGGCCAGCTTGCGGACCAGTTGGTAAAACGTCTCCGCAGCGCCCCAATTTTCCTTGCGCTGATAGCTCGGCAGTTCGAGCGCGACGACCGGGATCGGCAAGCGCATCGCTTCGGCCAGACCCGAGGGATCGTCCTGGATCAGCTCGGCGGTGCAGGACGCGCCGACCAGCATCGCTTGCGGCTTGAAGCGTTCGAATGCCTCGCGCGCGGCACTCTGGAAAAGTTCGGCGGTGTCCTTGCCGAGATCGCGCGCCTGGAAGGTGGTGTAGGTGACCGGGGGACGCTTGCCGCGCCGTTCAATCATCGTGAACAGCAGATCGGCATAGGTGTCGCCCTGCGGCGCGTGGAGCACGTAATGCACGCCCTCCATCGCGGTCGCGATCCGCATTGCCCCGACATGGGGTGGTCCTTCATAGGTCCAGACGGTGAGTTGCATCGCGTCAGACCTTCAGCACGTCGCGACGCCGCAGCGGCCGCGCGAAAAGTTCGGCGAGGTCACCCGCCTGGTCGAAACCGTGGATCGGCGAGAAGACCAGTTCGATCGCCCATTTGGTCGTCAGACCTTCGCTCTCCAGCGGATTGGCGAGGCCAAGGCCGCAAACGGTAAGATCGGGCTTGGCGGCGCGGACGCGGTCGAGTTGCTTGTCGACGTCCTGCCCTTCGCTGATGACGGTCGTCGTCGGCAGCAGCGCAAGATCCTGCGCGAGATGACGGCGGTGGAGATAGGGCGTGCCGACTTCGAGCGGCACCATGCCGAGCTCCTGTGCCAGGAAGCGCGCGAGCGGCACTTCGAGCTGGGAGTCGGGCATGAAGAAGATGCTCTTGCCTTCGAGCTTAGTGCGGCAATGCTCGATCGCGCGCTTCGCACGCTCGCGGCCCGGCGCGATGACCGAGCGGAAATGCATTTCGTCGATCCCGAACGCGGTCGCGGCGGCGTGGAGCCAATTGGTCGTGCCCTCCGCGCCGAACGGGAACATCGCATCGAGCCGCACCGCGCCGCGGTCTTCGAGCGCGCGCGCTGTTTCGCCGAGGAAGGGTTGCGCGAGCAGGAAGCGCGTATTGGGGCCGACCGGCGGCATGTCGCCCGCGCGCCGCGCCGGAAGCGAGCGGACGGTGGTGATGCCGAGCTGCGCGAAAATCCGCAGAAACTGGTCCTCGACGACATCGGGCAGCGCGCCAACGATCATCAATTCCGGGGCAGCCCCTGGTGCGCTTGCGGCAAGGTCAGGGACGAGTGCAGCGAGGCACGCATCTTCACCCTCGGTGAAGGTCGTTTCGATGCCCGATCCCGAATAATTGAGGATCTTGGTCTTACCGGCATGCTTTGCCGACAGCCGCACCCCGGCGCGCGACAGGTCGAGTTTGATCACTTCCGAAGGGCATGATCCGACCAGAAAGAGGAGCTTGATATCGGGGCGGCGCGCGAGCAGCCGATCGACGACTCGATCGAGCTCCTCGTTGCAATCGACCATCCCGGCGAGATCGCGCTCTTCGATAATCGCGGTGCCGAAGCGGGGTTCGGCGAACACCATCACGCCCGCCGCCGATTGCAGCAGATGCGCACAGGTGCGCGATCCCACGACGAGGAAGAACGCGTCCTGCACCTTGCGATGCAGCCAGATGATCCCGGTCAGGCCGCAGAATACTTCGCGCTGGCCGCGTTCGCGCAGGACCGGCGCGCAATCGGTGCCGGCCGGCGCGACGAGGGGAGCCATCACGGTCATGCCGCCACCGTCTGCAGTGCGGGCGATGGTTCGGCTGCGCTCTGCAGCCGTGCCGCGCGTAGCTTCAGGATGAACTGCCCGGCGTTGATGGCATAGGTCGCATAGGCGGCGAGTGCGAGCAGCATCCGATCCCGCTCGGTGCCGAAATCACCGATCAACATCACCAGATACGCGGTGTGCAACGCGAGCACGAGGAAGCTGAACACGTCTTCCCAAAAGAAGGCTTCGGCGAACAGCCATTTGTCGAACACGACCTTTTCCCAGATCGAGCCCGTGATCATGATTGTGTAGAGCGTCAGCGTCTTGATGACGATCGACACGGTGGCGGCGTAAGCGCCCTCGCCGATCATCAAATAGCGCACGACCAGGACTGCGCTCACCAGAAAGACCAGGAATTGCAACGGCGCCAGAATGCCCTGGACGAGCGTCCACGGCGTCGAGTCGCGACGAATCCGCTGTTCGGGCGTGTAGAGCGGCGCGACGGTCCGCTGCGCCTGTTGGGATGTCGAAGGGTCGTCTTGCCGCATCGTTTCGATCCGCCTCTCTGCCGCAGAGACTAGGTCGAGGGCAGACAAAGTGTCAACAAGAATTGACGTAAAGAAAGTTGGACACTTTTTGCAGTGCGGCGTCGATCGGGCGTTGCCAGACAGATATAAGACACGTACGTTGCGACTCGCCGGAAAAGCCAAATATGGAACGTCCGACCGCTCAATCGGTACTTATCCACAGGGGATGGCAGGTATGGCGTCGGCGTTTAGAATCGAACGATTTGCGACCTCCGGCGCCAAGCGTGCGCCGTGCGGCGACAGCGCCCGTGGTGAGCGACTGGTCGATTTCCAACGTCGGGCCGATCTCGAATATGCCCGCTCGTTGACGCATTTGATCGAAAGCGAAATAATCCCACGACTGCTGGTCGCGCATAGCACCGGCCCGCATTCCGATAGTGACGTCGATACGGCGCGCGGGTCGGTCATTTCGGCGGAAGAGGTCGAGGCTTTCGCGCCGCTTGCACTTCAGGTCGAAGCGGACGAACTGCTCGAATATGTCGATGGTCTCGTTGCGCGCGGCGTGACCCTTGAATCGCTGCTGGTGGATCTGCTCGCCCCGGCGGCACGCCAGCTCGGGGAGCTCTGGGAGAGTGATGTCTGCGATTTCATCGATGTGACCATGGGTCTGTGGCGGTTGCAGGAAGTGGTTCACGAGCTGTCTGCGCGGTTGCCGCACGACCATAGCAAGCCGCTCGGTCAGGAGCGCCGCGCGCTCTTCGCATCGCTTGAGGGCGACCAACACAGCTTTGGCACCGTCGTGATCGACGAACTGTTTTGCGCCAATGGCTGGTTGACCGATCGCCTCCATGAAGTGACGACCGTCGAGTTGCTCGAGCGCGTTCGCGATGAGTGGTTCGATCTCGCCGGATTGACGATCACGTGCGACTGCCATATCGCGCCATTGCCTGCGATCGTGCGATCGATCCGCGGGTCTTCCAGAAATCCTCGGATTTGTGTGATGGTCGGTGGAAGGGTGTTTGCCGGAAATGCGGATCTTGCCGAATCTGTCGGTGCGGACGGGACAGCTCCCGACGCGAGGGTCGCGGTACGCGTCGCCGGGGAACTGGTCGATGCCGTGGCACAGGAGGCGGGCCAACCAATGGCCGGTTGATCTCGACATGAGGTCTGGCGGTGCCGGGTGAACCGCAAGACGTAGGATTTCAGGAGAATGAACGTTTCGTTTATGAACGATCGTCCCACTTTTGCCGCACCCAATGCATTTTCGAATCCCGACACGCTATCGGGTGCCTTGTCACCACAGGTGGCCGTCGCTTTGCTCGCATCGGTTGGCGATATTGCGTTGGTTCTCGACACCACAGGCGTTATTCGCGACGTCGCGATCTCAAACAGCGACCTTGTCACCCAGGGCTTCGCGACATGGGCCGGCCGACGGTGGGAAGATATCGTAACGATCGAGAGCAAGTCAAAGGTCATTGATATGCTCGCCGACAGTGGCGGCGTAGGTCCCGCGCGCTGGCGTCAGGTCAATCATCCGACCGTGAACGGCGACGTTCCGATCCGCTATCTGGTGATGAAAGTCGGGCAGGACGGCAGCGCGATCGCGATCGGGCGCGACATGCGCGCGGCGGCGGCGATGCAGCAGCGTCTGCTCCAAACGCAGCAATCGCTCGAACGCGATTATATCAAGCTGCGTCAGGTTGAGGCGCGGTATCGCTTGCTGTTCGATCTCGGGACCGAGCCGGTGCTGATTGTCGATGCCGCAACGCGCCGCATTCGAGAGATCAATCCCGCGGCGCTGCGTGTGATGGGGGTGAAGGAGAGCGCGCTCACCGATCGGCCCGTCGGTGAGATCGTTGATCCGATCGACCGCGACAGTTTCATCGCGCACCTTGGCGCAGCGAGTGCAAGCGACGATCTCGCGCCGGTTACCGTGCAATTGGCCAACGGGCAGGGCGAAGTCGAGATTTCCGCGCGGCTGTTCCGCCAAGGGCGGGCCGCCTTGCTGCTGGTGCGGATGTTCGCGGCCGAACCGGCCGTGGCAACCGATGACTATCATGTCACGATGGGCGACGTGATCGAACATATGCCAGATGCGTTCGTGCTGGCCGACTCGGCGCTCGCCATTCTCGTCGCGAATGCCGCGTTCGTCGAACTGTCGGGTGCGCCCTCGATTGAGCGCGTGACCGGCGAACCGCTGGCGAACTGGCTCGGCCGACCGGGAATCGACCTCGAACTGATCATCGGCCAGTTGCAGGAGCATGGCTCAGTCCGCAACGTCGCGACAATCCTGCGCGGGAGCGGCGGTGGTCAGGAGGAGATCGAGGTTTCGGGCGTATTAGCGCTGCATGGCGACAGCGAATGCTATGGCTTCACGATTCGCAATGTCGGGCGGCGGTTGCGCGGTGCACCTTCGACCGAGCGCGATTTGCCACGCTCGGTCGAACAACTCACCGAATTGGTCGGGCGCATGTCGCTTAAGGATATCGTGCGCGAATCGACCGATTTGATCGAGCGGCTCTGTATCGAAGCGGCGCTGGTCTACACCTCCGACAACCGCGCCTCGGCGGCGGAGATTCTCGGGGTGAGCCGCCAGAGCCTGTATTCGAAGCTGCATCGCCACGGCCTCGGCAATCTCGTTTCGGGTGACAATTGACGTAAATCTACGTCGGAAAGTGTCAATTCGATTTGACGCTTGCAAGTGTCAAGTTTAGCCTTGCGGCATGGCACGCGCTACGACTCCCCCAACGAAACCGGCGCCCACGGCAGCTCCGCTTCCGAAGCTACGCGACGTCGCCGAGTTGCTCAAGCCGATCACGTGGTTCCCGCCGATCTGGGCTTTCTTCTGCGGCACCGTGTCCTCGGGTATTCCGGTGGAAACGCGCTGGCCGTTCCTGATTGCGGGCGTGTTGCTGGTCGGGCCGCTGGTGTGCGGGACGAGCCAGGCGGTCAACGACTGGTTCGACCGGCACGTCGATGCGATCAACGAGCCCAACCGTCCGATTCCCTCGGGCCGGATCGCCGGACAATGGGGGCTGTGGATCGCGATCATCGGGACCGTCGTATCGGCAGCGCTGGCGGCGGTGATCGGGAGCTGGGTCTTCGCCGCGACGCTCGTCGCCTTATTCTTTGCCTGGGCCTATAGCGCGCCGCCGTTTCGGCTGAAGACCAGCGGGATCTGGGGGCCGATCTCGGTTGCGCTCACCTATGAAGGGCTGACCTGGTTCACCGGCGCGAGCGTGATGGCAGGCGCGCTGCCGCCGGCGCCGGTGCTGATCATCCTGGCACTGTATAGCGCAGGCGCGTTCGGCATCATGACGCTCAACGATTTCAAAGCGGTCGAGGGTGACCGCGCAATGGGAATTCGCTCGCTGCCCGCAACGCTCGGCGTCGATCGGGCGGCGCGGATCGCCTGCGTCGTGATGGCGGTGCCGCAAGTCGTGGTGGTCGCGCTGCTTTTGAGCTGGGGCCACATGCTGGTCGCTGCGATCGTCGCCGCGATGCTGCTCGCGCAGCTTGCGCTGATGCCGCGGCTGCTGCGCGATCCGCTCAAGCAAACGCCGTGGTACAATGCGACGGGGACGAGTCTCTACGTGCTCGGTATGCTGGCTTCGGCGTTCGGCCTCGGCGGAGTGCTCGGGCTGTGACGCGCGCGCCGCTCGGCTGGCTCGGCATCGTCCGGCTGGGCCTCGTGCAAAGCGCGATTGGGTCGATCGTGATGCTTGCGACGTCGCTGCTCAACCGCGTGATGGTCGTCGAATATGCGTTGCCTGCGGCGCTCCCCGCCGGGCTCGTGGCGTGGCATTATGCCGTGCAGCTTTCGCGGCCGGTGTGGGGGCATGGATCGGACAGCGGACGCCGCCGGACGCCGTGGATCATTGGCGGCATGGCGGTGCTTGCCGGTGGCGCGATGCTCGCGGTGCAATCGGTGGCGTTGCTTTCGGACAGTGCCTGGCTCGGATACGCAACCGCAATTCTCGCCTTTTCGCTGATCGGCGCGGGCGTCGGTGCGGCGGGTACGTCGCTGCTCGCCTTGCTCGCAACGCGCGTTGCGCCCGAACGCCGCGCGGCGGCGGCCTCGATCACGTGGATCATGATGATTGCTGGGATCGTCATATCTGCGGCGGTTGCGGGCAAGTTGGTCGATCCCTTCAGCTTCGTCCGGCTGGTTGCGGTGGTTGGCGGTGTCGCGGCCACGGCGTTTTTCGTCTCGATATTCGCCATTTGGGGTGTCGAGGGGGTAACGGCTGCCATTGCGGAGCCGCGCGAAGCGCCCGCTATGGGGTTCGGTGCTGCGCTGGTCGAGCTGTGGGCGGATAGCGATGCGCGGCGCTTCACGATCTTCGTTTTCCTCTCGATGCTGGCATATTCGATGCAGGATTTAATCCTCGAACCCTTTACCGGGCTCCGCTTCGGCATGACGCCGGGCCAATCGACGCAAATTTCAAGCGTGCAGCACGGCGGCGTTCTGATCGGCATGATCCTGGTGGGGATTGGCGGCAGCGCTTTTTCTAAGCGTGGGTCCGCGGCCGGTCGGGCGCACGGTTTGCAACGCTGGATCGTCGGGGGATGCATCGGCTCGGCGCTGGCGCTGACCGGCCTCGCTATGGCAGCGCGGTTCGGGCCGGGCTGGCCGATCATCGGCAATATCTTCGCGCTCGGTTTTGCCAATGGCGTGTTCGCGGTGGCGGCGATCGGGACGATGATGGCGCTGGCGGGTGCCGGTGGCCCAAATCGCGAGGGCATCCGTATGGGCGTGTGGGGGGCGGCGCAAGCACTCGCCTTTGGGACGGGCGGCCTCACTGGCGCGGTCGCGGTCGATGTCGGGCGCGCGCTGACGGGGTCGCTCCCCGAAACTTTTATGCTGGTATTCGGGACAGAGGCTTTTCTGTTCCTCGTCGCGGCGGCTTTGTGCCTTCGCACCGCGCCATCGCGCGCATCTCTGGTGGGTCGGGAGGTAACGATATGAAACAACCGCAGTTCGATTGTGTCGTCATTGGCGGAGGGCCTTCGGGGGCGACCGCGGCCACTGATCTGGCGCGGGGCGGGCATCACGTCCTGCTGCTCGACCGGGCGGGCCGGATTAAACCCTGTGGCGGGGCGATCCCGCCGCGCGCAATCGAGGATTTCGCGATCCCCGATCATCTGCTCGTCGGCAAGGCGACGCTGGCGCGGATGATCGCGCCGTCGTCAAAGACGGTCGACATGCCGGTCAGCGCCGATGGCAAGGGCGGGTTCGTCGGCCTGGTCGATCGCGAGAGCTTCGACGAATGGCTCCGCGCCCGCGCCGCGCTGGCCGGAGCCGAGCGGCGCACCGGGATTTTTGAGCGGATCGACCGCGATGCCGATGGCACGGCGATCGTCGTGTACCGCGAAGGCCGCGGCGGCACTGAGCAGCGCGTTTCCGCGCGCAGCGTGATCGGTGCGGATGGGGCACGATCGGGCGTCGCGCGGGCCGAGCTGAAAGGGGCCGACAAGGTGCCCTGCGTCTTCGCCTATCACGAGATCGTCGCCTCCCCGCCCGAAGGCAGCAGCGCCGATTTCGACCGGGCGCGCTGCGACGTCTTCTATCAGGGCAAGCATTCGCCCGATTTCTACGCCTGGGTCTTTCCGCACGGCAATCAGGCGAGCATCGGCGTCGGCAGCGCAAACAAGGGATTCGACTTGCGCGAGGCGGTTGCCGCCGTGCGCGCGCAGACCGGGCTCGATACGTGCGACACGATCCGACGCGAGGGCGCGCCGATCCCGCTCAAGCCGCTCAAGCGCTGGGACAATGGTCGTGACGTCTTGGTCGCGGGCGATGCCGCCGGGGTCGTCGCGCCGGCATCGGGCGAGGGCATCTATTACGCGATGGTGGGCGGGCGATTGGCTGCGGACGCGGTGACCCAGTTCCTCGCTACCGGCAAGGCATCGGCGCTGAAACTGGCGCGCAAACGCTTCATGCGCGAACATGGCCGGGTGTTCTGGATTCTCGGGATCATGCAATATTTCTGGTATTCCAGCGACAAGCGCCGCGAGCGCTTCGTCAAGATCTGCGAAGATCCCGACGTGCAGCGGCTGACCTGGGACGCCTATATGAACAAGCGGCTGGTCCGATCGAAGCCGGTCGCGCATCTCCGCATCTTCCTCAAGGATATGCGGCACCTACTGGGGCTGGCCGAGGCGTGAAGGTGAAGGCACCGGTTCCGCATCGTTCCTGGGGGTTGCCGGTTCTGATCGGTGGGTTCGCCGCGATTGCCGTCGCGGGGATGGGGACCACGATTACCGCGATGGGACCGTGGTACTATAGCCTGGTACAACCGCGCTGGGCGCCGCCCGAGGTCGCCTACAGCATCGCCTGGACGGTGATCTACCTTTTCACCGGGCTTGCGGCGATCACGGGGTGGCGCGCCATGCCGGATCGCCAAGGCGGCGACTGGATCGTCGGACTGTTCGCCTTCACCGGCTTTCTGAACATCGTGTGGAGTCTGTTGTTCTTTCACTTGCATCGGCCGGATTGGGCGGCGGTCGAGATCGTCGTCCTGGCCGTTGCGATCGTGGTGTGGATCTACATCGTCTGGCCACGGTCGATGGCGGCGGGGCTGCTGCTGCTGCCCTATCTCGGCGGTGTGATCTTTGCCGGTTATCACACCATGATGGTCGTGAAGCTCAACGGGCCGTTCGGCTGAACACCGTCGCGCTCTGGCTGTTCGGGCAAGGGCATGCCGTCGATCTGATCCTTGGTATCATGGCGCTGGAATGGCTGGTGCTGACGCGCGGACGCGGATGGCGCGGCGGTGATGCCGCGCTGCGCTTGCTACCGGGGGCGCTGATGCTGCTGGCGCTGCGCGCGGCATTGACCGGTGGCGGATGGCCGTGGATCGCGCTTGCGCTCGCGGCGTCGTTTCCAGCGCACCTCGCCGATATCGCGCGACGGCCGCGGCGTTAGAAACGAGAAAGGGCCCGGCATCGCTGCCGGACCCTTCCCGTTTTCGTTAGACGTCGGTGCTTATCAATTGGCCTTCAGGTACGCGATAACGTCCGCCCGCTTCTGCGGATCGGTCGGCCAGCCGGCGAAGCTCATCTTCGTGCCGGGGACGATCCGCTGCGGATTCTCCAGATACTGGAACAGTTTCTCTTCGGTCCAGGTGATGCCGCTGTTCTTGTTGGCGGCCGAATAGGTGTAGCCCGCGATTTCGCCAGCCTTGCGGCCCACGATATTGTGGAGCGACGGGCCGATCTTGTTCACGCCGGCTTCGATCGCGTGGCACGTCTTGCACGTGATGAAGTCGGCTTCGCCCTTCTTGGCGTCGCCCGTGTATGACGCGAACTTCACGCCCGCGACGGTGTCGGTGTTGTCTGCGGCAACCGCTGCTGCGGCGGCCGGAGCGGCTGGTGCCGCCGCAGTATCTGCTGCGGGCGTGGTTGCCGTCGTCGTGGTCGTGGTGCTGCTCGTTTCTTCGTTATCCGCCTTCTTCGCGCAGGCGGACAGGGCCAGGGCGGCACAGGCCACACCAAAGCTAACCCGACCGAAACGCGTCATCGATCCTACTTGCATCATCCTGCTCCTCTTGGGTCTTCAGACTACTCCCGAACGTACATTTCGCATTATCGTGCCATGACTGTCCACAACAATTGACACCGCGGGGCCGATGTTGCCCGGCGCGCAGGCGGAAGCGGATCGCCGATGGGCATGTCTCCGATATGGGCAAGGCCGCGGAAACTGGGCTATGCGCATTGCATGATTCGCGTCGGACTGATCGGATACGGGCTCGCGGGCGCGTCCTTCCATGCGCCTTTGATCGGCGCGGTCCCGGGGTTGCGGCTGGTAAGCATCGTGACCTCGCGCCGCGGGGATGTCGCGCGCGATCGGCCGGAGGTGACGGTTGTCGTAGATGCTGCCCGTTTGATGGCTGACCCCGCGATCGATCTGGTCGTGATCGCGACGCCGGACCATCTCCATGCGCCGCTTGCGCAGGCGGCATTGAGCGCGGGCAAGCATGTCGTGATCGACAAGCCGTTCGTGACCGATCCCGCCGACGGCGCGGCGCTGATCACGCTCGCCGAATCGCACGGGCTGATGCTGTCGGCATTCCACAATCGGCGCTGGGATGCCGATTTCCTGACGGTCCAGCGCGTGGTGGCGGACGGCGTGCTTGGCGACATCGCGCTTGCCGAATTGCGCTGGGACCGCTTTCGTCCTGCGATCAAGCTGGGCTGGCGCGAGACCCAAGGTGCCGGGCTGCTCAACGATCTCGGCCCACATTTGCTCGACCAGGCGCTGGTGCTGTTCGGCGCGCCGGATGCGGTGTCGGCGGACCTCGCAACGCAGCGCACGAGTGCGACGACCGAGGATTATTTCGAGATCACGCTATCTTATGGGAGCCGCCGGGTCATCGTCTCGGCCGCGACGCTCCTCGCCCAGCCGCGCCCGCGCTTTGCGCTGTACGGCACCGCCGGCAGTTTCGTAAAACACGGCATCGATCCGCAAGAAGCCGTGCTCCGCGCCGGGCTTCCGCCGACCTCTCCGGGTTTTGGGGAGGATGGGCCCGATGCCTATGGCACGCTCACCGCCGCCGACGGCACGACTCGCAGCGAGCCGAGCGTTCGCGGAGACTGGCGCCGTTACTATGAGGGCGTGGTTGCCGCGATCACCGTCGGCGCGGGGGCACCAGTTCCCGCGCGCGACGCGCAGGCCGTGATGGAGCTGATTGCGCTCGCCCGCCGCAGCGCGGACGAAGGGCAACGCCTGCCGCTCGCCTGACCTCGCCGAGGACTCAGCCGCGCGACAGTGGCCCGTGATCGATGTGCGGTAGCACATGCCGCGCGAACAAATCGGCCTCGGCGGCGTGCGGATAGCCCGACAGGATGAACGCCTCGATCCCCATCGCGCGATACGCGTTGAGCTTGGCCAGAACCTGATCGGGATCGCCGACGATTGCCGCGCCGCAGCCCGAACGCGCGCGGCCCACGCCTGTCCACAAATTCGCCTCGGCATAGCCGTCATCTGCGGCATTCTCACGCAACGCCGCTTGCGCCGCCACCCCGGCGGAATGCGAATCGAGCGATTTCGCGCGGATTGCGGCACCTTCTGCGGCATCGAGCTTGGACAGCAAACGGTCGGCCGCGGTGCGCGCCTCGGCTTCGGTATCGCGGACAATGACGTGTGCGCGATACCCGAACTTCAGCGTGCGGCCATGCGCGGCGGCGCGCGCGGTCATGTCGGCGATGATGTCGGCGACGACCTCCTGCTTGTCGGGCCACATTAGGAAAACGTCGCAGCCCTTGGCTGCGGCCTCGCGCGCATCGGGACTGAGCCCGCCGAAATAGAGCAGAGGTGCCGTGCCCGAAACGGTGCCGATCCGCGGCGGATCGACCTTCAGTTTCCAGAATTCGCCGTCATGGTCGAGCGATTCGCCGTTCAGCAAGGTCTTGAGGATGTGCATCGCCTCGACCGTGCGCGCGTAGCGCGGTGCGCTGCCGAGCGTTTCGCCCGGCATGTCCGACGAGATGATGTTTACGCACAGCCGACCCCCGAGCAGCCGATCGATCGTCGCGATCTGGCGCGCGAGTTGCGGCGGCCAGGTTTCGCCGATCCGCACCGCCATCAATAGCGCCATGCGCTTGAGCATCGGCGCGATCGCGGCGGCGAAGGCGGTGGTGTCGATGCCGAGCTGGTAGCCCGAGGGCAGCAGGATATTATCGAACCCGCCGCTTTCGGCCTGCAACACGATATCGCGGCAATGCTCCCAGCTTGATTTCAGCTTGGCATCGGGTACGCCGAGGAATTCGTAATCGTCGTCGCACAGCGCCGAGAACCAGCTGACCTCGCATGGCGGCAGGGTGGGGGGCAGCGCGGTCATGGCAGGCGCTCCCCGCGCGAGGCGACCAGCACGTCGTACCAGCTCTGGCGGGTGAAGCGGACCTTATAGACGTCGGCGATCTCGCCGATCCGCGCGACATTCTGTGTACCGACGATCGGGATGGCGCGCGCCGGATGCGCCATGATCCAGGCATAGGCCGCGGTCGCCCGTGACACGCCTGCGGCCTCGGCCACGACATCAAGCGCGGCAGCAACCGCCTTCGACCGCGCGTCCTCAGGCGCGCCGATCCGGCCACCGCCGAGCGGCGACCAGGCGAGCACCGCAACATCGCGCTCCATCGTCAAATCGAACAGGCCGTCGGTGATCGGATCAAGCGCGAGCGCCGAGAATTCGGGCTGCACGCTCGCCAGCGGGATCGTCAGCAGCGCAGCGATCGCTTGCGTCTGCGGCACGGTGTAGTTCGACACGCCGACCGCGCGGACCTTGCCCGATGTCACCATCTCTTCGAGCGTGCGCGCGACTTCCTGCGGACGCGCGAGGATATCGGGCCGGTGGATCTGGTAGAGATCGACCTGTTCGACCTGCAACCGCGTGAGCGACGCGTCGAGCGCCGCCATCAGATAATCACGACCCGAATCATAGGGCACGGGCGGGGTGATGCCGCCCTTGGTCGCCAGCACCATCCGCGCGCGCAATTCAGGCGCATCGGCGAAGATCCGGCCCAACAACGCCTCGGCATCACCGAACCCGCCCGAGCCGTCGAACCCGTAAATATCGGCGGTGTCGAATAGCGTCACACCCGCTGCAAACGCCGCCTCGATCAGCGCGCGGCCCTCGGTTTGCGAGGCGTGACCGAATCGCCACATCCCCCACGCAATCGGGCTGACCATGATTCCGCTCTTGCCGAGCGCGCGCATTTCGGGTGTAAGCATGATTTCAGACATCGTTGTCATATAGAGAAGAAGATCGTGGGAGAGCAAGTGCGATACGGCCTGGTTGGTACCGGAATGATGGGTGTCGAGCATTTGACCAACCTGGCGATCACGCCGGGCGCGGTGGTGACGGCACTGGCTGATCCGTCGCAAGGGTCGCTCGGTTGGGCTAAGAGCGCGCTTGGCGATCGCGCGGAGAAGGCGACCGCGTTCGATTCGGTCGAGGCGCTCGCCAAGAGCGGCCTGTGCGACGCGGTGATCGTTGCCAGCCCCAATTTCACGCATCGCACCGTGCTCGAACCATTGTTCGATGCGGGTCTGCACATCCTGTGCGAAAAGCCGCTGGCCACGACGATCGAGGATTGCCGCTGGATCGTCGATCGCGCCGCCGCCACCGACAAGGTGTTCTGGACCGCGATGGAATATCGCTACATGCCGCCGGCAGCCGAATTCATCGCCGACATCCATGGCGGCAAGATCGGCAAATTGCAGATGCTGTCGATCCGCGAGCATCGCTTCCCGTTTCTGGTCAAGGTCGCCGACTGGAATCGCTTCAACCGCAACACCGGCGGCACGATGGTCGAGAAATGCTGCCATTTCTTCGATCTGATGCGGCTGATCACGCAGAGCGAGGCAGTGCGCGTCTATTGCTCGGGCGCGATGGACGTGAACCATCTCGACGAGACGTATGGCGGCGAGCGGCCAGACATCATCGACAATAGCTATACGACGGTCGATTTCGCGAATGGCGTGCGCGCCATGCTTGATCTGTCGATGTTCGCCGATGGCGCGGAAAACCAAGAAGAGATCACCGCAGTCGGTAGCGACGCGCGGCTCGACGTGCTGATCCCGGAAGGCGCTTTGGTGCATTCGCCGCGCGTGGGGTTCCGCAACGCCAAGCAGGCGACCCGCCGTGTCGTCCATACCGACGAAACTGCGCTCAACGCCGGCAGCCATCACGGTTCGACCTTCTATGAGCACCAGCGCTTCAACGCCGCTGTCCGTGGTGCGGGGCCGGTCGAGGTGACCGCGCACGACGGCATGATGGCGGTTGCAATCGGCACCGCCGCCGAGATCAGCGCGCGCGAGCACCGCGTGGTAAAAATGGCCGAACTGGGGTTCTGACACCAAGCAGGGCTTTACCGCCGACAAGCATGATTGCGCTGTCAGTGGCACGATTACGATAATATCCATCAAACAGATGGGATTTATATTTTGAGGAGGGGATTATGACAAAGACCGTATTTCTGTCGGGCGCCGCGTCGCTCGCATTGCTTACCGCCACACCCGCTTTCGCGCAGACCGCTGCACCCGCGCCGGTAGCCGCCGAACCCGCCGCCGACGATGCGAACCCCGGCGACATTATCGTTACCGCGCAGAAGCGTTCTGAGCGGCTGCAGAACGTGCCGCTCGCCGTTACCGTCGTGTCGGGCGACGCGATTTCCTCGCAGGGCCGTACCAGCCTCGAGGGTGCGCAATATCTCGTCCCCTCGCTCAACTTCGTGAAGGCCGGCACCGCACTCAATCAAGCGCTGTTCCTGCGCGGCATCGGCACCACCTCCTTCTCGATCGCGGTCGAGCCGACCGTGTCGACCGTGCTCGACGGCGTCGTGCTTGCGCGTGCGGCAGAGGCGTTCACCGATCTCGTCGATATCGACCGGCTGGAGGTGCTGCGCGGCCCGCAGGGCACGCTCTTCGGCAAGAATGCCAGCGCTGGCGTGATCAACATCGTGTCGAAGCGTCCCGGCCGCACGATCGGCGGCTATGCCGAGGGCAGCGTCTATTTCGCCAACGGCATGGAATATCGCGCGCGTGGCGCGATCGATCTGCCGTTGTCGGAGTCGATCCGCACGCGCACGACCGCCTTCTACGACAAATATGACGGCAACATCTTCAACATCGCGCCCAATGTGAACCGCCGCGTCAATGGCTATGAGCATTATGGCGTGCGCTCGATCGTCGAGGCCGACGCCAGCGCGTTCGTGAAGCTGACGCTGATCGGCGATTATCACCGCAACAATGACGATTGCTGCGCCGAAGTGATCGGCGGCGCGCCGCTGACCGCGACCGGTGCGGTCAACACCGCCAACCTCGCGCTGATCCAGACGGTCCTGCCGACGCTTCAGGGCAATGAAAGCCGCCGCATCAACCAGAACCTCGTCACGCGCACGATCGAGACGGGTTATGGGTTCTCAGGCCAGGCCGACATTACTGTCGGCACGCAGACCGTGACGTCGATCACCGCCTATCGCAATTTCGCCAATAACGAGATTCGCGACGGCGATTTCTATCCGCAGGCCTATATCGGCGTCGCGCAATCGCACGATACCGGCCCGCAGACCGGCGATACGTTCAGCCAGGAATTGCGGCTGACTTCGCCGGGTAAGGAGCTGATCGATTACGTCATTGGCGGCTATTATTCGCGCACCGCGACGCGTCGTATCTTCCAGCGCGACAATGCGTTCTGCTCGGCGGCAACCCCACCAGCGCCAACGGGCGTGCTGACGCCGTGCACCAGCAGCTTGGCCGGACCGACCAGCACCGCCTTCGGTCGCGCCGATTATGGTTCGGTGTTCAAAAACCTTGCTGTGTTCGCGCAAGGGACGCTCAACGTCGCGGACAATTTCCGCTTCATCGGCGGCGTGCGCTACACGCACGATCAGCTCGACGCGACCTTCTCGCGGACGACCAGCCCGGGCAACGGCGCCTCGAACCCGCCGCTCGACCAGGGCGTGTTCGATTCGCGCACCTCGCCCACGACGAACGGCAATCCTGCCGCCGCCAACGGCATTCCCTATACCGCCCGCACCGTGGCCGATAATTTCTCGGGCAAGGCCGGCGTGCAGTATGACATCACGCGCGGGTCGACCGCTTATGCCAGCTACACGCGCGGCTATAAGGGACCGGCGTTCAACCTGTTTTTCAACTTGCAGCCGACTGGGGCCAAGGCGCTCGAGCCGGAAACCTCCAACGCGTATGAAATCGGCCTGAAGAACACGCTGTTCGGCGGCAAGCTGACGCTCAACCTCGCGGCCTATTACGCGCAGTACAGCAATTTCCAGGCGAACAACCCGGATACGCTGGTCATCAACGGCGTCACCACCGTGATCACCCGCTTCACCAATGCGGGCAAGGTCTCAACGCGCGGCGGCGAAGTCGACTTCACCTTCCGCCCGGTGCGCGACCTCAACATCTCGGGCGGTGCGGCCTATTCCGACGCGCATGTCGATCAGTTCAACCCGCCCCCGGTGCGCACCCCGAATGACATCATCGCGCCGGGTACGCCGCTCGGTTTCGCGCCGAAGTGGAAGGGCGACATCTCGGCCGATTACCGGATCCGCACCAATGCGCCGGTCGATTTCGCGCTGGGCGCGCAGGGGTCGTATCAGTCGAGCCAGCTCTCGATTTTCACGCCCGATCCGGTGGTGCGCGCGGCAGGCACGATCGCGGGCTATGGTCTGGTCAATCTCTCGGCGTCGATCATCGACAAGGCCGATCACTACAAGCTGACCTTCACGGTGCGGAACCTGTTCGACCAGAGCTTCGCCGCGACGATCGCCAATGGCGGGCCGAGCGGTGCATATCGTTACCAGATCCCGCGCGATGCCGATCGCTACTTCGGCGTGACGGGTCGCGTGAACTTCTGATTGTTGAACGAATGGCCCCCTCCCGCAAAAGCGGGAGGGGGCTTTTTTATGCCGTCAGTGGGCCGCGACCAACCCGTCGCCGCGCTCGCTCTCGTCGATCGGCACGATGTTCGGGATCAGCAAATGGATCGCCAGCAGCGCGGTCAGATACGACCCAGCGCAAATCGCCAGCGCCGGCGCATAGCCCCAGCCATGCGCCAAGGCATACGCCTGGAACTGGATCATCCCGACCGAGCACAGATTGCCGCAGAATGCCGCGATGCCGATCCGGCTGCCAACTGACCGTGCCGGGGTGATGTCAGTGGTCACGCCGAAGACGTTGGTCGAAAACCCCTGATGCGCGAACAGGACCAGGCCGAGCAGCAACGCCGCCGACCACGGGCTCGATACGCTTTGCACGAACACGACCGGCAGCACGAGCAAGGCATAGCCAAGCATCGTGACCTTGCGCGCGCGGTTGACGCTCCACCCAGCCGCCATCAGCCGTGACGGCACGAACCCGCCCGTCAGCGCGCCGCACGCCGCCATCACGTAAACGAGCGCGACCGGCAGCCCGAGCGTGCCTTGCGGCATCCCGAACAGCCGGTGGAACAGATCGGGCAGCCACAGCAGCATGAAGAACCACACTTGATCCGACAGGATCTTGGCGATCGCGATCGCGGCGGTCTCGCGGCTGCGCAGCACGCTCAGCCACGGCACCGGGGCTGGCGCGACCGCGTCGAGCGCGACCGGCTTGATCCGAAGCGCGAACCACACCACCACCCAAACGACACCCAGGCCGCCCGCCACCAGAAACGCCGATTGCCACCCGAACGCCACTGCGAGCGCCGGGATGAACAAGGGCGTCACGATCGCGCCGATATTGGGCGCGGTATTACCGATGCCCAAGGCGATCTGCCGGTCCTTATGGTTGAAATAGGTCGCCGCCGATTTGACCGCGGCGGGGGTTCCGACCGATTCGGCCATGCCGAGCACGATCCGCGCGGCGAAGAACGCGGGGACCGAGGTGGCAAAGGCATGCGCCATGCCGGCCAGACTCCAGATCAGCACGCCAAGCGCGAAGCCGAGCCGCAAACCGACGCGATCGAGGAACCAGCCGGTGCCGAGAAAGGCAAAGGCGGTCGCGATCTGGAACGCGGTGCCCATGTTGGCATAATCCTGATCGGACCAGCGGAACTCCGCCTCGAGCGTGGGCTTCAGCAGCGCGAGGATCTGCCGGTCGACATAATTGAGCATGATCGCGACGAACACCATCGCCACGATGATCCAGCGCGCCGACCCACCCCTGATCCCAAATGCCATCCGATTCCGCTCCCGTCTTTTTCTTGCGACAACGTTGTCACACGTCGTGCGCCGACGCTATAGCAAACCTACCGTTCGCCCTGAGCTTGTCGAAGGGCTACTTTTCTTTCAACGCCTGATCGCGTGGTGGGGCTTCGACAAGCTCAGCCCGAACGGGGTGGGGTACGACAATGGCCACGACGAAACGCCCGCTGCCGATGGCCGCCGATCTCTATGGCGATCTCTACAGCGATATCGAAACCGCGCCCAAGAGCGACTGGCGGGGTTATGCCCCCGGCCTGATCGTGGTCACGATGGGCACGCTGGCGGCGGGGTTCCTGTCGGATCATTACGGCGTGCCGCTGACGCTGATGGCGCTGCTGATCGGCCTCGCGCTCAATTTTCTCAGCGCCGATGCACGGTTGACGCCGGGCCTCGCCTTCGCCTCGCGCTCGTTGCTGCGTTGGGGGATCGTGCTGGTCGGCGTGCGGATTACCGCCGGGCAGATCGTCGCGCTTGGGCCGGTCGCGTTGCTGTGCGTTGTGGCGATTGTCGCGGCGACGATGGGGGCAGGGGTGCTCGCCGCGCGCAAGCTCGGGCAGGATACCGCGTTTGGCGTGCTGGCAGGCGGATCGGTGGCGATTTGCGGCGCGTCGGCCGCGATGGCGCTGGCCACGACGCTTGGCGAAAAGCGCACCAGCCAAGCGCAGCTTACGTTGGTCCTCGTCGGCATCTCCGCGATGAGCGCAAGCGCGATGATGCTCTATCCGCTGGTCGCGCACGCTTTCCATATGAGCGACCTCAAAGCCGGTTTCCTGCTCGGCGCGGCGATTCACGATGTCGCCCAAGCACTCGGCGCTGGCTATTCCTATTCCGACGGCGCGGGCGGCATCGCCGCAATCGTCAAGCTGACCCGCGTCGCTTTGCTGGCACCGGTGCTGGCGGTGGTGGCGATGTGTCTGCCCAAGGGAGAGGGTGCAGCCAAGGGGCCGGGCGTGCCGTGGTTCGTGGTCGGCTTCTTCGTGCTGGCGGGGATCAACTCGTTCGGCGTGATCCCCCCGATCGTCGCTACGGGGGCCGAGAAAGCGGCGGCGGCGATGCTGGCAGCGGCGGTCACCGCAACCGCGATTCGTTCGCCGCTATCGCAATTGCTCGAGGCGGGGCCAAAGCCGTTGATCATCATCGGGGTGGCGACTTTGGTGGCGTTCGGTCTGGCGCTGGCGGCGGCGCTATTGCTGATCGGGTAAAACCCCGGTCGATTCCCGCACCACCAGTTCGAATTCCACTTCGCGCCGTTCGATCGGCGCATCGGCGGGGGCGAGCAGTAGGTCCGCCGCCTGATACGCCATCACCCGCGTCGGCTGACGGATCGTGGTGAGTGGCGGCCAGACGAAGCCGGCGAGCGCGGTATCGTCGAACCCGGCGACCGATAGCTGCCCCGGCACCGCGAGGCCCCGCCGATGCGCCACCGTCAGCGCGCCCGCCGCCATATCGTCGCTCGACGCGAAGATCGCGGTCGGCGGCGGATCGAGTGCGAGCAATTCCTCGGCCGCCGCTGAACCCGAGGCGAAATCGAAACTGCCTTCGCGCACCAGCACCGGATCGAGCGCGATCCCTTCCTTGCCGAGCGCCTTGGCATAGCCGCGCATCCGCTGGCCACTCGTCGCATAGCTCGGATGTCCCGCAATGAAGCCGATCCGGCGGTGCCCGAGCCCAAGCAGATGCGCGGTCATCGCCGCGGCCGCCGCTTCATTGTCGATAAAGGTCGATGGCGCGAGATCGACCACGCTGCCCGGCGACACGCGCACGAAGCGCACGCCGCGTTTGGCGAGCAATTCCAGCACCGCGGGATAATCCGACACCGGCGGGGTCAGGATCAGCCCGTCGACATGTGTCGCCTCGACCAGATTTTCGATATCGTCGAGCAAGGTCGGCGAATTGCGATCATAGGGCTGCGCGATCATCCGCACCCCGTCCAACGCGCAGCGATCACGAATGCCCGATTGCATTTCATAGACGTAATAGGGGCTGGGATTGTCGCAAATCAGCGCGATCTGGAAACTGCGCTTTCCCGCGAGCGAGCGTGCCGCCATGCTCGGGCGGAAGTTCAGCTCGGCCACTGCCGCCTCGACCCGCGCGCGCGTTTCCGCGCCGACATAGCGTTCCTTGTTGAGCACGCGCGACACGGTCTTGATCGATACGCCTGACACGCGCGACACGTCCTTGATCGTTACGCGCAAAAGCTAAGCTCCCGGATGACCCCGCTGCCTGTGTGCCGCAGCGGGGCCGTCCGGGCAACCATCACGCCATCACATTGCGTCCACGCTGGATTGTCGTGCTGTGGCCGATCCGCGCAGCCGGGTTGCTGGCCTTGATCGTGTCGACCATGATCCACTCATTGGTCGCGCTGTCGGGTGTGAGCGTCATCGCCATATAGCCACGCCGCGACGTGTCGCACCATTTCAGTTCGGGATTGCCGCGCACCAGCGTTGCGGCGATGACCTTCGGATCGGTCGCGGTGGCTGCCTCATAGCCGGGCGAGCTCACCGAATGGCCGGCGAATTCGACACCGGCAGGCTTGCCATCCTGCGCCAGGTCGTAGGCCCAGGCGTTGTGGCTGTCGCCCGACAGCACGATCAGGTTCGCGCCGAGCCGCTGCGCCCCGCGCAGGAAGCGCGCGCGCGCCGCCGGATAGCCGCCCCAACTGTCGTAATTGAACGGCAAGCCGAGCTTTGCCGCGCCGACCCCGGCCAGAATGTAATTCTTCGCGCGGGCGGACGCATCGGGCGCAAGCCAGGCGGTCGCATCCTGCGGCATGACCGTCTCGCCCATGATCGTGCCGAAGCCGACCACTTGCCAGCGCTGCCCGGCGCGCGTCGATTGCGCCATCGCATGGGAGAGCCAGCTTTCCTGCTGCGACCCCATCATCGTGACGGCCGGGTCCATCCATGCGCCGTCGCGGAACGCCTTCAGCGCGGCGGCGGGATCCTCCGCCTTGAACAAGGGCGCGACATCGGGCTGCTTGGTCCGCGCGAGCAATCGCGTTTCGGTGCGGAACAGCGTGGCGAGTGTCCCGATCTCATAGCTCTTCCACGGTTCGTCGCTGACCGGCATCCACTCGCGATAGGCCTGAATCGAGGCGGCGCGGCGGGCATTCCAGTCGCCTTCCTCGGCTTGGTGATTTTCGGCACCGCCTTCCCAACTGTCGTTCGCCGATTCGTGATCGTCCCACTGCACGATCATCGGCACCTTCTGGTGGAGCCGCTGCAGGTCGGGATCGCTGCGATAGCTGGCGTAGCGGATGCGGTAATCGGCCAGATGCAGCAATTCGGTGGCGGGCAGGGGGATACGGCCGGCGACCTGATCCTTGGCGGCGGGATAATCGCCGGCTTTATATTCGTAGAAATAGTCGCCGAGGTGGACCGCCAGATCGATGTCATCGCGCGCGGCAGCATGGGCATAGGCGTTAAAGAAGCCATAGGGCATGTTCGAGCAGGAGAAGGTCGCGGTGCGGAAGCGATCGACCGGCCCTTGCGGCAAGGTCTTGGTCATCCCGACGGGCGAGAAGCTGCCGTCGGGCGCGACGAAGCGGAAGTGGTAGCGCGTGTTGGGGGTCAGGCCATCGACCGTGATCTTGGCGGTGAAATCGCGCCACACACCCGTGATCTGCGCGCCGCCGCTCACCACGCGGGCGAAATCCGGGGTCTCGGACAGTTCGACGCGAAGCTCCGCACTGTCGCCGCTCGTCGGCACGTAGCGCGTCCACAACAGCATCGAATCGCTGCCCGGCTCGCCGCTGGCAACCGAATGGGTGAAGCCGCGCGCGGTGGAGACGTTGGGGCTTTGCGCGAATCCAGGCACCGCAAAGGCGCCCAGCCCCAGCGATCCGGTTAGCAGGAATGAGCGGCGGTCGAGGGCTTTCATGTCAGGCATCTCCTATCGGGCAAGTTCTGTGCTTGCCACTTGTCGATTGCATATCCGTGACGGATCGGAATAACCACCGGCTCGGGCGATAGCGCCCTCAAGCGACGGTTTAGGAGTGTGAGCGTGGAGCCCGACAGCGAGATCGCTCCCGCCGCATCTGCGCGCGCGCAGCGATCCTTTGCGCTCGGCAGCCCGGCGACCGCAGTGCTGCTGCTGTTCGTCACGCTGGTCGCGCGCTATGCGACACTCGGCAATCCCGTCCTCGGCTTCGATGAGCAATTCTATTTGCTGGTCGGCGACCGGATGCTTCACGGCGCGCTGCCCTATGTCGATATTTTCGATCGCAAACCGATCGGGTTGTTCCTGCTCTATGCCGGTGCGCGGTTGGCCGGGGGTGAGGGGTTCGTCCAGTACAAGCTGCTGGCAGGGCTTTTCGTCGCGGCGACCGCGTTCGGCATCTATTGGACCGCGCGCCGCCATGTGAATGAGTTCGGGTCGGTTTTGGCCGCGATTCTGTACATCCTGTGGCTGAACTTCATGGAGGGCGAAGGCGGGCAGGCGCCGGTCTTCTACAACGCCTTGATGATTGGGGCGGGGGCGTTGCTGCTGTCCGCCGTGCCGCGCGCCGATGGGCTTGTCGCGAAGGGGATGGCGGCGCTGCTGCTGGTCGGGCTTGCGCTGCAGATCAAATATAGCGTGCTGGTCGAGGGCGTGTATTTCGGTTGCGCGTTTCTGCTGCTCGCGCGGCGGCATGGTGTCTCGTTGGGTCGCACGGCGCTGTTTGCGGCAGCGATGATTGCGCTGGCGCTGCTGCCGACTGCGCTGGTCGCGCTCTATTATGCGAGCCTCGGCCAGTGGCAGGCGTTCGTTTTCGCCAATTTCGTGTCGGTGTTCGGGCAGACCAAGGGGAGCTTCGCCCGCGAAGTCGTCGGTTTGGCGAGCTTTGTCGGGCTGTTCCTGCCGCTGCTGATCGTGGGGCTGATCGGCCCGCGCAGACCCACCGCGGCATCGAGCGCGCTCGAGCGGCGGTATCTGATTGGATGGCTCGCAAGCGCGGTGTTCAGCGTGCTTGTCTATTGGCGCTTCGATGCGCCGCATTATGCCTTGCCAATCCTGGTGCCGGCTTTCCTATTGCTGGCGAGCGCATTGGCCGCACGGCGCCGGGTGGCGATCGGGTTTGCGGTGACGGCGCTCGTGGCCGGGCAAATCGTGCTGGCGATCAGCATTTCCGCCAAGGGCGGGGACCGCGAAGCCCGCGCCGTCGCGGCACTCGCGATGCCGACCAGCCGGTGTATCTTCGTCTATAACGGCTATCCGGCGCTCTATATGCTGACCCACTCATGCTTGCCGGCGCGCTGGGTCTTCCCGGGTCATCTCAACACGGCTGATGAGAACAATCCGCGGGCGCTGGGCGGCGATCCCCAGGTGATCACGCGGGCGATCCTTGCCGCAAACCCGGATGCGATCGTCGACACCTATCCCGTCTACAAATTCGGCAACCCCGCCGCGCACGCCTTGGTTATGCAGGCGATCCGCCAGCGTTATACGCTGGCGGGGTGCGTCGCGACGCGCGGGCGGGTTCGTCTGGTTTATCGCCTACGCGGAGACAAGGGACCGCGTGCGATCGAAAGTTGTCCCGCCAAGCTTCGCGCCAAGATTGGCTAAAATCCGCCCTCAGGCTGCCGCGCGCAGCGGTTTGCCGGCGCGCTTCAGGTCAACCTGCGCCTGATAATAGTCCATCAGTTCGATCGCATGGTCGCGGTCGCTGCGGACCTTGTCCGCTGCGACGAGCGCCGCGCGGCGCAGCACGCGCTGGTCACGCGCGAACAGCCGGTGGATCGCCATCGCGGCACTTTGCGCATCGCGCGCGGTGTAGAATTCTGACGCATGCTTGTCGGCCACTTCAGCGCAACCGCCGGTGTCGGGCACAATCAGAGGGAGGCCACCCGCCATCGCCTCGGACGCGACCAGACCGAACGGCTCGGCTTCCGATCCGTGGATCAGCGCGTCGCAACTCGCCACGATCCGCGCCAGCCGCTCGCGATCGTAGACCGGGCGGAACATGCGGATGTGCGGGCTACCGGCGATACGCATCTCGATCTGGCGGCTTTCGACGCCGGTGCCGAGCAGGATCAGCCCAACCGGAAGCTCCGATCCGGCGCGCTCGGCCGCGTCGATCACCAGCCGCCAGCGTTTTTCCGGATGATGGCGGCCAAGCCCGAGCAACAAATGGCCGGTCGGCGGCAAATCGCACTGCGCGAGCAAGGCAGCGCGGAGGCGTTCGTCGCGCAGACCGGGTGAGAAATGGCCGCGCTCGATCCCCAGCGGCATCGCCGCGTCGATGTGGACGCCGCGGTTCTTCAGTCGTTTCTCGAGCGCGGGGCCATTGGTGACGACCGTGTCGAAATAGGCGAGGAAGCGCGACATGTAGCGGCTGTACCAGCCGAACGCGCGTTCCAGCCGGTCCTGCGGGCCCATATTCTCGAGCCACCGCAGCGCGTAGGCGGCCATGTTGTCGTTATGCATGAAGAACGCCTTCACCGCGCCGCCTTCATATTTCGGCTGCCACTTGCCGATGATCCACGGCAGGCGCCACGGCGACGAGGTTTCGACCACATCCGGCTGCAAGGCATCGAGCAGGTTCAGGATCGGCGGCGCTTCCCAGAAGATCCCGTAATTCTGGTCGAGCGGCAAATGCCCGGTCTCAATCCAGATCACCTTGCCGCCGCCGGGGCGTTCCTCGACCCGGTTTTCCTTGCCCGGCGCGATCACGATCAGTTCGTGGCCGAGATCGGCCATGATCCCCATCTTGCGGTCGATATAGGTGCGCACGCCGCCGCCGGTCGGTGAATAGAATTCGTTGACGTCGACGATGCGCATCGCGGCTCAGCTCCCGATCGGGCCGAATCCGCCGAGCCCGCGCAGATATTGCGCGCGAATATCGACCGACACCATCCCTGCCGGGACAACGATCCGCGCCTGATCGAGTTTCGGCCGCGACCGGCCGAGCTTACGATTGCTGACAAAGCCCGCACCGTCGCTCCAGAAGTTGAACTTGTTCTTGCCGTCGCGATTGTGCGTGAACAGCAGGGCATAGGCGCCGGGGCTCGGCACGCGGATGCACAGGACGACCGGGCCGCTCGCCGGCGTCGGCAGGCGCACGCGGCGGAAGAACTTGCCCTCGCGGATCAGCAGATAATCGTCGCGCAGGAAATCGGTCTCGTTCGCAGGGTACAGTTCCAGCTTCAATTCGCCGGTGCGATCCTTCAGCCCTTCGACCGCCACGCGGATCGCCGGCCCGCCGCCGGGGGTGCAGGCCGCCGCATCGCTGCCCAGCGCCTGCGCCGCCTGTGCCGTGCCGGGCGCGCCGACGCCGAACAGCGCGGCACCCAGCAGGGCGGCGGTCATCGAAAATCTACGCAGCATTCTCACGTCTTTCTCACCAAACTCGACAAGCCGAACATCGCCATCAGGATGACATGAACCAGCAGCGGTAGCGCAGCCGTGACCGCGATCAGCACGGTCAGCTTGTCATCCTGCCCGATCAATAGCGTGGCGAAGGTGGCAAAAAGAAGTTCAGTGTTCGGCAGAAGTGGCAATCGCCCGACGATCAGCCGCGCTGCCGAGAGCAGCAGCCACACCCCCATCGACACGGTCGGCAGTCCGAAATGCCATGCCAAAGCGATCAGGATCGAGCCTGCGATCAAGCGTAGGCAGTGGACGTTGAAAATCCACCACAGCGTCGCACGCGGCAGCGAGAAGATGCGCTTGGAGAAGATCAGGAACGGCAGCGACATGCCGAACACGCCCACGATCGACCAGATCGCATTGTGCAATTGCTGTTCGGTCAGCAGCCCGATGCCAAGCGGCATGGCGACCGCGATCATCGCCAGCGTGACCATGTTGCCGGCGATCGCCGACAAGATGCTGACGTCCTTCACCGCGCCGAACGGGGCGGCGACCATCGACGATCGCTGCCGCGCCCAGGCGTAGAAATAGGCCTCGCCCGAATAATTGAGCACATCGTTGGCGATGCGTTTCTTGATCAGCGCGGCGAATCCGCTGACGGGAATGCCCCACAATTTGCGGAAGATGATGAAGTCGCCGATGACGGGCGAGAAATAGAGGAGGATGAAAAAGACGTAGAACAGCGGGCTCGTCGGCATCGCCGAGACCCAGCTATCGACCCCGAGCGCGCGGAGTTTGAGGCCGAGCCAGACGATCATCACCACCGTTACCACAGCGCCGAGATAGGTCGGCCAGCGTCGCTTGAACGGCGGCATCGGCACGAGCCCGCCGAGATCGGCGCTCGCGGCTGCCCGCGCCGGTGTTTCGCTCGGCGTTCCGACGATCCCCGGCCCAGTCTTCAAAATGTCCACGTGGTGCGTCTGTCCGCTCGTTCGGCTGATCGGTGATATCTAACCGTGTCGCCCTGCCGCCCCTTAACGGCAGAAGTGTGGCGCGGCAATTCGCTTTGGGGCCGACCCGTCGCGCGCCGCATCACGCTGGCGGTTTGACCTGATCGGGATGCGCGGCGGCAAACTCGGCGCATTCGGCGGCGGCGGCATTGGCGCGCAGCAGGCGCGGAAACGCAGCGAGCGGGACCGCAAAACGCCGCGCGTTATAGAGTTGCGGAACCAGGCACACATCGGCCAGGTTGGGCGCCTTCCCGCCGAGGAACGGCCCCGGCAGCGTGGCGGTCATCGCTTCCAATGCGGTCAAGCCTTCGATGATCCAATGCGTATACCAGGCATCGCGCGCTGCCTGATCGGCCCCGAACTGACTGGTCAGCCGGTTGAGCACGCGCAAATTGTCGATTGGGTGGATATCCGCTGCGATCACCAGTGCCTGTGCCAGCACGTGCGACCGGGCCACCGGATCGGACGATACCATCGGCACCGCCTCATGGGTGGCGTCGAGATAGTCGATGATCGCAAGACTCTGCGTCAGCACCGTCGTGCCGATGTCGAGTGCCGGGACCAGGCCCTGCGGATTGCGCGCCAGAAACGCTGGTTCGCGCTGCGCCCCGTTGGACAGATCGACTGCGACGCTGTGATACGCGACGTGCTTCAGATTGAGCGCGATCCGGACTCGGTAGGCCGCCGATGAGCGCCAGAAATCGTAGAGGACCGGCGTCATGCCTCGGCGTCGGCTTCTGCTTCCGAACTGCGTTCGAGCGCTACCTTGATCATCGCGGTCAGCGGATCGGCCAGCGTCAGGCCGAGAATACCGAACAAAGTCCCCGCCAGGATCTGCGTCGACAGCGTCAGCGCGGGCGGCAGATCGACCGTGCGCTTCGCCACCATCGGAATGATGACATAGCCGTCGAGCGTCTGGATGAAGAAATAGATGCCGATCGCGGCGAACCCAGTGTGCATCCCCGCGCTGAACCCCACCGCGACCATCAGCACGCCGCTGACGATCGCGCCGATATTGGGGATGAACGCCAAGATGCCGGTGATGATCCCGAGCACCAACGCCATCGGTACGCCGAAAATCGCCAGCGCGACGCCGGTCATCACGCCCTCCAGCGCCATGCCGAACAGCCGCCCGGCGAGCAGCCGCCGCATCGTTACGGTCATCGCTTCGATGGTGCCGGAGAAACGCGGGCGCATGTCGCGTGGCACCATCCATTGCAGCCCGCCTTCGTACAGCCGCGGCTCCATCGCAATGAACAGGCCGATCACCAGCACCATGATCAGGCTGGCGAGAGCGCCGAACGCGACACCGAGATAGGAGGTGATCTTGCCGAACGATCCCAAGGCTTGCTGCGCCATGCCGTTGAGATCGGCCTTGCCCGGCATGATGCCGATGTTCGACGCCCATTCGATCAGCTTGGTCGCCTGCGTCGTCAGCGTGGCGCGCAATTGTTCGACCTGCTGCGCAATGCCGGCGCCGGTCAAATAGAAGACGCCGACGACGAACACGATCGTCAGGATGACGACGATCGCCAAGCGCCATGGCCGCCCGATCGGCAAGATTCGCCCGAGCAAACGCACGCCGCCGTCGAGCATCGAGGCGAAGACCAACCCAGCGAAAATGATCAGCAGGGGCTGAATCAGCAAGACGACCAACGCAATTGCGCCGGCGAGCCCAAGCCACACCGTCGCGCGCTTCAACTCCTGCCGAATGAACGGGTCACGCAATTCGTTGGGCGCGGGCTCGCTGACGAGTTCAACTGTCTCGGTATCGCTCATTTGTCGCGCGCCGCGTGCAGCGACGTCCCGGAGCGACCGCCGCGGAACGACTGGCCCCAGGTCAGCGGGTTCCAGCTACCGAGCCCGGTCTTCGAGAAGGTAATGAATTCCGCACGCCCGCCGAGATATTCCCACGGCACCGGCCCGCCGAGCCCCCCCTGGTCGAGCGGCACGCGGCTGTCGGCGCTGCGATCGCGATTGTCGCCCATCAGGAAGACATGGTTCGCAGGGATGGTAACGGCGGGAAAGTCATCGCCCGGGCTATAACCCAGTTCGACCGTCTCATAATGCCGTCCGCCCGGCAGCGTTTCGGTGACGAGCGGCATGTGGCAGATCGCGCTGCCATCGGGCGCGGTGCGCAGCGCGTCCGGGCCGAGATCGCAGGTCAGGCCGGTTTCAGGGGCTGGCTGTGGCATCCCGCCGTAATGCGGAACGTCGACATAATGCAGCGGACCGCGTTTCAGCGGCACCCCGTTCAGGATCACCGTGCCGCCGCGCACCTCGATCCGATCGCCGGGTAAGCCGATCAGACGCTTGATATAGTCGGTCTTGGTCCCCGGCGGGGTTATGATCACCACATCGCCGCGCTCGGGCAGGCGCCCCAGCAAGCGCCCGCTGATAAAGGGCAATACATGGAACGTGGGTGAAACGAACGACCAGCCATAGGGATATTTGCTCACCACCAGCTGATCCCCGACCAGCAGCCCCGGCAGCATCGATTCCGACGGGATATAGAAGGGCTTGGCGACGAAGGTGTGGAACCCCAGCACCGCCAGGATCAGCCATAGGATACCGCGCAATTCGGATGCCCAGTCGGTGCCGGGCCGCTTGGCGGCGGGACTCGACGACTCCGCGGGCGCAGCGTTCTTTTCGCCGGGCGTGCCGATCTCGTCGCTATCCAGGGCCAAATCCTCACTCATATGTCGTCCTTACGCACCGTTTCGATCGGCACGATCGCTTCAATAATTACGAACGCCTGTGCCCAGGGATGATCGTCGGTCATCGTCAAATGTACGCGCGTGACGTGGCCATCGGGCGTCAACGCGTCAAGTCTTGCCTTGGCTCCCCCGGTAAGCGCCAGCGTGGGGGCACCGGAGGGGGCGTTGACGACGCCGATGTCCTTCATGAACACGCCGTGTTTGAAACCGGTCCCGACGGCCTTGGAAAAAGCTTCCTTGGCGGCAAAGCGCTTGGCCAGCGTGCCCGCCTTGGTGAAGGGGCGCCGCGCGGCCTTGGCGCGCTCGATATCGGTGAACACACGGTTCTCAAAACGCGCGCCGAAGCGACCGAGTGACGCCTGGATCCGCTCGATATTACAGAGGTCGGAACCGAGCCCGATGATCACCGCGCCGCATCCATCGCCGCGCGCATCGCGCGGACCGCGTCGCCCAGCCCCATGAAGATCGCGTCGGCAATCAGGCTGTGGCCGATATTGAGCTCGCGCACCTGGGGAATCGCGGCGATCGGCGCCACATTGGCGAGCGTCAGGCCGTGCCCGGCATGGACTTCGATCCCGTTCTTGGCGGCAAGCGCTGCGGCTTCGGTCAGGCGGCGCACTTCCGCGACCTGCGCTTCGCCCGACAGATCGGCATAGCGCCCGGTGTGCAATTCGATCACCGGCGCGCCGAGCCGGATCGCGGCCTCGATCTGGCGCGCATCGGGCTCGATGAACAGCGACACGCGAATGTTCGCCGCGCGCAGTTCGGACACTAGCGGCGCCAGATGGTCGTGCTGCCCGACCGCATCCAGTCCACCCTCGGTGGTCCGCTCCTCGCGCTTTTCAGGCACGATGCACGCGGCGTGGGGGCGGTGGCGGAGCGCGATCGCCAGCATCTCCTGCGTCGCCGCCATTTCAAAATTGAGCGGAATCGTCAGTTCGGCGGAAAGCCGCGCGATGTCGTCGTCGGTGATGTGCCGCCGATCCTCGCGCAGATGCGCGGTGATGCCATCGGCACCCGCCTCCGCCGCGAGCAGCGCCGCGCGCACCGGATCGGGATAGCCCGATCCGCGCGCATTCCGCACCGTCGCGACATGGTCGATGTTGACGCCGAGCCGCAGCCGATCGTCCTGCGCCTGTCGACGGATCATGCCGCGCGGCTCCCAGGCTTCATCGCCGGGATCGCGGCGAGTTCGGGCGGTAGCGACTCCGCCGCATAAGTTGGAACGTCGAGTCGAATCAGGGGGTAGAACGGTACGCCCAGATCGGCCGTGCCGTTGGACCGATCGACCAAAGCCGCCGCCGCGACCGTCTCGCCGCCCGCGCGCGCGATTGCTGCAATCGCCTCTTTGGAGGAGAGGCCGGTCGTCACCACGTCCTCCATCATCAACACTTTCATGCCCGGTTCGAGGCGGAAGCCGCGGCGCAGTTCGAAGACGCCCTCGGGCCGTTCGAGGAACATCGCCGACACCCCTAGCGCGCGTGCCATTTCATGCCCGGCGATCACCCCGCCCATCGCGGGGGATATGACGGCTGCGATGCTTTCCCGTACGTCGGCGGGGAGTCGCGCGGCCAAGGCGTCGGCCAGACGTGCGCCGCGCGCCGGATCCATCAGCACCCGCGCACACTGTAGATAGCGTGAGGAGCGCAATCCCGATGAAAGGATGAAATGCCCCTCCAGCAGCGCCTCGGCGGCACGGAATTCGGCCAGAACATCGTCGTCAGTCATCGTCTCGGGTCCTGTCTGCGGGGGGCCTGATTAGAAGTGTGGGTGCAGCGACGCAACGATTGCGCAAAAAATCCGCTATGATCGACTTGAGACACACGGGCTGCGTGGGTATAGGGCCGGGCTTACGGGCGTATCCCCGCCCTGCCGACAGCGTGCGTCGGCGCGAGTGGTCGAGGGTAGAAAAAGAAAGATGCGAATGATCGGGATCAAATCGATCGCGTTGGCCGCGGGCCTCGCGATGCTGAGTGTCGGGGCAGCCAATGCCGCACCGCAAGCTGCGCCGATTGCTCCTGTATCAAAACCGGTCGAGGCCGCGCCCACGGTCGTGGTCGCCGATCCCGCTGCCGCAACCCCCGCTGCCGCCATCCCCGCCACGGCGCCTGCTGCGTCGACCGACCCGATGCTCGCCGTCGACGGCGCGCCCGCAATGGCAATCGATCCCAAGGTTGGTCAGCCGGTCGTCGGTGATCTCGGCCTGCAACGCCAAGTGACGCGCACCGGCAACCAGGCCGCGTGGTTTCACAACTGGCTGTTGATGCCGGTCATCACCTTCATTTCGGTGCTGGTGCTGTTCCTGCTCGGCTGGGTGATGGTGCGCTATCGCCGTGCCGCCAACCCGGTGGCGTCCAAGACATCGCATAACACCGTTCTCGAAGTGCTCTGGACCGGTGTCCCGGTGCTGATCCTGCTCGGCCTTGCGCTGCCCTCGATCGGGTTGCTGCAGGCGCAATATAAGCCAGCGCCCAAGAATGCGATCACGCTGAAGGCGATCGGCAACCAATGGTATTGGTCGTATCAATATCCCGACAATGGCGGGTTCGAAGTCACCGCGAACATGCTCAAGGAGGCCGGTGAAGTCGGCAAGGGCGAGCGCGCACGCACGGCCGTAGATGGTCCCCGCTTGCTCGCGACCGACCAGCGCGTCGTGCTCCCGGTCGGCGTGCCGATTCGCCTGATCACCACGTCGAACGACGTGATCCATGCCTGGGAAATCCCGGCGTTCTGGATCAAGCTCGACGCCATCCCCGGCCGCTTGAACGAGACGAGCTTCACGATCGACAAGCCCGGCGTCTATTTCGGCGTCTGCTCCGAACTGTGCGGCGCGCGCCACGGCTATATGCCGATCGCGGTGCAGGCGGTGACACCCGAGGTGTTCGCGCAATGGGTGAAGGCAAAGGGCGGGACGATGCCCGGTGCCGCTGCAGCGCCGTCGCCCGCCGTCACCGGATCCGAACCCGCCGCACCGACCGCCGCCGATACGGCCGCCGCCAACGCGCTGCCCGCCGCTTCCGGCTCCAACGCTTCCGCTGGACAATAAGCCATGACCGACACCGCCCTCAGCCCAGCCGCCTTCGAGGCGCACACGCACGACGTGCACGCGCATGACGACCATCAAATGTCGTTTTTCGCGCGCTGGTTCATGTCGACCAACCATAAGGACATTGGGACGCTGTACCTGATCTTCGCGATCTTCGCGGGCATCATTGGTGGCGCGATCTCAGGCCTGATGCGCGTCGAACTGGCCGAGCCGGGCATTCAATATCTCGGTATCTGGGCAAGCTACCTCCCCGGTGGCGAGCAGGGCCTCGATCATTCGCTCCATTTGTGGAACGTGCTGATCACCGCGCACGGCCTGATCATGGTGTTCTTCATGGTCATGCCGGCGATGATCGGCGGCTTCGGCAACTGGTTCGTGCCCATTATGATCGGCGCGCCCGACATGGCCTTCCCGCGGATGAACAACATCTCGTTCTGGCTGCTGATCCCAAGCTTCACGCTGCTGCTCGCCTCGCCGTTCTTCGGGGGTGCAGGCAATGGCTGGACGCTCTACGCGCCGCTTTCGACTTATGGTGAGCCCGGACCGTCGACCGACATGGCGATCCTTGCGCTGCACCTTGCCGGTGCCTCGTCGATCCTCGGTGCCATCAACTTCATCACCACCATCTTCAATATGCGCGCGCCGGGCATGACCCTGCACAAGATGCCGCTGTTCGTGTGGTCGGTGCTGGTCACCGCCTTCCTGCTGTTGCTGGCGCTTCCGGTGCTCGCCGCCGCGATCACGATGCTGCTGACCGACCGTAATTTCGGCACGACCTTCTTCGATCCCGCCGGTGGTGGCGATCCCGTACTGTACCAGCATCTCTTCTGGTTCTTCGGCCATCCCGAAGTGTACATCATGATCCTGCCGGGCTTCGGCATCGTCAGCCAGGTGATCTCGACTTTCTCGAAGAAGCCGGTGTTCGGCTACCTCGGCATGGCCTACGCCATGGTCGCGATCGGTGTGGTTGGCTTCGTGGTGTGGGCGCACCACATGTTCACAACGGGTCTCTCGGTAAACACCAAGATGTACTTCACGGCGGCAACGATGGTCATTGCGGTGCCGACCGGCATCAAGATCTTCTCGTGGATCGCGACGATGTGGGGCGGCTCGCTGTCCTTCAAGACACCGATGATGTGGGCGATCGGCTTCATCTTCATGTTCACCGTCGGCGGCGTGACCGGCGTGGTGCTCGCGAACGGCGGTATCGACGATTACATGCAGGACAGCTATTACGTGGTGGCGCATTTCCACTATGTTCTGTCGCTGGGTGCGGTGTTCTCGCTGTTCTGCGGCTTCTATTACTGGTTCCCGAAAATGTCGGGCAAGATGTACAATGAGTTCCTCGGCCAGCTGCATTACTGGGTGTTCTTCATCGGCGTGAACATCCTGTTCTTCCCGATGCACTTCCTCGGTCTGCAGAACATGCAGCGCCGCGTGCCGGATTACACCGACGCGCTTGCGCAGTGGAACTGGGTCGCCACGCTTGGCTACAAGATCATGGCGGCATCGATGCTGGTGTTCTTCGTCAACATCATCTGGTCGCTGTTCAAGGGCAAGACGGCGGGCGACAACCCTTGGGGTGACGGCGCGACGACGCTCGAATGGACGCTGTCGAGCCCGCCGCCATATCACCAGTTCGAGACGCTGCCGCGGATCGACTAAGCCGGAGGCAGGCGCGCTGCGAAAGCAGCGCGCCAGTCCCGCGTTAGGCGGGAGCCGATCGGCCGGTCGGCGTCCGAAGTGACGACCGACGACGCGGCTTTGCCGCGGCGCCGTCTAGGAACAGATATGAACACGACGACCTATCCGACCGCGACGCTCCCCGCCGGTGCAGCCGATTTCTTCGCGCTGACCAAACCGCGCGTGATGCGTTCGGTCGTGTTCACCGCGCTCTGCGGGATGCTGGCCGCCCCGGTGCAACTTCCTTTCACGCTGGCCTTTACCGCCATTCTGGCGATCGCGCTGGCCGCTGGTTCGGCGGGCGCGCTCAACCAATGGTATGAATCCGATATCGATTCACTGATGAAGCGGACCGCAAAACGGCCGCTGCCGGCCGGCAAGATGGAGCGCGAGACCGCGCTGCAGTTCGGCGTCGCGCTCGGTGTCTTCTCGGTGTTGCTGATGGGCCTGGCGATCGGTCTGGTTGCCGCCGCGCTGCTGACCGTATCGATCCTGTTCTACGTGCTGGTTTACACCGTCGGCCTGAAGCGCCGGACGCCGCAGAATATCGTCATCGGCGGTGCCGCCGGCGCGTTCCCGCCGCTGATCGGCTGGGTCGCCGCGACGGGCAGCATCTCGACGTTGCCAGTGTTGATGTTCGCGATCATCTTCCTGTGGACCCCGCCGCATAGCTGGGCACTCGCTTTGCTGATCCGTGATGACTACGCCAAGGGCGGCGTGCCGATGCTCCCGGTCGTGGCGAGTGCTGCTACGACGCGCTGGCAGATGCTGTTCTATGCGGTGCTGATGGCAGCAGCGGCGGTCGCGCCGTGGGCGCTCGGCCTCGCCGGGATCACCTATGGCCTGGTCGCGACGCTGACGTCGATCGTCTTCGTCGCGCTAACCGCTTGGGTGGTGGTACAACGCGCCGTAACCACGCCCGAAATGAAGGCCGAACGCATCCTGTTCGTCTATTCGATCGGCTATATCCTCGCGATCTTCGCCACCCTCGCTTTCGATCGGCTAACCGCATGATCCCCGACCCGCACGCCGACCTCGTCCGCAAGCGCCAGCGCAGCCGCGCGGTGGTGCTGGCGCTTATCCTCGGCGCGTTCGTGATCCTGGTTTTCGCGATCAGCATTGCGAAGATCAAGGCGGGGATGCCGCACTGATGGCCCGGATTCTGCCCGCCGACGGCAAGCTGCGCACGGCGTTGTTCGCGGTGATCGGCATTTGCTTCATGACCGGCGTGGGCTGGGCGAGCATCCCGCTTTATCGGATGTTCTGTCAGGCCACCGGGCTCAACGGCACGACGCAGCGCGGCACGGTCGCCCCCGGCGCGGTTGACCGGCAAATCCGCGTGGATTTCGACACCAATGTCGCGCCGCATATGCCGTGGAAGTTTGCACCTGAAAATCCGTCCGAGACGGTGGCGATCGGCGCGCGCGACATGGCGTTCTTCACCGCGACCAACACGTCGGATCACGCGATCACGGGCACTGCGACCTATAACGTCACGCCCGCCCAGGCCGGCAAATATTTCACCAAGATCCAATGTTTCTGTTTCACGCAGCAAACGCTGAAGCCCGGCGAGACGGCGCGGATGCCGGTGATCTTCTTTGTCGATCCGAAGATCCTCACCGATCCCGACGCCAATGACGTCGAGACAATAACGCTTAGCTACACCTTTTATCCCGTGGATTCCGCGAAGGCCAAGGGCTAGAGCGACCTATAACCTGATAGACGCGTACGAAGGACGACCCCAATGGCCGGTGCCAAGAACCACGATTATCATATCCTCCCGCCCAGCATCTGGCCGTTCGCCGGATCGATGGCCTCGCTAGCGATGGCGGCGGGTGGCATCATGTGGATGCACTCGGCGGCCGGTGGCGGCATCCTGTTCTACGCCGGTCTCGCGGGCGTGCTGGCGGTCATGTACGGCTGGTGGCGCCAAGTGATCGTCGAGGCGCATGCCGGCGACCATACCCCGGTCGTTCAGCTTCACCTGCGCTACGGCATGATCCTGTTTATCGCGTCGGAGATCATGTTCTTCGTCGGGTGGTTCTGGGCCTATTTCGACTTCTCGCTCTTCCCGGCGAACATCGCCTATGATTCGGTGTCGAAGACAACCAGCCTGATCACCGATGCCGCCGCCGGCGCGGCGCAATGGCCGCCCAAGGGACTTGAAGTCATTGATGCCTTCAAATTCCCGTTGCTCAACACACTGATTCTGCTGACCAGCGGCACAACGATCACTTGGGCGCACCATGCGCTGATCCATGGCGACCGCGACGGCCTGAAGAAGGGCCTGTGGGTCACGATCATCCTTGGCGCGATCTTCAGCTGCATCCAGGCCTATGAATATGCCGAGGCACCGTTCCCCTTCAAAGGGTTGAACTATGGCGCGGCCTTCTTCATGTCGACCGGCTTCCACGGCTTCCACGTGATGATCGGCACGATCTTCCTGATCGTGTGCCAGATCCGCGTCTATCGCGGGGATTTCACGCCGAGGCAGCATTTCGGCTTCGAAGCGGCAGCCTGGTATTGGCATTTCGTCGACGTGGTGTGGCTGTTCCTGTTCGTCACCATCTACGTTTATGGTGGCTGGGGCGCACCGGTCCACGCCGGGTGATCCGGTGAGCGACGGGCCGGCGGACCATATCGCCCCCACGCCCGTCGCGGCCGCACTGAAGGGCCTGTGTCCGCGCTGCGGTGCGACCGGGCTGTTTCACAGCTGGCTCGATTTTGCCGATCGCTGCAAGGTGTGCGGGCTGGATTACAGCGCGTTCAATGTCGGGGATGGGCCGGCTGCGATCCTGACTTTGGTGCTCGGCGGGTTGATCGTCGGCATTGCGATCACGATCCAGCTTGCCTGGGGGCCGCCGATCTGGCTGCAATTGATCGTCTGGCTGCCGATCACCGTCGTCGGCGTCGTTGGGTCTTTGCGCATCGCCAAGGCGGCGTTGCTCGGGTCCGAATTCCGCACCGCCGCGCATGAGGGGCATCTCGCGCCGCCGGAGATCGACCCCAAGCCATGAAGCGCATTCCTGTCATCCCGACGATCCTGGTCGGCCTCGCCGTCGCGTCGATGATCGCGCTCGGCGTGTGGCAACTCCAGCGTCGCGCGGAAAAGGAAGCGCTGCTGGTTCGCTATGCCCAGAACGTCACGCTTCCCCGCATCACCTTTCCGGCCATTCCGGTTGACGACACGTTGCTGTTCCGCCGCGCGAGCGCGTTCTGCCTCGAACCGGTCAGCTTCGCGATCGAGGGCGGGCGCAATGCGCGCGGCGGCACAGGTTGGCGTCAGATCGCGCAGTGCCGCACCGGTGCCGAGGGGCCGGGCTTCGCGGTGCAATTGGGCTTCGGCAAGGATCCGCACGCCAAGCCCGTTTGGAAGGGCGGGCCGGTGCGCGGCTATATCAGCCACGCGCCCGATCATGCGCCGATCGTCGCCGCGGCGTTCGGCGCGGGGGGACCCAAGACGCTGATGCTTGTCGCCGATCCGCCGCAGGCGGGGCTTGACGCCAATCCTGGCCCGGATCTGTCGGCCGTGCCCAACAACCATCTCGCTTATGCGGTGCAATGGTTCGTCTTCGCCAGCCTCGCCGCGTTGATCTATGCGCTGGCGCTGCGGCGTCGCACGGTTGCCGAGTCGCCCGCACCGCGCTAACCGCAAGCGCCATGCGCTATATCAGCACGCGCGGCTCCGCGCCGACCCTCGACTTTCGCGATGTCACGCTCGCGGGGCTTGCCTCGGATGGCGGGCTGTACTTGCCCGATAGCTGGCCAAGCTTCTCGCCAACGCAGATCGCGGCGATGCAGGGCCTGTCCTATGTCGAGACCGCGGTCGCGGTGATGCTGCCCTTCGTCGAAGGCACGCTCAGCGAGGAGGAACTGCGCGACCTGTGTACGCAGGCGTATGGCCGTTTTGCCCACGCCGCCGTCGTCCCGCTGGTGCAGCTCGACCAGCAGAACTGGCTGATGGAGCTCTTCCACGGCCCGACGCTCGCCTTCAAGGATGTCGCACTGCAATTGCTCGGCCTGCTGTTTGAACGGTTCCTGACCGGCAGCAGCCAGCAAGTCACCGTGATCGGCGCGACCTCGGGCGACACCGGCTCTGCCGCGATCGATGCGCTGGCCGGGCGCGCCGGGGTCGATGTGTTCATGCTCCACCCCAAGGGCCGCGTGTCGGACGTGCAGCGTCGCCAGATGACCACCGTCATCGCGCCCAACATCCACAATATCGCGCTGGAGGGTGCGAGCTTCGACGATTGTCAGGCGCTGGTGAAGGCGATGTTCAACGACACGGCCTTCTCCGGCACATTCGCGCTTTCGGCGGTGAACTCGATCAACTGGGCGCGGCTGATGGCGCAGATCGTCTATTATTTCTACGCCGCCGTCCGTTTGGGCGCGCCCGATCGCGCGGTCGCGTTTTCGGTGCCCACCGGGAATTTCGGCGATGTGTTCGCAGGCTATGTCGCCGCGAAGATGGGCTTGCCCGTCGCCAAGCTGATCGTTGCCACCAACGTTAACGACATCCTCCACCGCGCGCTCAGCGTCGGGGATTATTCGCAAGGGACGGTCGTGCCCACGCCGAGTCCGTCGATGGACATCCAGGTGTCGAGCAATTTCGAGCGGCTGCTGTTTGATCTCGGCGGCCGCGATGGCCACGCACTCGCCGCGCAGATGCACGGGTTCGAGGCAACCAAGGCGATGCAATTGACCAATGCGCAACGCGAAGCGGCGAGCGCGCTGTTCGGCAGTGACCGCGTCGATCTCGACGATATGGCGCTGGCGATGCGCTGGGCATGCGATTCGTGCGGCCAGATCATCGATCCTCATACGGCGATCGGCCTAGCCGCTGCGCGCCGTGCCGATCTCACGCCGGACGTGCCGGTTGTGACGCTAGCTACCGCGCATCCCGCGAAATTCGGCGATGCGGTCGAGCGCGCCACCGGTCAGCGCCCCGCGCTTCCGGCGCGAATCGGCGATCTCTTCGATCGCGAGGAACGCTATGCGTCGCTGCCGGGCACTTTCGACGCGGTTACCGCCTATATCGCCGAACGGGCGATCGCGCGGTGAGCCTGCTTACGCTCGTCGCCGAACCGTGGGCGGATTATGGCCTCGTCGATTCAGGGCATGGCCGCAAACTCGAACGCTACGGCCGCTTCCGCTTCATCCGCCCCGAACCGCAAGCGATGTGGGCACCCGCATCGGATAGCTGGGAAGCCGATGGCGACTTCATCGGCGCGTCGGACGAGGAGGGCGGCGGACGCTGGCATCTCTCGCGCGATGTGCCGCGCGGCGGGTGGCATGTGCGCTGGGAAGAAGTGTTGCTGCTCGCGCAGAACACACCTTTCCGCCACCTCGCGTTCTTCCCCGATATGGCCCCGCAATGGGAATGGATGCGCGAACAGGTGGCAGAGGGCGACCAGGTGCTCAACCTGTTCGGCTATACCGGCGTGGGCACGCTGGCGCTTGCCGCCAAGGGTGCTGCGATAACGCATGTCGATGCGTCCAAAAAGTCGGTCGAGGCGGGCAAGGCCAACGCCTTTCTGTCCGACATGGCCGATCGCCCGATCCGCTGGATGGTCGACGACGCCGCCAAATTCGCTGCCCGCGAAGTGCGGCGCGAGAAGCGCTACGACGGCATCTTCCTCGATCCGCCCAAATTCGGGCGCGGTCCTGATGGCGAGGTGTGGCGGCTGGAAGAAGGCTTGCCCGGCCTGATCGCCGATTGCGCCCGGCTGCTCGACAAGGACAGCAAATTCCTGGTGCTGACGGTCTATGCGGTGCGCATGTCGGCGCTGGCGATCGGCGAAGTCGTGCGGCAGGCGCTGAGCGGTTTGGGCGGAACGGTCGAGGTCGGCGAAATGGCGGTCCGCGAGGAGGCGCGCGGGTTGCTCCTGCCGACGGCCATTTTTGCGCGGTGGTCGAAGTAGGAAAAGAGGTTCACGCGAAGGCGCGAAGAGAAGGTAAGGGCGCGAAGGCGTCGTCAACGTAACGGCTTGTGTATCCGCAACGCCGATCCCTCTAGGGTTCCGTGTCGATTTACGACGCGCCGCAAGCCTTCTTTGAAGGTTTCGCCGCCAAAGTTCATCAACAAGTCGAGCGGCAGCTCAAGAAAACGCAAGTATGTGAGAACTTGCTTCGCATGCACCGCGGACAGCCGGTCGATTGATTTCAGCTCGATCAGCAACGCATTCTCGACCAGCAGGTCGGCCCGAAAGCCATTTTCGATGAGAATTCCGTCGATCACGATCGGAATGATTTTCTGTCGCTCCACCGTCAGGCCGCGCGCCTCCAGAGCGTGCGCCAGCACGATCTCATAAGCCGATTCGAGTAGCCCGGGACCGACACGCTGGTGAAGCTTGATCCCGCAATCCACTGCGATCGATGCAATGTGCTCGACGTCCACTCCACCCCCCCTTCGCGCCCTTACCTTCTCTTCGCGCCTTCGCGTGAACCACCTTCGTCCGTGCTACTCCATCCCCGCCCGCATCGCCGCCCCAGCCACGAACGGCGCCCCCGCCAGCAGCAGTAAACTCACCGCGCCCAGCAATTTCACTGCACCCATTCCGCCGTCGAGCGACCCCGCGCCGAAGATCAGCAATGGCACCGCCAGCGGCAGCATCACCAACCCGGCGACCGACCCCGCCCCACGCAACCCCGTCACCAGTGCCGCTGTCGCCACCGCCAGCGCCGCCAGGCCCGGCGTGCCGATCAGCAACCCCAGTTCGACCGCGCCCAGCGTCGCCGCATCAAGCCCGAGCAGCCCCGCCGCGACCACCGCCGCCAGCATCAGCGGCGGCCCGAATCCCAGCCAGTGCGCGACGATCTTCGCTGCCGCCACGCTCGGCATCGACAGCCCGCGCAGCGCGAGCTGATCGAGCACGCCGCTGTCCATATCCGGCCCGATCAGCCGCTCGACCGGCATCAACGCCGCCAGCAACGCCGCCGCCCAGATCACCCCGCCGCCGATCCGTGCGAGCAAGGCGGTGTCCGGCCCGACCGCGAAGGGGAAGAGGATCGTCACCAGCAGGAAAAAAGCGAGCGCATTGACGATCCCGCCGCTCGCCCAGGCGATCCGCACGTCACGCGCGATGAGGGTCAGCATGAGGCGCCCCCAATCCGGTCGCCCTGAGCTTGTCGAAGGGCCGCCAGACCAACGGGCTGTCCTTGCGGCGCGGGGTGCTTCGACAAGCTCAGCACGACCGGCTTTGGGTTGGCGGGCCGCGTCACAGCACGATCTCCACCGCGTCCGGCAGCGCGACCGGCGTGTGGGTTGCGACCAGCACCGCGCCGCCGCCTGCGCGATGGTCGGCGATCAGGCGTTCGAGGATCGCGACGCTCGCCACGTCGAGCCCGTTGGCGGGTTCGTCGAGCAGCCAAACCGATGCATTGCTCGCCACCACGCGCGCCAGTGCCGCACGACGCCGCTGCCCGGTCGAGAGCAAGCGCACCGGCACCTCGGCGATGTGCGTCAGGCCGACGGCAGCCAGCGCCCGCGTCACCCGCCCGTGCGGGTCGGGCTCGGCATCGAGCGTCGCCCAGAAAGCGAGCGCCTCGGACAGCCGCAGTCCCGGATCGAGCGCCGCCGCCTCCGCCATCAGGGCCCGCACCGGCGATCCGATGACCTCCCCGGTCGCGGGTCGCAGTAATCCGGCAGCTACGCGGATCAAGCTCGATTTGCCGACCCCGTTTGGTCCCGACACCAAAGCCGCGCCGCCACCGGCAATTGTGAACGACAGGCCCTCGAACAAGGTCCGCCCCCCGCGCACGCACGTCACGTCGCGAAAGCCCAACGCTTCGCTCACCGCTCGGTGCTCGCTTCCAAAGCGTGCATGTCGGCGTCCGACAACCCGAAATGATGACCGATTTCGTGGATTGTCACAAGCACGACCAAAGCGGTCAGCCCGACCCCGCTATCGACCCATTCGTCGAGAATCGCGCGGCGATATAGGTGAATACGGTCTGGCGACGCGCCTGAATCCATCGATGATTTCTCGCCGACCGGTCGGCCATGATAGAGGCCGCTGAGGTCGAACGGATCCTCGATACCCAGCGCGTCGAGCGTCTCGTCATCGGCAAAATCCTCCACGATCAGCACGATCTCGCCCAGATGCGCGCGGAATTCGGGCGGCAGCCCCGCGATCGTCGCGCGCGCGATCGCTTCGATCTGGTCGGCGGTGGGGGGGAGTTGATCGGGCGGCACCATCCGCTAAGCCTTACGGCCAAGGCGCGCGGTGCGCCAGCAGGCCCGCGCGCGGACGCGCGTAACGAGGAGAGCGACCCCGTGACCGTAGAACCGCTGAGCGACGAAGACCGTGCCGAGGCGCTCGATACGCTCGACGAATGGGATTTTGACGAGGCGCGCGACGCGATCACGCGGACCTTCACCTTCGGCGATTTCAGCGAAGCGTTTGGCTTCATGGCGCGCGTCGCCTTGCTCGCGGAAAAGGCCGATCATCACCCCGAATGGTCGAACGTGTGGAACCGCGTCGATATCGCGCTGACCACGCACGACGCCGGTGGCCTGTCGCACAAGGATATCGCGCTGGCCGAGGCGATCGACGCCTTAGTCGACTGACCCGATCACCCCGCGCCGCATCATCTTGCGCATCCGCCCGGGCATCCAGCGTGCGGCAAAGGCCATGCGGTCGGCGGTCTTGCCGACATAGGTGTGGACCTTGTCGCCATGCACCGCGTCCCATGCCGCCTGCGCGACCGCATCGACACCGGTCAATTCGAGCCCGGCGTTGGTGACGACCTGCTTGATCGAGTAATTGCTGTTGCCCGCCGGCGTCGCCAGCAGTGGCGTGTCGATGAAACTCGGCACCAGATCGCGCACCTTCACGCCCGCGCCATACCATTCGCCGTCAAGCGCTTCGGTCAGCGAGCGCACGCCGAACTTGGTCGCGGAATAGACCGACAGGCCCGACGACCCGTAAATCGCCGAGGCCGATGCGGTGTTGAGCAGGCACGATCCCGGCGTCTTCGCGAGATAGGCGAACCCGATCTTCGCGCCGTTGAGCACGCCGACCAGATTGATCGCGATGACGCGGTCGAGATCCTCGAAACTCATGTCGATCAAAGGCCCGCCGGTGCCGATCCCGGCATTGTTGAACAATACGTCGAGCCGCCCGCCTTCGGTGGTGGCGGTAAAGGCGTCGAGGTTTGCGACCCACGCTTCACGGTCGCGCACGTCCATCGTAAAGGTCGTCGCCATGCCGGCCGGGAGCATCGCGGCGGTTTCGCTCAATCCGCGCGCGTTGACGTCGGCTAGACCGACGCGCCAGCCCTTGGCGGCGAACAATTTCGCCGTCGCCTGACCGATGCCCGATCCGCCGCCGGTGATGAAGATCGCTTTTTGCTCAACCATGTCGCTACCCCTTTGACGCTTGCGGTATAGTGCCCCACTGTTCGCGTCGATGCTACAATCGCACGATATTGGCCCGGCGGTCGCCTTTGATGGTACGACGAAACGCTATGGTGGCGGCCCAAAAACCGGCACGGCTGCCGTCGATGGCGTGACGGTAGCGATTGCCGGTGGCAGTTTCGTGGCGTTGGTCGGCTCGTCCGGCTCGGGCAAATCTACGCTGCTGAAGATGATTAACCGCCTGATCGAGCCCAGCGAAGGCATGGTGCGGATCGGCGAGGAGGCAGTGTCTGCTGCCGCCCCGCACACGCTGCGCCGCCGGATCGGCTATGTCTTTCAGAATATCGGCCTGTTCCCGCACATGACCGTCGCCGAGAATATCGCGATCGGCCTGCGGCTGGCGGGCGAAAAGGATCGCGCACCCCGCGTGGCCGAACTACTCGATCTGGTCGATCTGCCGCAGGATTTCGCAGCTCGGATGCCCGACGCCCTGTCGGGCGGCCAGCGGCAACGCGTCGGCGTCGCCCGCGCGCTTGCCACCGCGCCGGGTCTTTTGCTTCTCGACGAGCCGTTCGGCGCGCTCGATCCGGTGACGCGCGACCAACTCGGCACGGCGATCCGCAAGCTCCACGACCAGCTTCGTCTCACCACCATCATGGTAACGCACGACATGGCCGAGGCGCTGATCCTCGCTGACCGCGTGCTGGTGATGGACCGCGGGCAGATTGTTGCCGATGCGACGCCGCGCGAATTGCTGGCGGGGCAGGGGGGAACGGTCGCCGATGCACTTGTCGCGGTGCCGCGCGATCAGGCGCGGCGGATGCGCGAGCTCGAAGCATGAGGGATAGTCCGTTCCTCGAAGCGATGACGCGCGTGCCGGATCTGCTTGCGGCGCATCTGTTGCTGGCGGCGTCGGCGTTGATTCTGGGGCTGGTGATCAGCCTCCCGCTGGCGATCTGGTCGGCGCGGCGGCCGGCGGTAGCGCGCGTTGCGCTTGGCTTTGCAAGCCTCGTGCAGACGATCCCGAGCCTTGCGTTGCTCGCGCTATTCTATCCGCTGCTGCTGTTTCTGTCGGGGATGGTGGGCGGCGGCATTCCGGCGCTTGGGTTCCTGCCCTCGCTGCTCGCGCTGACGCTCTATGCGCTGCTGCCGATCCTGCGCAACGGCGTGACTGGCCTCACCGGGCTCGATCCCGCGATCATCGAGGCGGCGGACGGGGTCGGCATGACTGCGTGGCAGAAGCTCCGCCTGGTCGAGGCGCCGCTGGTCGCGCCCGTGCTGATGGCGGGCATCCGCACGGCTGCGGTGTGGACGATCGGCGCGGCGACGCTCTCCACGACCGTCGGCCAGCCGAGCCTTGGCGACATGATCTTCGCCGGGCTGCAGACGCAGAATTGGGCGCTGGTGCTGGCCGGGTGCCTCAGCGCGGCGGCGCTTGCGCTGGCGGTCGATGCGTTGCTCGGCGTGATCGAGCACGGCATCGCCGCGCGCAAGCGGGTGCGTGCGTTCGTCGCGGCGGGGGTGCTGCTCGTCGGCGTGCTCGTCGCGCTGGCCCCCGCGCTGCCGCGTTCGGACGAGACGATTACCGTCGGCGCGAAGGGCTTTGGCGAGCAATATATCCTCGCGCGGCTGATCGGGCATCGGCTCGAGCGTGCGGGCTATCACGTCCAATATCGTGAGGGGCTGGGGTCGGCGGTGGTGTTCGGCGCGCTCAAATCAGGCGCGATCGACGTTTATGTCGATTATTCGGGGACGATCTGGACCAACGAGATGAAGCGCAGCGACATCCCGGCGCGGCCCGCGATGGTGGCGGCGATCGGGGCGTGGACGCAGAAGACCTCGGGCGTGCGGTTGCTCGGCGCGCTGGGGTTCGAGAACGCCTATGCCTTTGCGATGCGGGGGGATGACGCCAAGGCGAAGGGGATCGCTTCGCTCGACGATCTGGTCTCGGCGGCACCGCGATTGAAATTGGGCTCCGACCTGGAATTCCTCGAACGCCCCGAATGGGCGGCGATCAAGCGCGCCTATCCGCTGAACTTCGCCGCCGCGAATGCGTACAACCCGACCTTCATGTACCGCGCGCTGGAAAGCGGGCAGGCCGATGTGATCTCGGCTTTCTCGTCGGATGGGCGGATTGCGGCGCAGCATTTGACCGTGCTCAGCGACCCGCGCGGCGCGATCCCGGGCTATGACGCGATCCTGATGGTCGCGCCGGGGCGGGCGAAGGACGCGAAGCTGATCGCCGCGCTGCAGCGGCTGGTCGGGCGCATACCGGTTGATGCGATGCGCGCGGCGAATTACCGGGTGGACCGCGACGATAACAAGGATTCGCCCGACGCGGCCGCGCGATGGCTGGAGAAGCAGGTGGGGTTCTGAGAGCGAAACCGGAGAGTCTACCCTCCGTCACCCCGGCCTTGTGCCGGGGTCCACCAGGTGGCTTGGGAGGAACCCTCATATCAGTCCGGCCCGCGCCGCGCGGTGGACCCCGGCACAAGGCCGGGGTGACGGAGAAAAAAACAGGGGTGCGCTAACCCCGCACCGCGGTCACGAAATAATCGAGCTTGGTATCGTCGCTCAGCACGAAACCCTTCGCGACCGAAAAGCTCAGGCCCCGCACATCGATCACGCGCAATCCTGCGGCTTCGACCAAGTCGGTCAGCGCATCGGGCGTCAGGAACTTGTTCCAGTCATGCGTCCCGCGCGGGATCTGGCCCATCCCCTCGCCCACGGTGATCAGCGCGAGGCGCGAGAGCGCGGTCCGGTTGGGTGTCGAGAGCACCAGCAACCCGTCCTTGGCCAGCGCACCCGCCAGCCCGGCAATGAACGCGGCAGGATCGGTGACATGCTCGATCACTTCCATGCTGGTGACGAGATCGAATGTCGCGTCGCACAGCCCTTCGACGCTGCCGGTGCGATAGTCGATCGCCAGCCCCGACTGCGCCGCATGGGCCTGCGCCACCGCGATATTCTCCGCCGCCGCATCCAGACCGGTGACCGCCGCGCCCAGCCGTGCGAGCGGCTCGCACAGCAGCCCGGCACCGCACCCGACATCGAGCGCGCGCTTGCCTTCGAGCGGGGTGAAGCTCGCTTCGTCGCCATGCCAGTGCGCGTCGATCCGCTCGCGCAGATAGCGCAGCCGCACCGGGTTGAGTCGGTGGAGCATCGCCGAGGAGCCCTTGGGATCCCACCACTCCGCAGCCATCGCGCCGAAATGCGCGGCTTCGCCCGCATCGATTGTGGTTGCTTTTGTTACGGTTGCGCTATCCATGCCTGCTTTCTATCAGGACCGCCCCAAGACCCCAAGGCCCTCGCAAGGATTTCTGGCACCCGATGGCGCGTATCGTAATGAAGTTCGGCGGCACCTCGATGGCGGGGATCGAGCGGATCCGCTCGGTCGCGGCGCGGGTGAAGCGTGAGGTGGCGGCGGGCAATCAGGTCGCGGTGGTCGTCTCGGCGATGGCGGGCGAGACCGATCGCCTGGTCGGCTTCTGCCGCGAGGCGTCGTCGCTCTACGACCCCAAAGAATATGACGTTGTCGTCTCGGCCGGCGAGCAAATCACCAGCGGCTTGCTCGCCATCGCCTTGCAGGCGGCGGGCGTGCCGGCGCGGAGCTGGCTCGGCTGGCAATTGCCGATCGAGACGACCGACGCGCATGCCTCTGCCCGGATCGAGCATATCGACACGACCGCGCTCGACGCGAGCCTCGCGGCGGGCGAAGTCGCGGTCATTCCCGGTTTTCAGGGCGTCGATGGCGACGACCGGGTCAGTACGCTCGGCCGTGGCGGCTCCGATACGTCGGCGGTGGCGATCGCGGCGGCAATGAAGGCCGATCGCTGCGACATCTACACCGATGTCGACGGCGTCTATACCACCGACCCGCGCATCGTGCCGCGCGCGCGGAAGTTGAAGAAAGTCACGTACGAGGAAATGCTCGAACTGGCCTCGGTCGGGGCAAAGGTGTTGCAGACGCGCTCGGTCGGACTGGCGATGAAGGAAGGCGTGCGCGTGCAAGTGCTGTCGTCCTTTACCGGCGAGGACGCACCGATGGCGGATACGCTGCCGGGAACGATGATCGTGAGCGAAGAGGAATTAGGCGATATGGAACGACAGCTCATCACCGGCATCGCGCATGACAAGAATGAGGCGAAGATCACGCTGATCGCCGTGCCCGACAAGCCCGGCGCGGTCGCCGCGATCTTCGCGCCGCTGGCCACGGCCAACATCAACGTCGACATGATCATCCAGAACATCGCGCATGCGGCGGGGTCGACCGATGTGACCTTCACCGTACCCGCCGCCGATCTGGCGCGCTCGATCGAGGTGCTGACACAGTCGCGCGAGAAGATCGGCTACGAAACGCTGGTCCACGACACGCGCGTCGCGAAGATCTCGGTGGTCGGCGTCGGCATGCGCAGCCATGCCGGTGTCGCCAGCACGATGTTCACGACGCTCGGCGAACGCGGCATCAACATCCAGGCGATCTCTACATCCGAGATTAAGGTCAGCGTGCTGATCGAAGAGGATTACACCGAACTCGCGGTGCGCGTGCTACATACGGCGTACGGGCTGGACGCGGAGGATGTCGCGGGTTGAGGGGGGTGTGTGGGTGAAGCAGAAAGTTCGTCAACCACCTCGATTTAGATATTTTATCTTAGCCGCTTTTTAATGCGATTTGCAAAAATGGTGATGTCGGTTTCGAACGCTTCACTGATCAACCCAGCGGCGGCAGTTACGCTTGTCGGATCGCTCTGAACCTTTTGTGGGAAGGTCGGCATTTTGGTCCTGACCCTGTCGCTCGACTCCATTCCGACCGTCGCTCCATCCTTGAACTGACGAAATGTGAAGAATGCGAGTATGTCTTTGCCATACAGAGGGTGTCGGTTAAAAATGATCTGGCCGACACGAAACTCGTAATAACAGGTCGCGCCGGACGTTGTGTTACGTGTCCTCGAATTCCAGCCGGCGTCGATGGGATCATGAAAAATAATCTCGGTATCAGCACCAAGCCCGAAGGTTGCGCGAAGATCGAGCTTTTTGAACTGTTCGACCTGCTGGGTTGGACTTAAAAGCGCTTCTAATACCGCTATCTGCTTGTCCGTCTTGCCGGCCATGAGTGCCGGAATGGCACCCGGTGCCCAACTGCCCATAGTCGCGCCATTCAGATCGCTTGTCGGCCATACGTGCATTTCGCATGGCTCGGCAACGGCGGGAGCAGCGCAAAACAGACTGGCTGACGCTAATAACGCGATGAACATTGGTCTGATCATGGTGCCCCCCCGGACTATTAATGTGCCGACATTTCACTAGCTGATTTTGCGCGCGCGGCAACGAAATCTGTCGAACCGCGTCATTCTTATTACCCTACTCCCCCATAACATGCACCGCCACCGTTCGCCGGTGCGCGGCGCGGCGGTGTTCGAACAGATAGATGCCCTGCCACGTCCCCAAAACCGGCCGTCCGTCCGCGACCGGAATCGACAGGCTCGTCGCGGTGATCGCGGCGCGGAGGTGGGCGGGCATGTCGTCGGGGCCTTCGTCATCATGCTCATAGCCGTGCGACTCGGGGGCTAGCCCCGCGAACCACCGCTCGAGATCGCGGCGCGCGGCGGGGGCGGCATTTTCCTGGATCAGTAACGAGCACGACGTGTGGCGCACGAACAGCGTCAGCAGCCCGGTGGCGATGCCGGTCCCGGCAACCCAGTCGCAAACGTCACGCGTAATCTCGTGCAGCCCCTGGCCGGGCGTGCGGATGTCGAGTTGGCCAATGTCCTGCCGCATGACATGGGCTTGCCCCAATGCCCCGCGCGGCGCTAGGCCCCGACGATGACACAAACATCCTCGATCGGCGCGGCGCGCCTAACCGCCCGCATGGCGCGCGGCACCGCTTTTCTCGGCAGCGAGACCGCGATCATCTGCGGCGCGATGTCGTGGGTGAGCGAGCGGCATCTCGTTTCCGCCATCTCGAACGCGGGCGGCTTCGGCTTGATCGCGTGCGGCGCGATGACGCCCGAACTGCTCGATGCCGAGATCGCCGCGACCAAGACGATGACCGACAAGCCGTTCGGCGTGAACCTGATCACGATGCACCCCGGCCTGTTCGATCTGATCGCGGTGTGCGCGAAGCATCAGGTGACGCACGTCGTGCTCGCGGGCGGGCTGCCGCCGACGGGTGCGCTCGATGCGATCAAGGCGAGCGGCGCAAAGGTCGTCTGCTTCGCCCCCGCCTTGAGCCTCGCCAAAAAGCTGATCCGTTCCGGCGTCGACGCGCTCGTCGTCGAGGGCATGGAAGCGGGCGGGCATATCGGCCCGGTGTCGACCTCGGTGCTCGCACAGGAAATTCTGCCCGAAGTCGCCGATCAGGTTCCCGTGTTCGTCGCCGGCGGCATCGGGCGTGGTGAAGCGATCGCGGCGTATCTCGACATGGGCGCGGCGGGCGTCCAGCTCGGCACGCGCTTCGTCTGCGCGACCGAGAGCATCGCGCACGCCAATTTCAAGAAGGCGTTCCTGCGTGCCTCGGCGCGCGATGCGGTGGCGAGCGTGCAGATCGACCCGCGCCTCCCCGTTATCCCGGTGCGCGCGCTGAAGAATGCCGGCGGCGACCTGTTCACCGCCAAGCAGCGCGAAGTCGCGCAATTGCTCGACGAGGGCAAGGTCGCGATGGCCGAGGCGCAATTGCAGATCGAGCATTATTGGGCGGGCGCGCTGCGCCGCGCGGTGATCGACGGCGATGTCGAGCATGGCTCGCTGATGGCGGGGCAGTCGGTCGGGATGGTCACGAAGGAAGAGCCTGTTGCCGAGATCATCGCGTCGCTGATGGAAGAAGCGGCGACGGCGCTGGGGCAGCGCGCGGCTTAACCTCTCCCTAAAGCGGCGTTAACCTTTACCTGCGATAGCTCCAGCTTCCGAAGTGCTGGAGATTCCCCATGCGGTCGTATCGGTTCAAGGCCATCCTGCCGTTGCTGTTCGGTGTAGCGATTGTCGGGGGATGCGCCAGCCGCCCCGTGCCGCTTGCGATCGTCCCCGTGCCGCTTCCCGTCGCGGTCGCGCCGACGATGCCGGCGGGGGCCTATGCCGGGATGCCGATTGCCGCGCGCGGGGCCGATGGCGCCTATGTCACCCCAAACCGCACGCTGAGCCCGGCGGCGGCCGTTTGGCATTTTCGCGCTGGCCTGAACGTGGCGGCACTCGCGTGTCGCGGTCCGGACGATGCGGCGTTGGTCGCCCGCTATAACGCCGTGCTGGCGCGTCAGCGCGACGTGCTGCGCGATGCCGAAAGCGCGGTGGCGGCGGAATATCGCGCGGGCGGGGGCGCCGCGTGGCGGGCAAGCTATGACAATGCGATGACCTCGCTCTACAATTTCTTCTCGCAAAGTTTTGCCCGCGAGGCGTTCTGCGCCACCGCAACGCGCACGCTGGCGGATAGTGAGGCCGTCGCACCCACGGCCTTTGCCGCCTTCGCCGCCGAACGGCTGCCGCAGCTCGACCAGGCCTTCACCGATTTCTACCGGCGCTATGACGCCTGGCGTTCCCCGCAGACGATCGCGGCGGTGGCATCGCCGGCCCCGGTCGCATCCACGCGGATCGAACTGTACAACGTCTCGTCGCTCCCCGATCCGCGGGGCCAAGAGGTGCGCGCCTCGGTGCCGACGCGCGTGCTCGCCTCGGCTCAGCCGACCAGATAAACCGCCAGCGCCGCGCCGCCACCGAACACCATAGCGATCAGCAGCGACAGGATACCCGCGACCACACCGCCCGAGCGGCGGCGGGCGAAGGTGCTGCGCTGACCCGGCTTGCCGAGCTTCAGCTCGACGAATCCTGCTGCCGCACCGCCCAGGCTTGTCATGATCAGCGTGACGATGGCGCCTACCGGCGTTTGCAGCGCGATCGCGATCGGCAGCAGCACCGCGAACGGCGCCGCCATCGCGAAGGCAGCAAGCAGCTTGGCGAAATCGATCTCCGACTTCGCCACTGGCGCGACCGCGAGCAGGTCGGGCGAATCCTCCGCCGACACCGCCAGCCACGCGAAACTGCCGACGAGCTGGCTCGCGATCAGCACGCTGCCGAAGGCGAGCACCGCCGGGATCGGCGTATTGCCGCGCCCGAACGCCACGAACAGCAGCGGCGCCATATACACCAGCCGCAGCACGATCTGAAACGCCAGCGCCGGATCGCGCGCCAGCAGCCGCCATTCCTTCGCGAAGACCGATCGGGTCAGCCCGGCATGGAACAGCCGCCCGCTCGCGCGGCCGGTCGGTTTGGCGCGCGACAGGCGAACGCCGCCATCCTGATAGCCCGACAGGAACAGCCGCTGCAGCGTTGCCCCGACACCGACGAACAGCGCCAGCGCACCGCCGAGCAGGATTACAATCGACAGGGGATCGCCGAACGCGGCGCGCCCCGGCAGGCCGGTAACGCCGTCGACACCAAGCCCATTCTCGCGCAGCCGCTCGAACACTTCCATCGTCGCGCCGCCCTTGCGATCGGCATGCGACAGCAATTGCGAGCCCAGGAACAAGGCACCGCCGACCAGCGCCGCCATGATCTGCCCAACGGTGCGCGCCGCGCGTGGCCCGACCAGCGTCGCGATGGTCAGCGTCAGCGCCAGCCCCATTGCCGCCGCCGCCAGCGCGAGCGCCGCCAGCAACGCGACCAGCCCGAACAGCCGTGGATGCCCGAGGATCGCGACCGGCACGATGATCGGCAGCAGCAGCACCGTATAGGTGAGCGCGATCGTCCCCGCGATGCCGAGCAGTTTCGCCAGCAAGACCGTCCGCTCGGGAATCGGCGCGGAGAACAGAAGCGCTAGATCGCCATTCTCATACAGCGTGCGCTGACTGCCGATCATCGCTTGCGCGGTCATGAAGGTCAGCGCGACGATGCTGATGCCGAGCGCGGCGACCCGCATTTCGGGCAGGATCGGGATCGGCGTACCGCGCAACGCCCAGCCGATCGCGCAGCCGATCAGCAGCCATGCCAGCGCGAGCAGCACGCCGATCACTTGCGCCGCGCCCGCGCCGCCGAGCCGTCCGATCAGGCCACGTCGCCCCGCGCGACGGCTCGATCGCGTCGCCAGCCGCAATTCATGTAAGGCGAGCCAGGCGAAACCGCCTGGCTGCATCCGGCGCATCGCCCAGTTCATGCGGGCGAAACCGCGTGCGCGGCCGGGTCGGTCAACCGGATGAAGGTGTCTTCCAGCGTCATCCCCGCGGTCCCCGCACTCTCGCGCAATTCGTCGAGCGTGCCTTCGGCCAGCAGCTTGCCGCCGCCGATGATGCCGATCCGGTCGGCCATGCGCTCGGCCACTTCCAGGATGTGCGTGGTGACGATCACGGTCTTCCCCGCATCGACCTGAGCCCGAAGGGCGTCTTTTACCGATCGCGCCATGCTCGCGTCGAGCCCGGTCAGCGGCTCGTCGAGGATCAGCAATTTGGGATCGTGGATCAGCGCGCCGGCCAGTGCGACCTTCTGCTTCATCCCGCGCGAAAAGCCCTCGCAGCGCGTATCGCGTTGCTCCCACAGGTCGAGCCAGTGGAGCAGCCTGTCGGCCTCGGCGGCGGCATGCTGCGGGTCCATCCGCCATAGCCCCGCGACGAAGGCGAGATATTCGAGCGGCGAGAGCTTGTCGTACAGCATCGCCTCATCGGGCAGCCAGGCGGTGATCGCCTTGGCGGCGAGCGGATCGCGCAAGGCGTCGACGCCGAAGATGTGAATCGACCCGGCATCGGGCTTGGCCAGCCCCGCGACCATCCGTAGCGTCGTGGTCTTGCCCGCCCCATTCGGCCCGAGCAGCGCGTAAAGCTGTCCTGCCGCGATCTCGAGGTCGAGCCCGGCGATGACGGGCTTGTCGAACGCCTTGGCCAGGCCACGGATACGCAAGGCGGGCAGGGGTGCGGGTTCGATCATGTGTCCTGTTTAAGCGATACACCCGGGCCGTCCAGCCGGAACAGCACCTCGACCGGACGATCGAGCGCTGCCGCGAGCTTGAGCGCGAGAATGGTGGACGGGATGAAAACGCCGTTTTCTACGGTGTTGATCGTCTTGCGGCTCACCCCGACGCACTCGGCCAGCGCCGCCTGCGTCAGGTCGAGCCGCTCGCGTTCGGCCTTCAGGGTGTTGTGCAGGATTTCGGCCATTCAGCGCGCAGCCCTGAGTTCGAGGGTCGCGAGATGTACTTGTGCCACCACGATCGCGGCGGTGAAGATGATTCGCGCACTGTCGCTCGCCGAAATCAGTCCGGGGACACTGCCAGCCGCAAGCATCGCCACGCCGGCGACCAGCCCGGCCCAGAACCCGCTCACGCTGCTCAGCCTGCGATGCTCGCGCGTCACTTCATCCTCAAGCAATTGCGCGAGCGGGCCACGCTTCAGGCGGGTCGCCAGCGGCGAAACCAAGAGCGCCGAAATAAGGGTGAAGCTCAACCACATCCCCTGGAAGAATTCCGGCCGCCACGCCGAAAAGGTCAAGGCGAGGAAGAGGACGGTGAAGGCCGCAAAAACATAAAGGCCGAGCGCACGCGCGTGCGCCTTGCGTTCGGCGAGGTCGATCAAATCCATAATGGCAGTCCCTTGTTAGTCACCTACAGGTTACATGTAACCTGTGAGTTCCATGTGCGCAAGCCTCGTTTCGCGCGCGCCGGGGGTTTGCGCGGGCATCCCGTGCCGTTAGAGGACGAGGCCATGCCGTCACCCGACCTCGATATGCCCGCCACGGGCCGCATCGTCGCGGGCGAGCACCGCTTCCCGATCCGCGTCTATTTCGAGGACACCGATCTTTCGGGGATCGTCTATCACGCCAACTATCTGCGCTACATGGAGCGCGCGCGGTCCGACATGTTGCAGCTGGCGGGGATCGATCAGCGCGGCCATCAGGAGGCGGGCGGCGGGGCGTATGCGGTGACCGCGCTCGACATTCGCTACCGTGCCCCCGCCAAGCTCGATGATGCGTTGGTCGTGCTGACACGCCTCGTCCAAGTCCGCGCTGCCTCGGTTGATATTCAGCAACGAGTCATGCGCGGTGGTGTGGTGTTGACCGAAGCCAAGGTGACGGCGGCGTTGGTCGGCGCAGCGGGGCGGCCGCAACGCCAGCCCAAGCAATGGATCGCGGCGTTTGCCCGCGTGATGGAATCAGGGGACAGTTTTTCGTGAGCAGCCTTGCCCTCAACACCGATGCGACGAGCTTGTCGCCGATCGGGATTTTTCTCCATGCCGATCCGGTGGTGCAGGTCGTGATGGTCGGGCTGCTGCTTGCCAGCATCTGGACCTGGGGGATCATCTTTACTTTCGTGCGCAAGCTCGGCCGCACGCGTCATCAGATCGCGCGCTTCGAACGCGATTTCTGGAAGGCCGAGGATATCGACGCCTTCCACAGACAAGAAGGCGAGAGCGACTTGCCGATCGCCAAGGTGTTCGCGGCGGGCGTGGCCGAATGGCGCCGCTCGACTGCTGGTGGCCAGGTCGATCGCGGCGGCACGCGCGAGCGGCTGGCAACCGCGATGGGCGCGGCGGTCGCGGGCGAGATCGATGCGCTGTCGGATCGCTTGAACATCCTCGCGACGGTCGGCTCGGTTGCCCCCTTCGTCGGACTGTTCGGTACCGTGTGGGGGATCATGCGCAGCTTCACCAGCATCGCGGCGGCGCAGAACACCTCGCTGGCGGTGGTCGCGCCGGGCATCGCTGAGGCGCTGTTCGCGACCGCGATCGGCCTGTTCGCGGCCATCCCGGCGGTGATCGCCTACAATCGCTTCAGCCACGGCATCAACCGCATCGAAGCACGCCTCAACCGCTTCGCCGACGGCTTTCACGCGACCCTGAGCCGTCAGCTCGAGAGTGAGGTGAAGCGCTAGCATGGCCATCAACCTCCCCTCGCAACGCGGGCGCGGGCGGCGTGCGCCGATGGCGGACATCAACGTGACCCCCTTGGTCGACGTGATGCTGGTGCTGCTGATCATCTTCATGGTCACCGCGCCGCTGATGACCGCAGGCGTGCCGGTGCAACTCCCCGATGCCCGCGCGAAAGCGGTCGAGCAGGATCAGCAGCCGCTCGAAATCTCGATTGACCGGGCGGGTAAGCTGTATGTCGACAAGGACGAAGTGAGCGAAGCGCTGCTCCCCGACATCCTAACGCAGATCGCCGCCAAGGGCGACCCGGCCAAACCGCCGCAAGTGTTCCTGCGCGCCGACAAGGGGCTCGATTACGGCCGCGTGATGCGCGTGATGGGCGAGCTCAACCGCGCCGGGCTCAACCGCGTCGCGCTCGTGACGGTCGAACAGGGCGGCAAATGACGCGGCCTCGCAATGACTAAGAACGAGGGTGTCGGACTTGCCGTGGCCGCGGTCGGCCATGTCGCGCTGTTCGCGATCCTCTCGGTCGTGTGGTCGGCCAAGCCCGTGCCGCTCCCCACCCCCAAACCGATCGAAGTGTCGCTGGTCGACGACGTCGCGCTCGATCAGCGGGCACCCCCGGCGCCCGAGCCGCCCGCGCAATCGACCGCGCCCGATCCCGGCCCGCCCGACGATGCGCCGCCCCCGGCTGCCGAACCCGAGCCAGCGCCCGAACCCGCGCCGCCCAAGCCGCAGCCGGCCAAACCAGAGCCCGCGCCGGTACCCAAGCCAGCGCCGGTACCCAAGCCAGCGCCAAAGCCTGCGCCCAAACCGGTGCCGCCGGTGAAAAAGCCGGTCGTCGCGGAAAGGCCCGAAAAGGCGAAGGCTGCTCCGGTCTCGCCGAGCGCGCGCCCGGTCAAGGCCGTGGCTGCGGGCAAGGCGGCGGGGTCCAATCCCAACGCGACCAAGGCGAAGGCAACGGGCTCGCTGCTCGACGACGATTTCCGCAAAGGGCTATCGCAGACGCCGTCCAAGGCGAAATCGCCCGCTGCCGCCCCCGGCGCGACGATGGATGCCAAGGCTGCCGCCGATATCGGCTCGGCGATCCGGCGGCAGGTGCAGCCGTGCGCCGATCGCCAGGTCAATCCCGGCCCAGGTGCATCGCGGATCGTCGTGACGATCGCGCTGTCGCTCAATCGTGATGGCTCACTCGCGGCACGGCCCAGCGTGTCCGACGATCATGGCGGGGTCGATGACGAGAATCGGCGCTATGTCGATGCGGTCGATCGCAACGCCATCGCGACTTTTTCGGGCTGCGCGCCACTGCGTGGGCTTCCGCCCGAGCTTTACGACGTGCCGCGCGGGTGGAAGACCTTTAAGCTGCGCTACAAACTTCCGGGTTGAGGAATGACCACGATGCTCCACAAGACGATCTTCGCGCTCGCGCTGGTGGCGTCCGCTGCCGGAGCGCAAGCGCAGACCGCACCGGCCCCGCCGCCTGCGCCATCCGGTACGACCGACCCGCAGCAGCAAGGCGAATTGGTGGTCGATGTCGTCGGCGGCGTCTCCGCCCCGCTCGGCATCGCTGTTCCGGTCATGCCGACCGCCGAAGTCGCCAACACGCCTGCCGGGCGCACCGATGTGCTGGGCCAGCAACTCGCACAGATCGTCTCGACCGACTTGCGGAATTCCGGGCTGTTCAAGCCGCTCGAAGCGGGTGTGAAGGCCGTCGACTACCCGGAAGTGACCGCCCCGACCTTCGACTATTGGGGCCCGGCGGGCGCATCGGCACTGGTGCAGGGCTTTATCCGCGCCAATGGTGACGGGACGCTCACCGTCGGCTGCTACCTCTACGACGTCTTCTCGCGCCGCGAACTCGCGCGGCAGGGGTTTGTGGTGGCGCCCGCCGACTGGCGGCGTGCCGGGCATAAATGCGCCGATATGATCTATTCGAAACTGACCGGGGAAGGTCCCTATTTCGACAGCCGCGTCGTCTATGTCTCGGAGACCGGCCCCAAGGGCAAGCGCATCAAGCGGCTCGCCTTGATGGACCAGGACGGCGAAAATCACACCTTCCTCACCAACGGCCAGGCGATCGCGCTGACGCCGCGCTTCTCGCCCGATCAGCGCTCGATCGTCTACATGAGCTATCTCGACGATCGTCCGGCGATCTATGTCTATGACATCGCGTCGAAGCGGCAGCGGCTGCTGGTGCCCAACACCAACCTCACCTTCGCACCGCGCGTGTCGCCTGACGGGCGCTGGGTGCTGTTCTCGATGGCGGTGGGCGGCAATACCGATGTCTACCGCGTCGCCTTCGGCGGGGGTACGCCGCAGCGGCTGACCGATTCGCCGGGCATCGACACCGGCGGCACCTATTCGCCCGATGGCGGGCGGATCGTGTTCGAAAGCGATCGTTCCGGCACGCAGCAACTCTATGTGATGAACGCCGATGGGTCACAGCAGCAGCGGATCAGCTTCGGCAGCGGCCGCTATGCGACCCCGGTATGGAGCCCGCGCGGCAATTTGATCGCTTTCACCAAATTGGGCGGCAGCTTCCGCATCGGCGTAATGAGCCCGGCGGGCGGCAACGAACAATTGCTGACCGAAGGCGCACAGGATGAAGCGCCGAGCTGGTCGCCCAATGGCCGCGTGCTGATGTTCTTCCGCTCGACCGGCGGGGGCAGTGGGCGTGCGGATCTGTGGTCGGTCGATTTGACCGGCGTCAATTTGCGCCGCATTCCTACGCGCCTCGATGGATCCGATCCGGCTTGGGGACCGTTACGCCCCTGAGCCTAAATTCCGATCAACCCTGGGAGAAGCCGATATGGCAAAACTGACCACCGCCCTTCTGCTGGCAACGACGCTGTTCGTCGCCGCCTGCGCCAAGAAGCCGCCCGCCTATATCCCGCCCGCCCCCGGCAACATGCCGACCGATCAAGGCACTGGCGCGGGGGGCTTCGCGCCCGGCTCGCGCGGCGATTTCGAACGCTCGGTCACCAGCAACACGGTCAATTTCGCGCTCGACAGCTTCAGCATCGACGACCGCGCCCGCGCGATCCTCGATAGCCAGGCGGCATGGCTCTCGCGCTACCCCAATGTGCCGGTGAGCCTCGAGGGGCATTGCGACGAGCGCGGCACCCGCGAATACAACCTTGCGCTGGGTGACCGCCGCGCGCTCGCCGCGAAGAATTACCTCGCGGCACGCGGCGTCGCGCCGGGCCGCATTTCGACGATCAGCTACGGCAAGGAACGGCCGCTGGCACTGGGATCTGACGAAGCCAGCCTCGCGCAGAACCGTCGCGCGGTGACGATCGTCCTGAACTAAGCGCCCCTTTCGGCGACGCAAAGGCCCTTCCGCAGCACTGCGGGAGGGCCTTTTCATTTCGCTTGCGTATCCCAAAATCCCGATATAAATGTGATATCGCATTAACGGGAGGCATTCATGGTTGAGTCGGGAACACACAACACCGCGCTGACGCTGTCGCGCGAGCATAATGCGTCGACGTCGAGCGGTTATGCGATGCTGTTGGTGATGCTGCTCGCGCTCACGGTGGGCGGCGGCGCGCTGACGCTCATTCCCAGCGCACCCGCGATCGCGCTGGTCACGATCGTCTTCGCAACCCTGATATTCCTGTTTGTCGCGTGCGGTTTCTACATGCAGCAACCCAATCAGGCGACGGCGATAACGTTGTTCGGTGCGTATAAGGGGACCGATCGCAACACGGGCTTGCGCTGGCTGATGCCGTGGCTTGGGCGCAATAAGGTGTCGCTGCGTGCCAACAACATGATTTCGGAGCGGCTGAAGGTCAACGATCTGCGCGGCAACCCGATCGAGATCGCAGCGCAAGTCGTGTGGCGCGTGACCGATACCGCGCAGGCACTGTTCGACATCGACGATTACAAGGCGTTCGTGATCGTCCAGATCGAGGCGGCGGTGCGCACGATCGGCGCGCGCTATCCGTATGACGATTACGAGCATCAGGAAGTGACGCTGCGGGGAAACCACGATCAGGTGGCAGCCGAACTGCGCGCCGAACTCATCGAGCGGCTGGTGACGGCGGGCATCACGGTCGACGAATGCGGCTTTACCCACCTTGCCTATGCGCCCGAAATTGCCGGCGCGATGCTGCGGCGGCAACAGGCGCAAGCCGTGGTCGCGGCGCGAGCGACCTTGGTCGAGGGCGCGGTCGGCATGGTCGAGATGGCGCTCGACTTGCTCTCGAAGAAAGGCGTGGTCGAACTCGATGACGAACGGCGCGCGGCGATGGTGTCGAACCTGATGGTCGTGTTGTGCGGCGAGCGCGATACCCAGCCGGTCGTCAACGCTGGCACGCTTTACTGACCGGCCGGTCCGTTGGCGGCTCCCCCCAAGAAGGCGTTTCCGCTCCGCCTCGACCCCGCGCTCTACGCGGCGGTCGAGCGGGTGGCGGCGGCCGACCTGCGGAGCGTCAACGCCCAGTTCGAATGCCTGCTGCGCGAGGCGCTCGCCAAGCGGGGAGTGAAGGTTGCACATAGCGAGGCACCCAAGCGCGGGCGGCCGCCGAAGGAGAATTCCGATGACGAAGGATGATCTAATCGACCATTTCCGAGCCGAACCCGATTATTGGTTCGTGCCCAAGCTATTCGGGATCGGCGCGACGCCGGTGACGTGGCAGGGCTGGGCGCTGACGCTTGGTTTCGCAGCGCTGCTCATCCTCGACATCCGTTTCATGCCCGATCCGATCGCGCGGGTCGTTGTTGGCGTTGCGCTGACGGCCGCGTTCCTGACGATCTGTTTCCGCAAGACGCAGGGTGGCTGGCGCTGGCATTGGGGGTTCGGCAAATGATACGTTTGCTCGCCATTGCGGCATTATTCGCAGCATCACCCGCGGCCGCCTCGGCATCGGTCGAACTGACCGCGCCGGGGCCACAAGGGCCGCTCGCCGGAACGCTGCTCGATCCCGATCCCAAGGGGCCGCTGGTACTGATCATCCCCGGCTCCGGCCCGACCGATCGCGACGGCAACAGCCCGCTGGGGGTCGCGGGCGGACCGTACCGCCAACTCGCCGAGGCGCTCGCTGCCAAGGGGATCGCCACACTGCGCATCGACAAGCGCGGCCTGTTCGGCAGCACGGCGGCAGTCGCCGATCCCAATGCCGCGACGACCGGCGGCTATGCCGACGACGTGCAGGCGTGGAGCAAGGTCGCGCGCGCGCGTACCGGCCGCAAATGCGTCTGGCTCCTCGGCCATAGCGAGGGCGGGATGGTCGCCTTGGTCGCGGCGCAACGGCCCGAAGGGCTCTGCGGCGTCATCCTGCTGAGCGCGATCGGCCGCCCGATGGCGACCGTTCTGCGCGATCAATTCCGTGAGAATCCGGCGAACGCGTCGATCCTCGCCGCCGCGCTCGGCGCGATCGATTCGCTGGAGGCGGGGAAACGCGTGCCTGCGGCGACGCTGCCGATGCCGCTCCCGGCGATCTTTTCCGACGCGATCCAAGGCTATTGGATCGATCTCTTCTCGCACGATCCGGCGAAACTGATCGCGAACCTGAAGCTACCGGTGCTGATCCTGCAAGGCACGCGCGACATTCAGGTGAGTGTCGCCGATGCTGAGGCGCTGAAGCGCGCCCAGCCCAAGGCGGTGCTAAAGCTGCTGCCCGGCATCAACCATGTGTTCCGCCCGGTCGAGAGCGACGATCGCAGGGCGAATATCGCGACCTACCGCGATGCGACGCTGCCGATCTCGCCGGACGTTGCGGCGGCGGTGGCGGGTTTTCTGAAGCGATAGGTGGGATCGGGCTGACGGAAATTACCGTTCGTTTCGAGCGAAGTCGAGAAACCGGAGCAGGGCGTTCCCGCACGGCTTCTCGACTTCGCTCGAAGCGAACGGAGGATGAGGCCGCTTACCCCAGCGCCTCATCGAGCAGCTTTGCCAGCCGCAACCCGCCGCGCTCGACTTCCAGGCGGGCGACCGGCACCAGCTTCGCGATCGTCGCGTCGTCGAGCTTCAACCGTGCAGGCGTCGGCACGCACGGATCGGACAGCACGCTGCCGTAAGCGGCGTCATGCGAGATCTGCCAGCTTTCGCGGCTCCAGTCGGTGACGCTTCCGGCCCCCAGCGCCGTGCGGACGCTCGCGGGATAGCGCCGGACCAACGGCGGTGGCGACGAAATCGCGCGCTCTGCCAGATACCCGTCCCAGATGCTGTGCAAATTCAGCCGTGCCGGGCCGTAAAGACCGTAATCGGCCTTGGCATCATTGCCGCCCTTGTCGTCCTTGTCCCCGGCGTGGAGCGGTTGGTGCAGATCGCCGACGAAGTGGATCAGGAAGGCGAGTGCCTCGACCCGGTCTTTCATCGGTGCGCGCTTGTTCTTCAGCAGCGCGACGTCGCGGGTGATTTGCGCCGATACGCAATTGCCGTCCTTGCACGGCGCGGTCAGGTCGAACGGGCGGCAAATGCTGACGTTCTGATAGTGCCACGAATAAGCGTAGCCGAAGCGCGATTTGCCATCGGCATCCTTCAGCGGCTTGACGCAATCCGCCCACACGCTGGCGTCAGACATGGTCGATGCCTTGCACTCGGGCGTATCGAGCAGATCGGAATGCGCCAGCAACGCCCGGATCGCGACCCGCGTCTTGGGCCGCACATTGGCCTCGGCGATCTGTGCGATCGTCTGGTGGCCATATTCCCAATAGGCAGCGGCGGGGGAGGCGGTCGCGACGAGCGCGACGGCAAGCAAAGCGGGGAGGGGGCGAATCATGATCTTGCCCCTACCCGCGTTGTCATCCCCGCGGAAGCGGGGACACTATTCATCGCCGAACACCGCGATCTCTCGTGCGCCGTCGGATGTGAGCCGCGCGCGGTACATGCCCGGCGTGGTGAAATGCCACACCGCTTCGCCCTTCGGCCCGGTCGCTATGATGCCGCCAGATCCGCCGAGCGCGGTCACCTCCGCCATCACCCCCACGACCGCCGCGTCGAGCGTTTCGCCCGCCAGCCGTACCCGCGCGCAAATCTCATGCGCCACGCCCGCGCGGATGAAGAATTCGCCCGAGCCCGTGCACGCCACCGCGCCCGCCCGATCATCGGCATAGGTGCCCGCCCCGATCAGCGGCGAGTCGCCGATCCGGCCCCAGCGCTTGCCCGTCACGCCCCCGGTCGAGGTCGCGGCGGCGACATGGCCGTGGGCATCGCACGCCACCGCGCCGACCGTGCCATATTTCATGTCGACGTCGAACGCCCCGCCGCCCGCGATCATCTCGTCAAGCTGCGCGCGCCGTTCGGGCAGCACAAGCCAGTCCTGCGTCGCTTGCTCGCAGCCCTGCTCAACCGAAAAGGCATCGGCACCCGCGCCGCTCAGCAGGACATGCGGGCTGTCCGACATGACCGCGCGCGCGAGACTCACCGGATGCCGCGTCGCGGTCACCCCCGCCACCGCCCCCGCATTCCGGTCGCGCCCGTCCATGATCGCGGCATCGAGCTCGGCGACACCCGCATGCGTCAGCGCAGCACCGCGCCCCGAATTGAAGTGTGGGTCGTCCTCCAGCACACGCACCGCCGCCTCGACCGCGTCGAGCGCCAGCCCATCAGCGGACAGGATCGCAGCCCCCGCATCGAGCGCGCGGCCGAGTGCTTCGCGCGCGCCCTCGGCCTGGGCCGGGGTAACGGTTGCGGGCGTCATCTGCCCCGCGCCGCCATGCAGTACCAAAGTCCAGCCCATCATGCCTCTTTCGTCCGGGGGAAGGGGCGCAGCCCGATCAGCGGGCGCAGCCAGCCGATCTCCCGCCCGACCGCATAAAACGCCCAGCACCCGCCGACCGTCGTCGTCAGCAGGATCAGGAATTCCACCACCGGCGACAGCGCGAGCGGCAGCAACGCGCCCTCAACCCCGACGATGATCGTCTGGTGGATAATATAGAAAGGAAACACCGCCTCGGTCAGCATTCGCCGCCACCGATGGTCGCGGTTGAGGTAGGTGTCGGCAAGGCCGATCAGCGCGACGATGATGCTCCACCCCTGTACCGCGCGCGCCGCGGCAAACAGGATGCCCCACGGCCACGCGGGCGTCGTGCTGCCCGGCCATTCGATCTCGATCGCGACGACCACGCCGTAGCACAGCAGCCCGACGCCGAGCGCCCACGGCCACCACCGCCGCATCGCCGCGAGCGCGGACGGCGATCCGGCGAGCGCGAAGCCGAACAAAAAGCCCGGCAGATATTGCGCGTGCGACACCAGATCATTGACCAGCGTGTTGGTCGGCCCGATGCCGGGGAACAACCACGCGCTCACCACGATCAGCCACGCCGCCGGGATCAGCCACACCAGGATCGTGCCGAACACCCGATCGAACGCCACTTGCAGGCGCAACCGCCCGAACAGTGCGACCAGCACCACCAGTATCATGGTGTAGGACCACAAATAGGCGACAAACCACAGATGCTGCCACGTCGGCAGGATCACGCCGCCGACGTTGCCGAAGCGGAAATAATCGTGGAGCAGGAAATAGCCGAAATCATGGGTATAGCCACGCTGCGTGGTCAGCTCGATCCACGGCTGCACCGGCACCACCACCAGCATCCCGAACAGCAACGGCACGATCAGCCGCGCGGTGCGATTCGCCGCAAAGCCCGCCGTGCCTGACCCCTTCGCCAACAAAGCGCGGCTGGCATAGCCCGACACCACGAACAGCAGCAGCAAGCGCCAACTGTTCAGCGCCAGCATCGGCAGCACCACCCAATCCTGCGGCTGCGCGGTTTTGACGTGATAGCCCCACGGCACGAACACCATGCCAATATGATAGAAGATGAGCAGACCGAACGCGCCGATGCGCAACCAGTCCAGACCGAAGTGCCGTTCCATCATCCCGCCTTAGACCAGGCATCGCCATCGTCCAATCGCAAGCTATTTCGGTTGGCCGCCAACGGCGCTATAGCGCGCGTGCAACCAGAGGAAATCGATCATGTCCCTCCGCCCGTGGCGCGACATCAACCGTCGCCAGAGCCGCCAGATCATGGTCGGCAATGTCCCCGTCGGCGGCGACGCGCCGGTCACCGTCCAGACGATGACCAACACGCCGACCGACGACGTGAAGGCGACGGTCGACCAGATCCGCCGCTGCGAAGAGGCCGGCGTCGACATCATCCGCGTCTCCTGCCCCGATGTGGAGAGCACCGCCGCGTTGAAACAGATCGTCCGCGCCAGCCGCGTGCCGATCGTCGCCGACATCCATTTCCACTATAAGCGCGCCCTCGAAGCCGCCGATGCGGGGGCGGCGTGCCTGCGCATCAACCCCGGCAACATCGGCTCGGCGGCGCGCGTGAAGGAAGTGGTCGACGCCGCCAAATCGAACGGTTGCGCGATCCGCATCGGCGTGAACGGCGGCAGCCTGGAACGCCATCTGCTCGAGAAATATGGCGAGCCGTGCCCCGATGCGCTGGTCGAATCGGCGATGGACCACATCAAGCTGCTGCAGGATCACGATTTCCACGAATTCAAGGTCGCGGTGAAGGCGTCCGACTTCTTCCTCGCGGTCGCCGCCTATCAGCAGCTCGCCGAACTGGTCGATTGCCCGCTGCACCTCGGCATTACTGAAGCCGGCGGCTTCGTCGGCGGGACGGTCAAGTCCTCGATCGGGATCGGCTCGCTCTTGTGGTTCGGCATCGGCGACACGATCCGCGTCTCGCTCTCGGCCGAGCCCGAGGATGAAGTGCGCGTCGGCTTCGAGATCCTCAAGGCGCTCGGCATCCGTAATCGCGGCGTCCGCGTCGTCTCTTGCCCCAGCTGCGCGCGGCAGGGCTTCGACGTGATCCGCACCGTTCAGGCGCTCGAAGAACGGCTCCAGCATATCCGCACGCCGATGTCGCTATCGGTGCTCGGCTGCGTCGTCAACGGCCCCGGCGAAGCGCGCGAAACCGACATCGGCCTCACCGGCGGCGGCAATGGCAAGCACATGGTCTATCTCTCGGGCGTGACCGACCACACCGTCAATTCCGAGGACATGCTCGAACACATCGTCAAGCTGGTCGAGGACAAGGCCGCGGCGATCGAAGCGCATGACGCGGCGGTGGCAGGAGCACAGGCGGTGGCGGCGGAGTAGGTCTGTGCTATGCCATGGGTACCAAGCGGTGCTCCATGGAGATCGGTCGGTTGCGGCCACTGACCGCACATTTTGGCCTGTCGCTCAATCGCGCGTGTCCGGCGCAGGGGTATTTTTCGGAGCTAGGGGTATTTTTCGGAGCTGCCGATCGTGACCGCAGACCGGCGCATGGCGCAGGCCGATGTGGGTCTGGACATCCGCATGATCCGCTGATTGCGCGCCGCCTTTACCGCGCATTATCCCTAAACTTTAGCCGCGTCCTAAAGCCGCTGCGCTACACCGTATGCCATGAAACTCGCGCTTGGGTCTGTCATCATCGTCGGGACTGGCATCGGGCTCGCGCTGCCCGCCGCGAAGCGACCGCCTGCACCCGCAGCGGCCGCGGTGGCCCCGGCGGCCGCAGCGACCGAGGTCCCGCGCGACGTGCCCGTGCGGACCAGGATCGAGCGCAGCAATAGCGGCCATTTCCTCGCCGTCGCCGACGTCAACCATGAACCGGTCCGCTTCGTCGTCGATACCGGCGCCGATACGGTCGCGCTGACGATGGAGGATGCCCGGCGGGCGCGGGTCGAGTTCGACCCCAGCCGCTTCGTCATCGTCGGAAAGGGTGCGGCGGGGGCGGTGCGCGGGCAGGAAGTGCGGATCGCCGACATCGTGCTCGACGGCAAACGCGTGAGCGATGTCCGCGGCGTGGTGCTGGAGGACAGCGAAGTGTCGCTGTTGGGGCAAACCTTTCTGCGCCACATCGACACCGTAAAGATCAGCGCCGACGTGATGACGCTGGAATAGCGCGCTGTCCTACACGGCCGCGCGGTGTCATTCTGGCGAGGTTCTATGTCTGCGTCGACCTGCCAAATCCGTCTGTGGTGCGGGAGCGCTGAACCCGTCGATAGTGCGACTCGTGCGACTTTAGCCTGACAGGTCGGGCCGGTGGCACTATCGACGCCCGTGATGAAACCCGTATCCGCCAATCTCGCCTTCGCGGTCGCCGCCGTCGGCATCGCCAGTTATTCGGTGATGGATGCGATCATGAAGGACATGTCGATCCTGCACGGCGCGTATAGCGCGGTGCTGTGGCGCTCGGTCGCGGGCGTGGCCCTGCTCGGGCCGGTGTTCCTCGCACGGCGGAAAGCCTGGCCCGGGCGTGCCGCGTTGACCTTGCATGTCGCGCGTGGTGCCGTGGCAGGTGCGTCGGTGCTGTTGTTCTTCTGGGGGCTGGTGCGTGTGCCGATGGCGCAGGGCGTGGCGCTGACCTTCCTTGCCCCGCTGATCGCCTTGTTCCTCGCCGCCGCGACGCTCGGCGAGCAGATCCGGCGCGCGGCGATCGGTGGATCGGTGATCGCCAGCATCGGCGTGCTGGTGATCGCGGCGGGCCAGGTCCAGGCACATGCCTCGGCGCAAGTCGTGCTCGGCTCGGTCGCGGTGGTGCTGGCCTCGATTCTCTATGCCGGCAGCCTGATCCTGCTGCGCAAGCAAGCGCAAGTCGCCGATCCGCTGGAGGTTGCCTTGTTCACCTCGATCGTCCTCGGCGGGATGCTGCTGGTCGGAGCTCCGTGGTTCTCGGCCATCCCCCCGCTCGATTACGTACCGCACATTTTCGGTGCCGCGGTGCTCGGCTCGCTCTCGGCGATGGCGCTGGCCTGGGCCTATGGCCATGCCGAGGCGCAGGTGCTCGCACCGGTCGAATATACCGCCTTCGTCTGGGCCGCCTTGCTTGGCTGGTGGGTGTTCGGCGAGGGCGTCTCGCTCTACACCGTTGCGGGCGCGGCACTGATCATCGCCGGATGTATTTTCGCGGTGCGCGGATCGACCACCGCTCCTGCTCCCCAAACCGAGGCTGCCGCATGACCATTCAGATTCGCCCCGCCACTTCGGCCGACGTGCCGTTGATCCTGCAATTCGTGCGCGATCTCGCCGCGTTCGAACGCGAGAGCGACAAGGTTATCGCGACCGAGCCGATGCTGTTCGAAGCGCTGTTCGGACCGCATCCCGCCGCGGAGGCGGTGATTGCCGACCTCGACGGCACGCCGGTCGGAATGGCGCTGTTCTTCCACAATTTCTCAACCTGGACCGGCTGGCGCGGGCTATATCTGGAGGATCTCTACGTAACGCCGGAGGCGCGCGGCGCGGGCGTCGGCAAGGCGCTGCTGCAGCATCTGGCTGCGCTCGCGGTCGAGCGCGGCTGCACGCGCTTCGAATGGTCGGTGCTCGACTGGAACGAGAAAGCGATCCGCTTCTACAAATCGATGGGCGCCGAGCCGATGGAGGAATGGACGGTATACCGCGTCACTGGCGATGCGCTGGCGGCACTGGCGGGGCGGGACTGAGCCCGCCCCCCAAGCGCATCAGCCCTTGGCGGCCTTTGCGGCTTCATAACGCTCGATCGCCTCGAGCGTCACGCGACCGGCTTCGGCCGCGTCGCCCCAGGTGCCAACGCGGACCCACTTCTTCTTTTCCAGATCCTTGTAATGCGTGAAGAAGTGCTCGATCTGCTCGAACACGATCTCGGGCATGTCGCCGCGCTCATTGACGTTCGAATAATACGGGAAGGTCGAATCGACTGGTACGCAGACGAGTTTCTCGTCGCCGCCGGCTTCGTCTTCCAGGTTGAGCACCGCGATCGGCCGCGCCCGCACGACGCAGCCCGGAATGAACGGCGAACGTGCGATGACGAGCGCGTCGAGCGGGTCGCCATCGGGTGACAGCGTGTGCGGAATGAAGCCGTAATTCGCCGGATAGCGCATCGGCGTGTGCAGGATGCGATCGACGAACAGCGCGCCGCTCGCCTTGTCGAACTCATACTTTACCGGCTCGCCACCGGTCGGCACTTCGATGATGACGTTGAGGTCTTCGGGCGGGTTCTTGCCGACCGGAATCATGTCGATACGCATACGAAATCCTTGATGTGAAAAGCGTGATGCCGCCCCCCTTACCGGGGCGCGAGCAATCGATCCAGACCACCGTCTCCGGTGCCGATCTTCTGGAGGTGCGGATAGCGCAGGCCACCGTGATAGTCGATGCTGACCGGCGCGATCGTGTCGTTGGCCTTGACCAGCAGCACGATCGGCTCCTTGCGCGTCTTGGCGGCGGTCAGCGCAGTCTTCATCGCCTCGTTGGAGAACGCCGTGCCATCGACCGCAACGATCGTGTCGCCGGGGGTCAGGCCAGCCTTGAACGCCGGGCTGTCCCAGCCCACCCCGGTCAACCCGCCATCCTTGTTGATCGTTAGCCCAAGCGAATAGCTGAGATCGGTGCTTTTGCGAGCGGCCTCGGCATTCTTGAACGCGAGCGTCGGCGTTTCGTCATAAACGAGCTTATAGCCGTTCGCCTCGAACCCCTTGAGTGGTGCGGGGGCACCGGTCTCGGTCAGCCGCTGCTTCAGCAGGCCCGCCCAGTCATACGGCTGCACCGCGTTCAACGTCGCGACGACATCGTCGAACGTATAGGTCACCTGCCCATAATCGCCGTCGGTCAGGCCGAAAAAGGCACGCGCAAAATCGTCGATCGACTTGGTCCCGCTCGATTGCTTGCGCAGGATCGAATCGACCTCCATCCACACCAGCAGGCCTTCATTGTAATAATCCTCGGAGCGCTGATAGCTGACCCAGCCGCGCGGGCGGCGCTGCGAGATGGTCGGATCGTTGGTGGTGTCGACCAGCGGCTTCCAGTTGCGCCCCGGGCGATTGTCGAGCTGCGCCAGGATCGCGGCATAGCCATCGAGCGTATCCTGCTTCGACACGATCCCCGATCGCGCCTGCAGCACATAGCCCCAGAATTGCGTCTGGCCCTCATACACCCACAGCAGCGAATCGCGCATCGGGGTGCGGTAATCGGGCGTCCACAGATCGGCGCCGCGGCGGAACTTGCCATCCCAGCTATGGACATATTCGTGCGGCAGCAGGTTGCGGCGGCCGGGGCCTTCCTTCCACTTGGTGAAATAGCCGGGCGGCACGCCGTCTTCCGAACTGCGGTGATGCTCCAGGCCTTGCCCGCCGATCTGATCGGAGAAGGAGAGCAGGAAGGTGTAGTTGTCATAATGCTGCGCGCCGAACAATTTTACGGCTTGCGTCACGAGGTTCTTGTGCGCGTCGATCTGCTCGGGGGTCGCGGCGAGTTCCTCGGGCTTGTCGGCATAGACGTCGAGATTGACGCGCGGCGACAGCGGCCAGCGCTTGAAATAGCGTCCGGCGAGAACCGGCGAATCGACCAGCACTTCGTAATTGGTCGGCTCATAGCTGTAGACCGATCCCGTCGCCTTCGACGGCAGCCCGGACGATGCGCTCCAGCCGGCGGGGTAGGTCACGCTCGCGCGCACCGGGATCTGCCGCGTGAAGTATCCGGCTGGATACAGGCTCATCGAATTCCACTGCAGCCGCAATATGTCCGGCCCCATCACGATATTGCCCTGGTCGGCGGCGGTGGCGGAGAGGAATTGCAAGTCGATGTCGAGGCTCTTCGCGCCCGCAGGCACAACGATATGGAAGGCGGTCACGTCGACCGGATCGCGCGTCCAGGCAATTTCCTTGCCCCCTGCGCGGATGTGGAGACCGGCGAGCTTGTCGATCTGCCCGGTCGGCGAATGGCTGCCCGGCAGCCATTTCGGGAACAGCAGCACCATCGGCCCGGCGGATACCCCGGTGATCCGTTCGCGCGTGGTAAAGATGCCGCGCTTCAGGTCGGTCGCGTCGATGTCGAGTTCGATTCGGCCGGGAAAGGGAATGTCGCGCGCCGCCGGGATGGTGTCGACAAAGGGCACCGGCTTCGGTTTCGAATTCTCCGCCAGCGCCGGGGCAGCGCAGGAGGCAAGCAGGATGACGGTGAACGCAGCACGACGAATCATATGGTTAGGCCCCTGAGACATAATGTTGCGGTGGGTGTAAGCGGGCACTACGCCCGGCGTCCAGTCTAGGATCCGCTGCTGCTGCCGAGCACGTTGATCGTGAAGGCGAGCACACCGATGTTGAACACGAAGGCGGCAAGGCAGTGCCCGAGCACGACGCGGCGCACCTTGCGCGACGAGATCTCCACATCGGAGGTCTGGAACGTCATGCCCAGCGTGAAGCTGAAATAGAGGAAGTCCCAATAGTCGGGCTCGTCGCATTTCGGAAAATCGACCCCGCCGGCATCCTTCCCTGCACCGTCACAGTCGGAATAGAAGAGGTGCGCATAATGCAGCGCATAAATGGTGTTCGAGAACAGCCATGCCAGCACCAGCGTCGCGATCACCAAAGCGACCGCGAAGACATCGGGTTTGCCCTGCAATTCCTTGGCGACCGAGGTCAGGATCACGATCATCGTCACGCCAGTGAGGATCAGGAGCCCGGCCCGGTTTGCGTCGTTGGCCTCCGCCGCCTTGCGCATCTGTGCCGCTTCGCCTTTGCGCAGCAGCGTGGCGACCGCGATCAGGAACACCGCCGCCGCCACATCGAACGCGGCCATCGTGCCGCGGCCCCAGCCCAGTGGGGGAATCGCCACGAACAGCCCGCCCACGAACAAGACCGTGAACAGGACGAAGCGCGGCGGCGCGATTTTCTGGCCGAGATTGAGGGTCATGGCGGCGGTGCTACCGCGCCCGCACCGCTCAATGCAACGCGCGCTGCAGCATGACCGCGGCGATGAACAGCAGATACACGCCGAACACGCGCTTCAACGGTTCGGCCGGGAGCGCGTGCGCCGCCGCAACGCCGAGCGGGGCGGTCAGAATCGACATCGAGGTGATGACCGCCGCCCCGAGCAGATTGACATAGCCGACCGATCCGACCGGCAAGCCCGGCTTCCCCAGGCCGATCAGCATCCACCCGATCGTGCCGGGCACCGCGATGATGAAGCCGAACCCGGCGGCGGTGGCGATCGCCTTGTGGATCGTGCGACCGCACAAGGTCATCACGATCACCGCGACCGTGCCCCCGCCAATGCCGAGCAGCGAGGAGAACAGCCCCAGCCCACCCGCGATCCCCGCACGCGCTGCGCCGGTCGGCATCGTGTTGCGGATCTGGTGGCGCCCCAACTTCGGGATCAGGAAATTGACCGCCATCAGCGCGATGCCGCTGGCGAAGATGATCGTCAGCGTCGTGCCGCTTAGGCGGCTGGCAAGCACCACCCCGACCCCGACGCCGAGCACGATCCACGGCGCCCAGCTTCTGAGGATCGCGAAATCGACCGCCCCGCGCTTGGCATGACTGAGCGTCGAGCGCAGCGACGTGATGACGATCGTGGCGAACGACGTGCCGATCGCGACATGGGTGTATTCGGCCGGAGCGCCGCCAAGCAGCGGCAGCAGCGCGACCATCGCGGGCACCACGACGAAGCCGCCGCCGATCCCGAACAGCCCGGCGGCAAACCCGGCGAACAATCCGGCAGCGAGCAGCGCGAGGATCGCCGGTCCCCATTCGATCAGCAGGGTCATGGGCGGTGAGGGCGGTAATGAATGGCAGGCGGGCGCATGAAAACCTTTTCCGAAACGAGCCGGGGGAATCCTGCGGATGCTGCAAGGGGCTGTTGTCGCCCCGATTGCTCTTACGCTGCGGTGCAGCGGGGGTGGTGTCAAGCGCCCTTCTGACGGGATGGTGTGACCGCCACCCGTTCGTTTCGAGCGAAGTCGAGAAATCCTTCCCGCACCCGGTACCCGTGTCTCGACTTCGCTGACACGAACGGATGGGGTCGTTTCCCAAAAGGTGGATGCGCCCCCCCGAACGACCCATCTAGCGTTCGCGCCCGCCATCGCTTAGACACCCGCCCTTTATGGCACGCATCGAAACTCCCAAACGCATCCGTGGTACGCAGGACATCTTCGGGGATGACCAGCGCCGCTTTGCCCGCGTCGTCGACACGTTCGACCGCATCCGCCGCCTCTATTGCTTTCAGCGCGTCGAGCTGCCGGTGTTCGAGGCGACCGCCGTGTTCGCGCGTTCGTTGGGGGAAACGACCGACGTCGTGTCGAAGGAAATGTACACCTTCGAGGATCGCGGCGGGGATTCGCTGACGCTGCGGCCGGAATTCACGGCGGGCATCGCGCGCGCCTATTTGACCGAGGGCTGGCAGCAATATGCGCCGCTCAAGATCGCGACGCACGGCCCGGTGTTCCGCTACGAACGCCCACAAAAGGGCCGCTTCCGCCAGTTCCACCAGATCGACGCGGAGGTGATCGGCGCTGCCGAACCGGCGGCGGATGTCGAATTGCTCGTGCTGGCGGATCAATTGCTCGATGAGTTGGGTATCAAGGACGGCGTGACGCTCCAGCTCAACACGCTGGGGGACGCCGAGACGCGCGATGCGTGGCGCGCGGCCTTGGTCGCGCATTTTGAGGCGCATCGGGATGTGCTGAGCGAAGACAGCCTCGCGCGGCTCGAGAAGAACCCGCTGCGCATCCTCGACTCGAAGGACCCGCGCGACCGCCCGGTGGCGGACAGCGCGCCCGATATCGATGCCTATCTGACACCCCAAGCGCGCGCCTTCTTCGACGCCGTAACGGCGGGGCTGGATGCGGCGGGCGTCGCGTGGACGCGCAACGCACGCCTTGTGCGCGGCTTGGATTATTACCGCCATACCGCGTTCGAATTCGTCACCGACCGGCTGGGCGCGCAGGGGACGGTGCTTGCGGGTGGGCGCTATGACGGGCTGATCGGCTCGCTCGGCGGACCGGAAACGCCGGGCGTCGGCTGGGCGGCTGGGATTGAGCGGCTGGCGATGTTGCTGGAGGAGCCCTTAGTCGCTGATGATAAGATCGTGGTCGTCTCAGAAGATCGCGCTCTTGACTCATCCGCTTTAGCTATAGGTGCAAAGCTTCGACGGGCCGGTTTCACAACGGAGGTAATTGCATCGGGCAATCCCAAAAAGCGTTATGATAAGGTCTTGCGCATGGACCCGGCTTGCGTTGTGAAGATCGACCGTCGCAATGGGGGCAATGATTTCGGCTATGAAGTCGTGCGCGGCGCAAACTTCGATATGCCTAAACTTGAGAAGGTCGTCCGACCGCTAGCGTCGGATTTGCCTGAAGCATGACCTCCATCTCCCCCGAACGCATCCTGCAGATCGAGGCGCGGCGCGACGAGCTTTCGGCGTTGATGGCGTCGGGGGATTTGCCGTCGGAGCGCTTCGTCGCGGTCTCCAAGGAATATGCCGAGCTCGAACCCGTCGCGCGGGCGGCGGGCGAGGTGCGGCGGTTGCGCGCCGAACTCGGTGTTCTGGCGGGCATGGAGGGTGACGACGACCCCGAAATCAAGGTGATGGCGCGCGAGGAGATCGATTCGATCCGCGGCCGCTTGCCCGACGCCGAACGTGCGCTGGCGCTGTCGCTGCTCCCACGCGATGCCGCCGATGAACGCGCCGCGATGCTCGAAATCCGCGCCGGCACCGGCGGGGACGAGGCTGCGCTCTTCGCCGCCGACCTGTTCCGCATGTATCAGCGCTATGCCGAAGGGCAGGGCTGGAAGGTCGAACTGATCTCCGCTTCCTCCTCCGAAAGCGGCGGCTTCAAGGAAGCGATCGCCTCGGTCGAGGGCAAGGGCGTGTTCGCCAAATTGAAGTTCGAAAGCGGCGTCCACCGCGTCCAGCGCGTCCCCGCGACCGAGGCGCAGGGCCGCATCCATACCTCGGCGGCAACCGTAGCAGTGCTGCCCGAGGCCGAGGAAGTCGACGTCAAGATCGAGGACAAGGACCTCCGCATCGACATCTACCGCTCGTCCGGCCCCGGCGGGCAATCGGTCAACACGACCGATTCGGCGGTGCGGATCGTGCATATTCCCTCCGGCCTGGTGGTGATCCAGCAGGACGAGAAATCGCAGCACAAGAACAAGGCCAAGGCGATGCGCGTGCTGCGTACCCGCCTCTACGAGGCCGAGCGCGACCGGTTGCATCACGAGCGGGCTGGTGCGCGCAAATCGATGGTCGGGTCGGGCGATCGGTCGGAGCGCATCCGCACCTACAACTTCCCACAAGGCCGCGTGACCGACCACCGCATCAATCTGACGCTGCACCGCCTGCCCGAGATTTTGCAGGGCGAAATGGACGAACTCGTCGGCGCCCTCATCGCGCAGGATGAGGCAGAGCGGCTGGCCACTATCAATGAGTGACTCTGTCTTCCTCCTCTCCCGCTCGCGGGAGGGGCTGGGGGAGAGCAATGCTACAATCGCACCGTCCGAACATATATGACAGCTCCTCCCTCAACCCCACCCGCAAGCGGGAGGGGCGTTAGAAGCGCTCTCGCTGAAGCGGCTGCCGACATCGCCGCAATCAGCCAAACCCCGCGCCTAGATGCGGAACTCTTGATGGCCCACGCGCTCGGCATGTCGCGCGAAGCCCTGCTGCTCTCCCATCTAGATGCGCCGGAACCCGCCGCCTTCGCCCCGCTCCTCGCGCGCCGCCTGCGCCACGAGCCGATCGCCTATATCGCCGGTACCCGTGCCTTCTGGACGATCGAGCTTGCAGTTGGCCCTGGTGTCCTCGTCCCACGCGCGGACAGCGAAACGCTGCTGGAGGCGGCGGTCGATCATTTCCGCAAGCGCCCGCCCGCGACGATCCTCGATCTGGGGACGGGACCGGGGACGCTGCTTCTTGCGGCGCTCGACCACTGGCCGGAGGCGCATGGGTTGGGCATCGACAGCTCTGAGAAAGCGCTCGACTATGCTGAGATGAATGCGATCGATCTTGAGATGGACGAGCGCGCGCGGTTCGAGCTTGGTGACTGGGCCACTGGCCTTGCCGGGCAGTTCGACCTCATCCTCACCAACCCGCCCTATATCAGCACCACCGAAACCCTCCCCGAAGAAGTGCGCGCGCACGAACCCGACGTCGCCCTGTTCGCCGGCCCCGACGGTCTCGCCGACTATCGCATCATCGCACCGCAACTCCGCGCCTTGCTCGCCCCCGACGGCGCGGCGATCCTCGAAATCGGATCGACGCAGGCGGCACCCGTCACCGCGCTGCTCGAAGCCGAGGGCTTGGCAGTCACCCTCCGCCACGATCTCGGCGGCAACCCACGCGCGCTGATTGCCATGCGCCGGACATGATTTGTCGCACGATTGCCACAACATTCTGCTTGGAGAATGGGGCGTGACGGGCTATTGAACGGGGCAGGGGCACGCATTTTCACAATAACATGTTGAAAATGGGCTGTTGTCCACTCCTTTAGTCATGCGATCGCTGTAGTCCGGCGACCGTGGCAGGCTCTCTCCGCCGATGGCTGGCGGATGTCGGGCCGGGGGCATTTGCATCCATATTCTGGAGCACGACCAGTTTGGTTTCTGAAGACAGGACAACAAGAACTTGATCAATAATCGTCAGGCCGGTCGCCGTCGTGGCCGTGGCGGGCAGCAGCAGCGCTCGTCGGGTGGCAATCCGGGTCGCCAGGATAGCGGCAATCGCATCGACAATCGTGCGCGCGGCAATGCCGCCCAGTTGCTCGAGAAATACAAGACGCTCGCGCGCGACGCACAGATGCAGGGCGACCGCGTCAACGTCGAATATTACCTCCAATTCGCCGACCATTATTTCCGCGTGCTCGCCGAAACGCGCGCCCGCTTTGAGGAAAATGGCGGGGCGGTCTCGACCCGGCGCATTCAGGGCGCGACGCTCGACGAAGACGAGCCCGATTATGAGGATGAAGGCGAGCGCGGCGAACAGCCCCAGCCCGAGCAGAATCGCGGGGACCAGAATCGTGGCTCGCGCGATGGCCAGAATCGCGATCAGCAGCGCGACGGTCAGAACCGCGATCAGAACCGGGGCCAGCAAAACGGCTATCGTCAGGATGGGCGCCAGGATGGGCGCCAGGACGGCAATCGCGGCTATACCCCTAACGGCAATGCCCAGCGCGACCAGAATGGGGCGTCGGAAGGGCGCGGCGATCAGCAACGCGGCAACGGTCAGGACTATGACAATCGCGGTCGCGTAAACGCCAACGGCAATGTGGCTGATGGCGGTTCCGAGCGTCAGGCCGAGGCCCAGCGCGACGAGCAAGGCGAGCGTCCACCCCGTCGCGACCGCTATGAGCGGACCGAACGCGCGCCGCGTGTTACAGAGCCGGTCGAGCAGGAAGCGACCTCCACGGTCGAGACCGCCGTACCCGAAGCCGCCGAGCCACCCCGCCGCGGCCGCGGTCGGCCACGGCGCGAAGTCGCGCCGGTTGATTCGGACGGTCCGGGCCTCGAAAATGTTGGCTTCTTGGCTGGTCGCGTGGCGCCGTCGTCGGATGCTGCGACCGATGGCGACGCGCAGGCAAATGGCGACGATGCCGAACTGGCCGAGAAGCCCCGCCGCCGTCGTGGTCGTCCGCCCGCCAGCGCGGTCACAACTGCAGAATAATCACTCCCCTTCACGGGTGGGTCAGTAAACCGACGGGCTGCAAGCGATTGCAGCCCGTTCGCGTATCTGGCCACCGCCGTCGCGCTCGTGGATACGCCAGAACCCGGCGCTACTCGATTTCCTTTACCGCCTCGTCATGGCCCGTGCCCGAGCTGAGGAACACGAGCCCCATCAGCAACGCCGTCAACATGATCGATCCGCCCGCCCCGCCGATCACCGCAAGGACCGCGACCCAGCTCATCGGGCCGTAAACGTATTGGAGCACCGCGATGGCGGCAACGATGAATACCGCCGCCACCACCGCCATCCAGCCGATGATAGTGCGGAAGCGGCGCCAAGCGAAGGCTGCGTAGGCGGGATCGGAAAGGCCAGAATTGGCGTGGTGGGGAGTCGTCATGCTTTCCATATGGCCGCAAACGTGAAATCCTCAAGCACCTCAAGACTCGGGACCCCGAGCGGAGGAGGAGAGAGACGATGACGATCGCGGCAATCCTGGGCAATAAGGGGCGCGAGGTGATCTCGGTCACCGCGCATCAAAGTGTTGGCGATGCAGTCGCGGTGCTGGCGACGCGGCGGGTCGGTGCGGTGCCAGTGATGGAGGGCGCGAGCGTCGTCGGCATCTTCTCCGAACGCGACGTCATTCACGCAATCGCCGAACACGGCGCCGATGCGATGGCGCGCAAGGTCGGCGATACGATGACCGCCCCTGCGATCACCGTCGGGCCGGGTGAGCCGGTGATCGGCGCACTGTCGCTGATGACGCGGCGCCGGATCCGCCATCTGCCGGTGATCGAGGGCGGACGCGTGATCGGGTTGGTGTCGATCGGCGACTTGGTCAAATATCGCATCGACCGGATCGAAGCCGATGCCGAGGCGATGCGGAGTTATATTCAGTCAGCCTGAGTCGGTGCCGCGCGCGTTTAGCATTGCTGAACGCGAGACGGCGAACGGCCGGCCGGCCTAGCATCCGCGAGGACCGACGACGCGGCTATGCCGCGGCGCAACCTCCGTCATACCTTTCAGGCCGGCGCTAGCGGTTGCTTGCGCACCACCGCCATCAGCTCACGCAGCACCTGTCGAGAGAAGATCGCGAGCCAGCCGCCGTAAACCGCCGCGCCTACGCCGACGAGGATCAGCAAGCGTAGCGCGGTCGGCAGTACCGGCAGGACGCCGTCGACCAGTGTCACCACCAGCGCCATCGCCAGTGCGGCAAGCAAAGCGGGCGCAATCGCATCGGCGATCGCGCGGGGCGAGCTTCCGATTACCGGCAGCGCGCGCCACAGACTGAAGCCGAGATAGAGCGGATAGCCACAGATCCACGCGGCGGCGAGCCCGGTTGCACCCCATTGCACGCCAATCAGGAATCCGATCGCCAGGATGACGGCGCCGGCCGCGCCATTGCCGACACCGATCCCCGGGCGGCCTTGCGCGTCGCACGCGGGTTGGAGCAGCACTTGGAGAGTCATGAACGGCATGGCGAGCGCGAGGAGATGGACGACGGGCGCCATCTCGGCCCATTTCTGGCCGAGTACGATCAGCACCAGCGGCTCGGCGGTCGCCGCCAACCCGAAATAGAAGGGGAGGGCGGCGACCATGATGACTCGCACGCTGCGGGCAAAGGCAAAGGCGACCGCCGTGCGATCGTGCTGAATGCGGGCATAAGCGGAGAAGGCGACTTCATTGAGTGGGGGCACGATCTTCGAGACGAACACCTGCGTCAGGAAGAGGCTCTCGGTATAGATGCCGAGCATGTGCGGCGTGAAATGCCGCCCAGCAATGAACACGTCGGCCTGGCTTTGTGCGAACCAGAAGAGCTGGCCTACCGCCATCACGCCACCATAACGCGCGAGGCTCCCCGATCCGCGGAAATCGAAGCTCGGCCATATCAGCGATTTCGCGGCGATCGTCATGCCGATCGCCCGCACGCCGAACAGCACCATCGGCGCGAATACCAGGGTCCATACCCCCAACCCCATCAAAGCGCCGCCGAGCGCGGCACTCGCACTCGCGATCGAGGCGATGATGTTGACTCGCGCCTGTCCTTTGAAATCGAGCGAGCGCGACAGCAGGGCATAAGGGAGCGCGATGAATGGGGTTGCGAAATAGAAAAGAGCCTGCGCCCGCAACATGTCCGCGACGATCGGCTGGCGGTAATAGGCGGCGGCGGCGGGGGCGAGGATAAGCACCTGTGCCGCGGCGAGTGCTCCGTTCAGCAACAGCAGCATCCCGAACAACTGCCGGATGTCGCGCGTCGTGATCTCCGGCTTCTGGATAAGCCCGCTCGCCAGTCCATAACCGTT